>JBPBQT010000025.1:0-5514 GCA_050955065.1 Janthinobacterium lividum | reverse complement strand
TCGACGCGCCGATCACGCGGATCTTGCCGGCATCGATCAAGGTCTGGTACGCGGCCAGCGTCTCCTCGAGCGGCGCGGTATCCGCAAGGTCCCGATGCGAGAAATACAGATCGATGTGATCGGTCTGCAAACGGCGCAGGGAATCGTCGACCGCTTTCAGGATATTGTCGCGCGACAGGCCGGCGCGCGCTTCCAGCAGACCGACCTTGGTCGCCAGCACGACGGCGTCGCGCTTGCCCGAGCGCTTCAGCCATTTACCGATGATCGTCTCGGACTCCCCGCCCTGGTTGCCCGGCACCCATGCCGAATAGACATCCGCGGTGTCGATGAAATTGATGCCGGTGTCGGCAAGCGCGTCGAGTATCGAGAAGGACGTCGCCTCGTCAATGGTCCAGCCGAAGACGTTGCCACCGAATACCAATGGCGAAACCTGGAGCTCGGACGTGCCGAGCGGACGCAGAATTTTCAGTGTCATGTCATGTTCCTGGAAAGCCGCGACGGATGCGGGCGGCGCGACGAAACGCGCCCGGGTCGCTGGGTGTCCAATGAATCTACCATGATTCGGCGTCGTGCCCGGGCGTTGCCCACCATGCGAAAACGCCAGCCCGCCCCTTGCAGGGCGGGCCGGCGTTCATGGTGCCCGGCCCGCGGAGGGCGAGAGGGCATTGTGCACCTTTACAGGCCCACAAAGGGCCCGGGGCGCCAATCAGTCGTTTTCAACGACCGCGGCCTTGCGCAGTCGACGGGCACGCGCCGCCGGCTTGGCGGGACGCGGTGCGCCGTCGGCGTCGACGGCCGGTTGCGACGAGGGCGTTTCCTCGAGCAGGGTCGACACGACGACCGCATCGGCCTTCTTGGCGGCGGTTTTGCGGCCACGACGCGCGGGCGAGCCCTTCTCGGCCGGGGCAGCGTCGCCCTCGACAACCGGGAACTCGCCCGGCGCATCACGGGTGGGCGCCATGCTGGCAACATCGGCTGTCGTCGGAGCGTCAGGTACCGCGGAAACGTCGCTCGGCGCCTCGGGGGCACCATCACGCGGCACCCGTGACGCACGACGCGCCTGTGCGGCTGCACCCTGACGGCCTGGCGGACGAGCGGCGGGCGGCGTCTGCACGTCCGGCGCCGCTGCGTGGAGCACATCCGTTGATGCAGTCCGGTCCGCTTCCGGTGTGAATGCAAGATCTGGCTGCGCGGCGGTGCGCGCATCGCTCCATGCCTGGCTCTGGACCACACGCGGCGGCCGCTCGGCGCGGTGACGACGCGCCAGGCCGGCCGGCGCGTGCGCGGTCCCGGCGTCGTCGCCGGCGACGTCTCGTGCCGGCTGCGGCGCCACGTCCGCCTCCAAGGCAGGCATGGACGCCACGGATTCCACCGGTGCCCGTTCCTCGGTCGTGACGGCAGGCGCACGCGTCGCGCCTGCTTCGCCGATATCGCGACGCGCAGGGTGCTGCGACGCGTCCTCGGCCGGCGTCTGTGAAGCGACGGCAGCGTGCGCCTCGCCGGACCGCGACCCGCCGAACGCTTGTGCCGCCGCGTCCTGTGCGTCCGAAGGCGACGCGCCACGGCCCCGCTCGTCCGACGGCAGCCCCGCCTGGCTCGATGCGCTCTGATACGGCACGCCATTCGATACCGCATCGTTGCCCTGGCGGTTGCCGTTGCGGCCCTGCCCCTTGTTGCGGCGGTTCTTGCCATTGCGCGGGCCTGGACCTGTCCCGCCTGCTGTCGACGCCAACGCAACAAGCGTTGGCTCGAGCGTCGACGCTTCCGATGCCGTCACGTCCTGTTGACGCGACATGTCCGGCTGGCGAGTCGTGTCTTGCCGGCGCGGCGCATCCTGCTGACGCGATGCATCCTGCTGACGCGGCGCATCCTGCTGACGTGGCGCATCCTGCTGACGCGATGCATCCTGCTGGCGCGGCGCATCCTGCTGACGCGATGCATCCTGCTGGCGCGGCACATCCTGCTGGCGCGGCGCATCCTGCTGGCGCGGCGCATCGGCTTGCGCCTGGTTGTTCCGGAACACGAAAGCGCCGGATTTCTCATCGCGGCCGACTTCGAGCAGACCGCGGGATTGCGCCTCGTCCAGCAGATTGCCGAACGCGCGGAAGCCGTAATACGATTCACTGAAGTCCGGCTTGCGGCGCTTGATCGCGCTTTTCAGCACGGACGCCCAGATCTTGCCGCTCTCGCCGCGCTCGGACGCCAGTGCGTCGTAGGTTTCGACCGCAATCGCGATCGCCTCGGCCTTGCGGCGCTCGACTTCGGGTTTCGGCTGACGATCGTCATCGCTGCTGCGCTTGGACGCGGCACCCGCCTCCCGCTTGGCGATCGTGCGTTGCTGTTCCCGCACCAGATCGTCGTAAAAAATGAATTCGTCGCAATTGGCGACCAGCAGGTCCGACGTCGAGTTCTTCACACCGACGCCGATCACCTTCTTCGCGTTTTCGCGCAGCTTGGAGACCAGCGGCGAGAAATCCGAATCGCCGCTGATGATGACGAACGTGTCGACATGCAGCTTCGTGTAGCACAGGTCGAGCGCATCGACGACCAGCCGGATGTCGGCGGAATTCTTGCCGGATTGCCGCACATGCGGAATCTCGATCAGCTCGAAACTGGCTTCGTGCATCGCTGCCTTGAAACCCTTGTAGCGATCCCAGTCGCAGTACGCCTTCTTGACGACGATACTGCCCTTCAGGAGCAGCCGTTCGAGCACCGGTTTGATGTCGAATTTTTCGTAATTCGCATCGCGCACGCCGAGCGCGACGTTTTCAAAATCGCAGAACAACGCCATGCTGACGCTTTCTTGAGGTGAGGCCATGGATTCTCCAACTGATGTATCAGGCATATACGGCAAACGACATTCAGTCCGCATCATACCGGTAACGCGCCGCGATCCGCCGGGATTGCCGGATGCCGGCATCCGGAAAAGCAACAAAGCCTTCCCGCAGCCGGCATTGTCGTTCCTTCATTCAGCAGGATGCCACAAACCCGAGGACGCGCGCCACGCAGGCGTGACGCACGCCGACCCGCGAAGGCGGCCCGGAACGATCCGGGCGAACAGGCCGGATGTCATCGCGATCGGCACATGATCGCCGTTCGCATCGATCTCAGGGAGTCTTGGCCACCCACCCCTTGTCGGTGAGCATCATGACGGTCGTCAGCGATTGCTCTCCCGCGCCCGCCACCGTGTTCGCGACGTAGGGAAACGCCGTTTCGATGGCGGGAACCTTTGCCCATTCGGAGAGACTGCCCACCTTGTACGTGTAGCGCACCGACGCTTCCTGCTTGCCGTCCACCTGCACCGGATCGTCCCAGCCCGTCACCTTCTCGAGCGCGAGTTTGCCGTAGCAGATGTCGCCGCGCTCCGGCTCCTTCTTGCCGCTGGCCGCGATCTCGTCCGCCACGATCTTCCGGTACGCATCGCGTCCGGCAGTGGTCAGATCATAACGTCGCACGTGCAGGCGATGACCGGTCGGGCGATCGTTGACGAATCCCAGTTGTCCCAGCGAGACGTCGATCGAGCTGACGAGTCCTGCTTGTTGCAGCGCGGCCATTCGCGCCGCGTGTCCGGCGGGCTCGCTCGCCTGCAACTTCAAGTCGGGGTCGGAGACATCCACGGGAAACGGCCCGACGTCCAGACACAGGTCGCCATTGTCGTCGAGGTACTGCGTCACCGCCGTGGAAAAATTGCGCTCGCTGGCATCGTTCCTACTGCCGCACCCCGCCAGCAGCAGGGCCAACGACACGACGCAGGCAACCGAAGCCAGGGAAGCCGCGGGAGCGGCCGGCGGCCAGGCCGGCGCAAGCGGGCATCCTCTCGTCTTCATGCTAGTCCTCCTCAGGAAAAGTTCACGCGAATGGCACGCGTCCACCCGGTCAGGGCGCATAGTCCAGGGGCAAGGCCGTCGTGGCTTTCAGCCGTTCCATCGAAAACCCGGAGCTGACATCGAACAGCGCCACCCCGGAAATGAGTTTCTTGTAGACCCCGTCGTATGCCTGGATGCTGGGCACGACCACCTTGAGCAGGTAGTCGACATGCCCGCTCATCCGGTGGACCTCGACGATCTCGGGAATGTCGCGTACCGCCGTGTAAAAGCTTGCCAGCCAGGCGGGCGAATGCTCCGACGTCTTGATCCCGACGAAGACGGTCACGCCGAGATTCAGTTTTTCGGCATCCAGCAACGCGACGCGTCGAAGAATATAACCGTCCTTGTCCAGACGTTGCAACCGCCGCCAGCACGGCGTGGCGGACAAATTCACGCGGGTGGCCAGATCGGCCACGGATACGGTGCAGTCTTCCTGCAGAATCGCGAGGATCTTTTTATCGATTTTGTCTAACACGAGCGACACCAGGGCGGGACAAGCGGGATGGAAAAATCGGCACGAAATAGTCAGAATAAAATGATATTCCCAACATTATCATTTCAGTAGCAGTATTTTTTAAAAATTCGCAATGAGACGCTTAATTTGGCAGCACTCTTCCTGCCCTGAAACGTAGAATTTTAAACTTCACCGTTCATTCCGGGTTTCCTGCCATGCCCCTCGCCCAGCGCTATTTCGATTACGCCGCCACCACGCCGGCCGACCATCGCGTGATCACCGCCATGATGGGTTGCCTGGGTGTCGAGGGCCACTTCGCCAATCCCGCCTCCCTTTCCCACCAGGCAGGCAACGAGGCACGCGCCCGTGTGGAAACGGCGCGGGCACAGGTCGCCGCGCTGATCGGCGCGCATGTTGGGGAAATCGTCTGGACCTCCGGCGCCACGGAATCGAACAATCTCGCGTTGAAGGGATTCGCCGACGCCGCGGGCGGAAGACGCCATATCATCACCAGCAGTCTGGAGCATAAAGCCATCCTGGACACGGCCGCCAGCCTGGAGCAGCGAGGCTTTCCGGTAACGTACCTGGCCCCTGACGCCCACGGCGCGATCACCCCGGCAGCGCTCGTCGCCGCATTGCGGCCGGATACCGGGCTGGTGTCGCTGATGCTGGTGAACAATGAACTGGGCACCCTCACCGATATCGGCGCGATCGCGCCGCTGGTGCGGGCGGCGGGTGCGCTGCTGCATGTGGATGCGGCGCAGGCGCTGGGCAAGGTCGTGATCGACGTGGCCGCTCTTGGCGTCGATCTGATGTCGATGTCGGCGCACAAGGTCTACGGACCGAAGGGAATCGGCGCGCTCTACGTGCGGCGCGGGGTCGAGGCGCATCTCGTCCCGCAGATGCATGGCGGCGGCCACGAACGGGGTTTGCGCTCGGGCACGCTGGCGACGCATCAGATCGTCGGCATGGGTATCGCGTGCGCGGTGGCGGGCAGCGAACAGTGCGCAGAGCGCGCACGCATCGCGGCGCTGAGCCAGCGGCTGCGCGACGGCGTACTCGCGCTCGAGGGCGTTCGCCTGAACGGTGCGAATGCACGAAGGATTCCGCACACCCTGAGTTTGACGATTGCGCGTGACGGTTTCTTTCCGTTTCAGCTCGCCGGCGCGCTCGCCGTCTCGTCCACGTCGGCTT
>JBPBQT010000024.1:0-5637 GCA_050955065.1 Janthinobacterium lividum | reverse complement strand
CGGCAAGACGATGTGGATCCTGCGTGCCTTCATCGACGCCGGCGTCGCCGATACGATCGTCGGCATCGTCAACGACCCCGCGCTGGCCGCCGACGCACATGCGGCCGGCGTCGGCGCGACGCTGACCGCGCGCTTCAACCGGCCGGTGGACGGTGTGGCGCCGGATGCATTCTGCGAACCCTGGGAGGTTCGGGCGAGCGTCGTGGCGCTGTCCAACGGCCAGGTCACGGGGCGGCGCGGCATTTTCGCGGGCACGTCGATCCGGCTGGGCGCCACCGCGGCGCTGCGCATCGACGACATCACCGTCGTGGTCATCAGCAACCGCACCCAGTGCGCGGATCCGATCTTTCTCGAACATCTCGGACTCGACATCAGCGCCGCGCGCAACGTCGTGTTGAAATCGCGCGGGCATTTCCGCGGCGGCTTCGACGAATTCTTCCAGCACGAACAGGTGATCGAGGTCGATGCGCCCGGCCTGACCTCACCGATCCTGACGCGCTTCGACTGGCGCCACGTGCCAAGACCAGTGTTACCCATTGATGCAGTGGCGGAGTGGTCCCTATGATGGAATATCTCTCTACACGTATGAAATATCTCTCTACACGTGGGGTCCTGCTGTGCGCGGCGCTGTCCATGCCGGTGCTGAGCGCCCACGCCGAATCGACGCTGCGCATCGCGATGACCGCGGCGGATATTCCCTACACGGGCGGACAGCCCGATCAAGGCTTCGAAGGCAACCGCTTCACCGGCATCACGATCTACGATTCGCTGGTCCAGTGGGACCTGAGCCGCGCCGACGTGCCGAGCACGCTGATTCCGGATCTCGCCACCGACTGGCAGCAGAGCACCACCGACCGGACGAAATGGACGTTTCACCTGCGCCCCGGCGTGCACTTCCACGACGGCACCCCGTTCGACGCGGACGCGGTGGTGTGGAACGTGCGCAAGGTCCTGGACAAGTCCGCACCGCAATTCGATCCGCGTCAGGCCGGCCTGACGATGTCCCGCCTGCCGACGCTGGTGGCGGTGCGCAAGATCGACCCGACGACGGTCGAACTGACGACAAACGGACCCGACCCCTTCCTGCCCTACAATCTGGTCAACCTCTACTTCGCGTCGCCGACGCTGTGGGAGAAGGACGCCGCCGCGATACCACCGAGCGTGACCGATGCCGGCAAGCGATCGCAGGCTGCCTGGGCGGCGTTCGCCGCGCACCCGGCGGGAACGGGCCCGTTCAAGCTCGAACGCCTGGTGCCGCGCCAGCGGCTCGAACTGGTGAAGAACCCGGATTATTGGGACCGCAAGCGCATCCCCCGGGTCGACCGCGTGCTGCTGCTGCCGATGCCCGAGCCAAGCGCCCGCACGGCGGCGCTGCTGTCCGGGCAGGTAGACTGGATCGAAGCGCCCGCGCCCGACGCCATCGCGCAGTTGCAGAGCCGCGGTTTCAAGATGTATGCGAACACGCAGCCGCACAACTGGCCTTGGCAGTTCTCCTATCTCGAGGGCTCGCCCTGGCGCGACAAGCGGGTGCGCGAGGCGGCCAATGCCTGCGTCGACCGCGCCGGCCTCAAGGTGCTGCTCGGCGGCTACATGACGCCCGCGACCGGCATCTACGAGTCCGGCGACCCGTGGTACGGGCATCCGCGTCTGGTCGCGAAATACGATCCGGATCACGCCCGCAAACTGATGACCGAGGCCGGCTATTCGGCCGCGAAACCGGTCGAGGTCAAGGTGCAGGTCGCGTCCTCCGGATCGGGTCAGATGCAGCCGCAGCAGATGAACGAATACATCCAGCAGAACCTGAAACAATGCTATTTCAACGTCAAGCTCGACGTGGTGGAGTGGAACACGCTGCTGACGAACTGGCGTCTGGGCGCGAAGGACCCTGCCGCGCATGGCGCCGACGCGATCAACGTCAGTTTCTCGTCGATGGATCCGTTCTTCGGCCTGGTGCGCTTCGCCAGCAAGCGCACCTTCCCGCCGGTGGCCGCGAACTGGGGATACTACAGCGACGACAACACCGAGAAACTCGCCACCGCGATCATCAACGCGCCGGACGTGAAGACGCGCGACACGCTGCTGGGCGATTTGAATGCCTATATGATGGATCAGTCCGCCGATCTGTGGATCGCGCACGACGTCGGGCCGCGCGCGCTGTCGCCGCGCATCAGCGGGGTGGTGCAACCGAAGAACTGGTTCATCGACATCGCCACGGTATCGGTGAAGTGAGCCGCAGGGGGCGGATGGATCGTTTCAACAACCGGAGAGAGCCATCGTGACCCGCGCCTGTCTGGGCCCGTTGCCGCCCCCTCGTGAAAACCGCTGGTCGTTCCCGGCGGGGGCGTGCGACGCGCACGCGCACGTGTTCGGCGCGTACGAGCGCTTTCCGCTCGCCGAGGAGCGCAGTTATACGCCACCCGTGGCCACGCCCGGGCAGTTCATCGCGCATCTGGATGCCTTCGGCCTGCAGCGCGGCGTCCTCGTCACGGCCAGCGTCTACGGGACCGACAACACCGCGCTGGTCGACGCATTGCGCCGGTATCCCGCGCGCTTGCGGGGCGTCGCGGTGGTCAACGCGGAGGTCACCGACCGCATGCTGGACGACCTGAGCGCGGCCGGCGTGCGTGCCGCGCGCTTCTACGTGCAGCGCGCCGGCGTCGCGCCGCGCTACCGCAACCCGGCAGGCCTTGCGGCATTGCGCGCGCTGGCGCCGGCGCTCAACGCGCGGGGCTGGCACGCGCAGATCCATGTCGGCGCGGCCGACCTCGTCGCGCTCGCACCCATGCTGCGCGCGCTCGGCGTCCCGCTCGTGTTCGACCATATGGCGGGCGCGGCGTCGGGAGGACCGGCGGGCGACGAAGCCGTGGCCGCGCGCGCGCGTCTGCTGCCGATGCTCGCGGAGGGCCGTGCCTGGGTGAAGATTTCCGGGGCGGACCGGCTCGGCGTGCCGCCATACCGCGATCTCGACCCGGCAGTCGCCGCCTTTCTCGACGCGAACGCCTCACAGGTGGTGTGGGGCAGCGACTGGCCCCATGTCGATCATGTCGAGCAGATGCCCGACGACGTCGATCTGGTCGAATGCATGGCGCGCTGGCTGCCCCCGGGCGCGTTGCGACAGCGCGTGCTGGTGGACAATCCCAAGCGGTTGTACGGGTTCGCCGACTGACGCGTCGAACCGGCATCGGTCGGGAGCGATACCGTCGTTGCTATAATCGCCCGCAACGCGCTCACGCATGAACGGCAGGAAAATCACACGATGAAAAAAATTCGGATCATCGGCATCGGGGCGGGAAACCCCGAGTACCTGACGCTCCAGGCCGTCACGGCGCTCGCGCAGGTCGACGTGTTCTTCATCATGGACAAAGGCGCGGCGAAATCGAAACTGATCGCGTTGCGCACGCAGATCATCGAACGGTTCGCCCGGCCGGGACGGCATCGCGTCGTCGAGGCGACCAGTCCCGAGCGCGGCGCCGACAATGGGAACTATCGCGCCGCGGTCGATCAGCTGAACCACGACAAGCAGGCGATATTCGCGCAACTGATCGCACAGGAGATGACGGACGGCGAATGCGGCGCGTTTCTCGTCTGGGGCGATCCCGCGCTGTACGACAGCACCGTTCGCATCATCGGCGCCATCGCCGAGAACGGCGGGCAGGCACTCGAATACGACGTCATCCCCGGCATCAGCAGCGTGCAGGCGCTGGCGGCGCGGCACCGGATCCCGCTCAACCTGATCGGCCGCTCGATCGAGATCACGAACGGGCGGACCATCGCCGCGGGGTTTCCGCCGGAGATCGACAGCGTCGTCGTGATGCTCGATGCCCACGACAGTTACCTGAAACTGGTCGACGCGGGTCTCGATATCTACTGGGGCGCCTATCTCGGCACGCCGGACGAGATTCTCATGTCGGGCAGGCTCGCCGAGGTCGGCCCGGAGATCGCGCGGGTGCGCGCCGAGGCGCGCCGCACCCATGGCTGGATCATGGACACCTATCTGCTGCGCAAGCGCGGACGCGGCGCCTGACGCCTTTGCGCGACCCGGGCAGACGTGCCGATTCGCGTGGCGCTCAGGAAGGGTCCATCGTTGCGAACGCGCTCACGAGCGCGAGGACGGCAGCGCCGAGCAGGATTTCGCGGTGCGTGCCGCGCACGAGCGCGCGGGTGGCTTCGCTGGGCTTGACGCGCGTTGCCGGCACGAGTCGATACCGGTTGTAGAGCGCGATCGCGATCATCACGGCCACCAGCGCGATCTTCACGTCCAGCAGCGCGCGGTAGGGGGTATGGACCGGCCAGGGCCAGGTGCGCAGGATGAGGGCGGTATTGACGGTGCCCGTCGCGACGACGACCGCGACCGCGACATGACCGGCTTGCGAAAAGCGGCGCAGTGCCCGCACCACGTTCGCGCGGTGCGCGGCGTCGCCTGTTCGCAGATAACGCAGGCAATGCAGCAGCGGCGGCAGCGTGCCGAGCCACGCCCCGGCGGACAGGAGGTGCAGCATCTGGTTGCCCCGCTGCAACGCGCCCGCCAGTCCGGAACGCATCGCCGCATGTCCGACCATCCCGTTGCTGGCCAGCAGCATGCCGCCCAGCATCGCCAGTGCCGCCGCCCGCCACGCTGCGGGAAAGGCCAATGCCAGGGTGGTCGCGACGGCCAGGGCGATATGCCATGCCCATACCTCGCCGAAGTCCGTATGCATGACGGCCCGCCAGGCGTCGGCCTGCAGGGCGCTTCGCCAGCCGTCCCCCATCTGCGCCGCCTGCACGGGAATCATCGCGAGCGCCGTGCAAAGCATGAGGGGTAGCGCGACGAGCAGTACCGGACGCAAGTCATGGCTCACACGCGGCCGAAGCGCGGCTGGCGCGAGCATGGCGGTGAAGAGTCCCTGACCGAACACCACCATGAGCGACAGGATATGAACGAAACGGCAACCGATGAAAATGGTTTCAGGCGACATGCACGACAGGATAACGGCTATTTTACGGTGAACGCGTAACGGCCCTGCGTCCGGTGCCCGTCTTTCGCGACGGCGACCCACGTCACCGAATACGTTCCCGGCGCCAGCGTCTTCAGCGCGACCGAGACATGCGTGCCGCGGCCGGCGGCCACCGCGGTCTTGCCGTCGATCACGGAGTGTCCCTGCGCATCGGTGACGGCGATCGATGTAAATGCGGCCTCGACGTCCTCGTCGAAGTCGATCGCCACCTCTCGCGGCGCGCTCGCGAGCGTTTGTCCGGCGCTGGGTGCTTGCTGCGTCGGGTGTGCGTGCGCATTGGCCAGTCGTGCCCCGGTCAGGATCAAGGCGGCGACGATCGCGTGTGCATGAGACATACGGTTCATGGTTTCATTCTCATCAGGATTGCCGGCGAAGTTCCATCAGGCAAACGAACTTTTCCAGACGACGCAACGACATGGCAAGGGGGGGAGTCGGGTTGCGAGCAGGGGCACATTATGCCATCGTCATCCATCGCGGGCCGTACCGCGCGTTCTCGGACGGGCATGCTTTCTTGCTACACTGCCTTTTCCACGGGTTTTCCACTGCTCCGCCGACCCCCGCATCACGACCCGAAACTCATGACCCAGCCTGGCCTGATTACGCACGACGGCACCGCGCCAACGATCATATTCAAGGGCAACCC
>JBPBQT010000023.1:0-6104 GCA_050955065.1 Janthinobacterium lividum | reverse complement strand
TTTTTCATCACGCCGACGTTGCTCGGCGGCCGGCATGAAACGATGATCACGCAACTGATCATCGATCAGGTGATGCAGGCATTGAACTGGGGCTTCGCGGGAGCGATCTCGGTACTGCTCCTGGTGGTCGTGCTGCTGGTGTTCGTTTTCTACGACCGCCTGGTTGGCCTCTCGACGATGGCCGGCGGCAGCGCGCCCGCGGGCCGGCAGCGCACGCGCCGCGCGTCGGGCAAATGGCTCGGCGACCTCGTGCTGAGCGGACTGGGCCGCACCACCGACGCGTTGATCGACGCGCTGGCCGGCCTGCGCCGCGTCCTGCGCGCCCCGCTTCCGGCGCGCCGTCAGACGCACCAGCATGCGCACCACGACGCACGGGGTGTCGAACGTGCGAACGCGCGCCGCGTGCCCGGCCGTGCGCCGCGGCAGCGGCTGCTGCACACGGTCGTCGTCGCGCTGCTGTTTTTCCTGAGCGCGCCGACCTTCCTGATGATTCCGCTCTCGTTCGATTCCGCGTCCGGGCTGAGCTGGCCGCCGCATGGCGTTTCGCTGCAGTGGTACCGGCAGGTGGTCGCTTCGCCGCTCTGGATGGACGCCGTGAAGCGCTCGATGCTGGTCGGCGCGGGCACCGCCACGCTGTCGATGCTGATCGGCACGCCTGCCGCGTTCCTGCTGGTGCGCGGCGAGATGCGCGGCAAGGCGGCACTGCTCGCCTTCGTGCTCTCGCCCATCGTCGTGCCGAGGATGATCATCGCCGTGGGCGTCTTCTATTTCTTCGCGAAGATTGGGCTGATCGGCGCGTCGTTCGGCCTGGTACTCGCCCATACCGTCGTCGCGGTGCCCTATGTGGTCATCACCATGATGGCGGTGCTGCGCAATTACGACCAGCGCCTGGATCAGGCCGCGCACAGCCTGGGCGCCGGTCACATCGCCACCTTGCGCGGGGTCACCCTGCCGATTCTCGCCGCGGGCCTGATGTCCTCGTTCCTGTTCGCGTTCGCGACCTCGTTCGACGAATTAACGATCGCGCTGTTTTCGTCCGGCGGCGTCAGCACGACGCTGCCCAAGCAGTTTTGGGACGAGATTACGATGCAGATCTCGCCGGTGATCGCAGCGGTCTCGACGGCGCTTTTCGTCTTTGTCGCCGTTCTGATCTGGCTCGCCGAGCGTCTGCGCCGCCGCAGCGAGCGCACGCGCACGATCCCGTCCTGACATCAACGACGTCTCACCGGCCCCGCGCGCTTGTTCATCCCGCTTGCCGCGTGCCCGTCGCGCGCCGCAAGCGGTGTGGTGACGCCACGCCGCCGGCTTTCGCGGCCCGCTTTCCGCGCCCCCCTTCTGTCTGCACAAGGATCGACCATGTTATCTGCACAACAACTGCGTGGCGTATTGCCCGCGATTCCGACGCCGGTCCACGCCGACGGCACGATCGACGAAAACGCCACGCGCCACCTGCTCGCCTACCTGCTCGAACAGGGCATCGACGGCGTGGTGCCACTGGGCGGCACCGGCGAATATGGCGCGTTGTCGCGCGCCGCGCGCCAGCGCATGGCGGAGATCACCGTCGCGGCGGTGGACCGGCGGCATCCGGTCGTCGCCGGCGTGCTCGACCCCGGCTATCACGACGCGCTGGACGCGGGCAAGACGTTCGCCAGCGCCGGCGTCGACGCGCTGCTGGTCGTCACGCCCTATTACACGAACCCGACCCCTGCCGGCGTGCGCGACTATTTCCTGCGTTACGCGGACGAGTCGCCGGTGCCGATCCTCATCTACGAGATTCCGTACCGCACGCGCATCGCGATCGCGCCGGAGATCCTGCATGAGCTGTCGCAACATGAACGCATCATCGGCATGAAGGCCTGCAACACCGATATGTGGCATTTCCTGCGCGTAGTCGCCGGCGTCGGCCCCGACTTCAGCGTGCTCAGCGGCGAGGACACGCTGTTCCCGCTGCATGTGGCGGCGGGCGCGCGCGGCGGCATCGTCGTCACCGCGTCGCTATTACCCAGCGCCTGGCGAACGATCCACCACCTGGCCCGCGACGGCCGTACCGCCGAAGCGCTTGCGCTGCATCGCGATCTCATCCCGCTGATGAATCTGGCGTTCGCCGAGACCAATCCGGGCCCGATGAAATCAGTGCTGGATCTGATCGGCGTGGACGCCCCGGCGATGCTCGCCCCACTGCGGCAGGCCGACGCGGGGCTCAAGGCCGCGCTGCGCGCCGAGCTCGTGACGCAGCTCGCCCGCTTCGAAGGCAACCGATGAGTGGACGATGAGCGGCCATGAACACGCGCCGCGGTTCAGCGCAGCTGGCTGGAAAGACGCGATTTCGAAATCGAGGTCGCCGCCACCTGCACGTGCTTCGCCAGATCGGCCTCGACCCGCTCCAGCGACCAGCGCGACGTCGGTACCGAGATATTGATCGCGGCCACGCCGATGCCACTGTGATCGGTGACCGGCGCGGCCACCGAGATGTCGCCCAACACGGTTTCGTTCTCGATGACCGCGTAGCCACGGCGCGCCACCTTGCGCACGCGTTCCAGCAGTTTTTCGGGATCGGTCTCGGTGTACGGGGTGATCCGTTCGAGCGGCGTGCGCGCGAGGATCTCGCGACAGCGTTCCTCCGACAGGCGCGACATGATGGCGATGCCCGAGGCGGTGAACATCGCCGGCAGGCGACTGCCGACGACGATGTCGATATTGACCAGATGCTGTCCGGGAAAGCGCGCGACGAACACCACCTGATGGCCGTCGAGTTCGTGCAGATTCGTGGTTTCGCCAAGCCGGCGGCTGATGTCGAGCAGATAGGGCGACGCCTTGTCGATCAGCTCGTTGGCGCGCACGTAGTTGTACGAGAACTGCAACACCTTGGGCGTCAGCCCGTACAGCCGGCTTTCCGGAATACGCTGCAGATAGCCGAGCGTTTCCAGCGTGTACACGACCCGTTGCGTTGCGCTGCGATCCAGTCCCGACGCCCGCGCGATGTCGCCCAGCGTCATGTGACGGTTCGGTCCGTCGAATGCGTGCATGACCTGGAAGGCTTTCTCGGTGGAGGCGACGAACAGCGACGAGCGTGCCGGGTCCGCGGGGTGCTCGGCATCATCACCGGGTGGCGGTATTTCGGTGGGTACGGGCAGCATGAAATCGGTTCTTCCTTCGTTCCTCTCGGGTGGCGGATCACCACGCGAGCCAGTGAAAACCTCCACCCTTTCCAAGCGCATGGCGATTGTTTCGATTCTATCCCAAGCACAGGCCTGCCCATGTTCTCGTCGTCTCCCCTCGCCGCGCGCTATCCCAGCGTCGCGGCCTTTCGTGCCGCGGCGAAGCGCCGTCTGGCGCGGCTAGCGTTCGATTACCTGGATGGCGGCGCCGAGGACGCGCACGCATTGCAGCGCAATGAACGCGCGTATCACGCGTGGTTGTTCCAGCCGCGCGTGTTGACCGATCTGCGAACCTGTTCGCTCGACGCGCGCCTGCCGGGCGCGCAGACGGACGCAGCCGCGCCGTTGATCGTCGGCCCCACCGGCCTGAACGGCCTGTTCTGGCCACGCGCGGACGAGCTCCTGGCGGCATCGGCGGACGCCGCCGGTCTGCCCTTCGTGCTGTCGACCGCCGCCACGTCGCTGCTCGAGGACGTGCGCGCCGCCGCGCCGCGCGCCAACCTCTGGCTGCAGCTCTATGTGCAGAAGGACCGGCGCATCGCCGAGGATCTGATGCGGCGCGCCCGGGCCTGTGGTTTCTCGACGCTGGTGCTCACCGTCGACGTGCCGGTGCACGGCAAACGCGACCACGACCGGCGTAACGGCCTGCAGTTGCCGCTGCGGCTTACCCCGGGCCTGTTCGCGGACTGCCTGCGACACCCGCGCTGGTCCTGGCGGATGGCGCGCGGCGGCACACCGCAACTGGTCAACATCGCGCGCAGCATGGGCGAGCGCCCCGATCTTGCGCGCCAAGCTGCCGCGCTGAGCCGGGAAATGGATCTGACGTTGACCTGGACCGATCTCGACTGGGTGCGCCGGCACTGGTCCGGTCCCATCCTCGTCAAGGGCATACAGGGTGTCGCCGACGCGCGACTCGCGCGGCGGCATGGCGCCGACGGCATCGTGCTGTCCAATCACGGCGGGCGACAGCTGGGCAGCGTGCCGGCGCCGCTCGAACTGCTGCCCGCGGTCACAGACGCGCTGCAGGGCGACCTAGCCGTTTTCATCGATGGCGGCGTGCACCGCGGCAGCGATGCGCTCAAGGCAGTGGCGCTGGGCGCGCGCGGCGTGCTGCTGGGCCGCGCGCCTCTTTATGGATTGAGCGCATTCGGACGTGCCGGCGTCGATGCGG
Source organism: Janthinobacterium lividum (assembly GCA_050955065.1). Taxonomy (GTDB): domain Bacteria; phylum Pseudomonadota; class Gammaproteobacteria; order Burkholderiales; family Burkholderiaceae; genus Robbsia. The sequence continues at coordinate 1,775 of JBPBQT010000023.1, read as the reverse complement.
TGCTGGCGCTGCTGATGGAGGAAATGGCGATCAGCATGCGTCTGCTGGGGCGCACCTGTCTCGCCGAACTCGGGCCGGCGTGCGTACGACGTCACGACGCGCTGCCGGATCGGCAAGCACTGTAGGTCGTGTTGCGGTCTGTGTTGCGATCCATGGCGCGGTCCGCGCTATCCAACCTCACTGCGGCCCGGACGTCGGACGTCATCGCCAGGGCCGTGACCAACGCCGACGCTCCCCGTTTCGTCGGCGTAAGATAATCCTATGCTTCGGCACGATGCGCGACGGGCATCGCCAACGCTGCTGTCGCGTCTGCCCGGCGTGTGTCATTTCCCATCTTTTTTCGTCTTTCCCTGCTTCTTCTCGTTTTTCTCCTTCCGCTAAAGGATGCCCCCATGGATTACGTGAAACTCGGCCGTACCGGCATCGATGTCTCCCGCCTCTGCCTCGGCTGCATGAGCTACGGCGTACCGGAACGCGGCCCGCACCCCTGGTCGCTGCCCGAGGAGCAGTCCCGGCCCTTCATCAAGCAGGCGCTCGAGGCCGGCATCAATTTCTTCGACACGGCGAACGTCTATTCGGACGGCACCAGCGAGGAGATCGTCGGCCGGGCATTGAAGGATTTCGCGCGGCGCGACGAGATCGTGCTGGCGACCAAGGTGCATGGCCGCATGCACCCGGGACCGAACGGCGCGGGCCTGTCGCGCAAGGCGATCATGGCCGAGATCGACGCCAGCCTGCGGCGCCTGGGCACCGACTACGTCGACCTGTACCAGATCCACCGCTGGGACCCGGCGACGCCGATCGAGGAGACGATGGAGGCGCTGCACGACGTCGTGAAGGCCGGCAAGGCACGTCATATCGGTGCCTCGTCGATGTACGCGTGGCAGTTCTCGAAAGCGCTGCATGTCGCCGAAACGCACAACTGGACGCGTTTCGTGACGATGCAGAATTACGTCAACCTGCTGTATCGCGAAGAGGAGCGCGAGATGCTGCCCCTGTGCGAAAGCGAGGGCATCGGCGTGATTCCCTGGAGCCCGATGGCGCGCGGCCGCCTGACGCGGGACTGGGACACGAAGAGCGCCCGATCCGAAACCGACACGTTCGGCAATTCGCTCTATGCGAGCACCGAGGACGCGGACCGGCGGGTGGTCGAGCGCGTCGCCGAGATCGCCGCGAACCGCGGCGTGCCCCGCGCGCAGATCGCGCTCGCCTGGGTGCTGCAGAAGTCAGTGATCACCGCACCGATCGTCGGCGCGACGAAGGCGAATCATCTGGACGATGCGATTGCCGCGCTGTCGATCCGCCTGAGCGCCGAGGAAATCACGGCGCTCGAGGCACCGTACGTGCCGCACGCGGTGACCGGTTTCAAATAAAGTCGTCGTCGAGCGCGGCGGCAAGCAGTCGCGTGGCGTCGGCAAAATCGGCGGGGTCCATCGCTTCGTCGGGGTTGTGGCTGCCGTGCGCGTTGCGCACGAAGATCATCGCGCTCGGCACGCCCATGCCGGCGAACACGGCGGCGTCGTGTCCGGCGCCGCTCGGCATTTCGCGCCAGGTCAGCGCCATGCTCCGCGCGGTGCGCACCAGCCCGGCGCGCAGGCCCGGGGCCATCACCGCCGGCTCGCTGCCCGCGCGCTGAATCGCATCGCCGAGCGTTTCTCCAGGCGTTTCTCCGGTCTCCTGCCGCCCGGGCATCCAGCGCCGCGGCAGGCAGCGGTCCGAACGCCGCCTTGCTGCCGATATAGGACACCGGAAACCAGGCGCTTTCCTCCGCCCAT
>JBPBQT010000022.1:0-7101 GCA_050955065.1 Janthinobacterium lividum | reverse complement strand
GCCAGCACGAGCAGCCAGTATCCCGGTTCGAACTCAAACATCGCGACTCCGCAAATTTCATTTTTACTGTTCTTCGCAATATGCGTGCCATTCCGATGCGCGCGAGACGGGCCGGAACGGTCGCCACCGCGGACGATGCGCACCTCGGCATGGAAAGGCACTTCTTACACACCGCACGTCATTTACGAAAGCGGCGCGTCCACGCTGGGCGCCTGTGGATGAAAATGACCGCTTTTGAGCAGCACCGGGCGACCGGGGTCGAGCAGCAGGTGACATTTCGCCCGTTCCTCGATCGTCGCGCGGCTGCGCGCAAAGGCGGCAAGCCATCCTGCCGCGTCGGTCGAGGCGACGTCGAAATGATCTTCGAGCGCCTCGACCGATATCGCGCATTCGACCTCGCGCGTGCCCACGCGGGCGGAAAAGACCACGGTCAGGTTGTCGGGCCGGTACCGGGCCGCGGCACCGCTGAAACTCACTGTTGTATTGCCGTCCATAGCGATGTCGATTACGTGGTTCTTGCCGGGCCGGACGTCAGCCGGCGCGTTCCTGCGGTGCCAGCAACTCGTCGATATAGTCGCGTGCCGCGCCCTCGAGTTGCTCGAGCGCGGCCTGCGCGTCGACGAAGTCCCCGACGTCGCCCAGCTCGACGAGACGCTCGAGCTTGCGCGGCTCGTCGACGCCATGCTCGGTCAGACTGAGGGTGCCGACATAATGTTGCGCATTCGCGCCGCCCGTCGCGCCGTTCAGCGACGCGCTCGCGTTGATGAAGAAACCCTTGTATGGGCCGGTGATCCGTCCTGCCATTGCGCTGCTCCTGGTGATGTCCTGACAATTATGCCTGCATCGGCGCCACGGCCGCACGCGGGCCGGTGGTGCGAAGTCGACACGGTGCATGCAGGAAGCCCGCATTCCCCCACCTGAAAGACCGGCGAATTGCTAGAATCGTTCCCGCCCCGATCCCGTGCGACGGATCGCCTCCCGGATCCGCGCGCGTTCGCGCCTCGTTCCGCCTCGCCCTTCCGCCTTGAATACTTGCCGCGCATCCCTATGATCACGACCCTTGCTCGTCTGTTCCGCTCCCCGCTCCTTCGCCTGACGCTGCCGCTAGGGTTATGTGGCATCGTCGGCCTGGGCGGCTGCGCGTCGTCCAGTTCCACGCAGCTGATCAACCTGCCCGATGGACGCCAGGGATTCACGATCAACTGCAGCGGCAGCGACGCGCGGCAAAGCTGGGCGCAATGCTACGCGTCGGCGGGCAGTGCGTGCGGCGCGACCGGTTATGACGTCGTCTCCAAGGATGGCGACGATGCCGCCACCGGCGGTTCGGTCAACGGCCTGTTTTCGGCGAACATCAAGAACCGTGCGCTGGTGATTCGCTGCCATTGACGGGACGAATACGGGTTTTCCATGAAACTTCTTGCGCATGGGAAACCATGATGCTATAGTTCTGTTCTCGGACGCGGGGTGGAGCAGTCTGGCAGCTCGTCGGGCTCATAACCCGAAGGTCGCAGGTTCAAATCCTGCCCCCGCAACCAACGTTTTCTGAAGACCCGGACTTCTCGCGAAGCCCGGGTTTTTTCGTTTACGGTGGACTTTGGGCGTATTCCCTCCGGCAAGTCGGGGAATTCGGGCACAGCCGCCAGCGTGCCCGATGGTACACTCGATGACGCCGCGCCGGCCCTGTCCGCCGCCCTGCACGCACTCCGCTTTCTTCAGCCTGCCTTCCAGTCGGCTTCCCGCGTGCAGGGCCCCCCGGTCCGGCGGCACCAGCGACGCGTTGTGACTGCGACCAACACGGGCGCAACGGACGCATCATGTTCGAACCGACGAATAGAAAGCCTGAATGAATTACTGCTCGAACTGTGGACATCACCCTGTCGCCCGCCTGATCCCGCCGGACGACACCCGGGAACGTTTCGTCTGCCAGCAATGCGACACGATCCACTACGAAAACCCGCGCAACGTGGGCGGCACCGTTCCGGTATGGGGCGAGCAGGTGCTGCTGTGCCGGCGCGCGATCGAACCCCGCCTGGGGTTCTGGACGCTGCCGGCGGGTTTCATGGAGATCGGAGAAACCACGGCGGAATGCGCGGTGCGCGAGACGCTCGAGGAGGCCGGCGCCCGTGTCGAGATCGAGGGATTGTTTTCGTTGCTGGACGTGCCCCATGCCCACCAGGTGCACTTCTTCTACCGCGCGCGGCTCCTCGACACGGACATCGTCGCGGGCGTCGAGAGTCTGGAAGTGCGTCTGTTCCAGGAAGCGGACATCCCATGGGACGACATCGCGTTCCCGACCGTGACGCAGACCCTGCGGTGTTTCTTCGCGGACCGGCGCGCCGGGCGGTTCGAACTGCATACCGGCGATGTCCGGCAACCGATGCGCGCGGGCTAGGCGCGCGGACCCGGCGTCGCCCAGGAGGGCACGATGATTCCCTGGCTTGCCGCGATCGATCCCTTTCCGGCGCTGGACCGTGCGCTCGACGGCGACAGCGATGCGCCCGGGCTGCTGGCCGCCAGCGCCGAGCTGACGCCGTCGCGGCTCGAATGCGCGTATCGCCGCGGCATTTTTCCGTGGTATTCCGCCGGACAACCCGTGCTGTGGTGGAGTCCCGATCCGCGGATGGTGCTGCGACCGGCCGCGTTCAAGGTTGCGCCGTCGCTGCGCAAGACCCTGAAAACCGTGCTGCGCGACGCGCGCTGGCAAGTGCGCATCGATGTCGATTTCGGCGCCGTCATGGCGACCTGCGCGGCGGCCCCGCGCGAGGGTCAGAACGGCACCTGGATCACCCCCGGCATCATCGCCGCCTACGGCGCGCTCCATGCGAAGGGCCTCGCGCACAGCGTCGAGACCTGGCATGACGGCGAGCGCGTCGGCGGGCTGTACGGTGTGGCGATCGGCGCGATGTTCTTCGGCGAATCGATGTTCGCCCGTCGCACCGATGCATCGAAAATCGCGCTCGCGGCGCTGTGCGCCCATCTTCGCCGGCACGCAGTCGAACTGATCGATTGTCAGCAGAACACCGCGCATCTCGCGCGCCTTGGTGGCGCGGAGATCGATCGTGCGGCTTTCATCCGGCATCTGGAGCGCGCCTGCCACCAGCCGGGAATTCCATGGGACTTCGACAAGCAGGTGCTGGCGGACTGGACCCAGGCCCGAGGCTGATCCCGGCCCGCCGTTTCCGCCCTTCCCGGCCCGCACGGACCAGGATTTGAGATGATAGACTGGCGGCGTCCGCAAGCTTCCGTGGAGTTCCCGGCGTGACCCATCCACAAGAGTTTCCACTCTCGCCGCTGTCGGCGTTGCAGTTCTATGCAACCGCTCCCTACCCGTGCAGCTATCTCGCGGGGCGCACCGCGCGCTCCCAGGTCGCGACGCCCGGCCATCTGATCAATTCCGACGTCTACACCGAGCTGGTCGCCGCGGGCTTTCGGCGTTCCGGGGTCTTCACCTACCGGCCCTATTGCGACGGGTGCCGGGCGTGCGTGCCGGTACGCGTCGTCGTCGACGGATTCCGGCCGAGCCGCACACAGCGCCGGACATGGAAACAGCACGGGGATCTCGTCACCCAGGCCGACCCCCTGCACTTCGACGAAGAGCACTATGCGCTGTATAGCCATTACCAGTCGCTGCGCCACGCGGGCGGCGGGATGGACCGCGACAGCCGCGAACAGTATGACCAGTTCCTGCTGCAAAGCCGTGTGAATTCGCGTCTCGTCACATTCCGCGCGCCCGGCGCCGCGACCGTCCCGTCAGGCGCGCCCGGCCACCGCGCGTCGCGAGACGCCGCGGCGCCGGGCGCGCTGCGCATGGTCAGCATCATCGACATCCTCGGCGACGGCCTGTCGGCGGTCTATACCTTCTATGACGGCACGTTGCCGCACGCCAGCCTCGGCACATACAATATCGTCTGGCAGATCGCGCAGGCGCGCAGCCTGCGGCTTCCCTATGTCTATCTGGGCTACTGGATCGCCGAGAGCCGCAAGATGGCCTACAAGGCGGGCTACGCGCCGCTCGAAGCGTTGATCGACGGCCGCTGGCGACCCTTCGTACCCGGCCCGGACACGCCCGTGGTGCCGGGCGCCGCCTGAGCGTCCTGCTCCGCGTCCGGTCCGGATCCCTCCTGCCCGACGACACGACGTCATCCCGATCCGCCTGGCACCGCGTCCGTACCGGCACGCTATTTCCTGCCGTGCCACACCGATAGGCCATAAAATAGCGCCACGTCGCTTCACGATCGCCGCGTCGCGATTTTCCACCCACGACTCATTCAAGCAACCGCCGTGTTCAGCTCCCTGTACCCGCTCGTCCGCCGTTCCCTGTTCCGCCTCGACGCCGAGCGCGCCCATCACCTGACGCTGGCCGCGCTGGGCGCCGCCGGCCGCGCGGGCCTGTCCGGCTGCGTCGCCGGGCGCGCGGTCAAGGCGCCTGTGACCGTCATGGGGCTGCGCTTCGACAATGCGGTGGGTCTCGCCGCCGGCCTCGACAAGGAAGGCGCCTGCATCGATGGCCTGGCCGGATTGGGCTTCGGTTTCATCGAGGTCGGCACGGTCACGCCCCGCCCGCAACCAGGCAATCCGCGGCCCCGGATGTTCCGCATCCCCGAGGCGCAGGCGCTGATCAATCGGATGGGGTTCAACAACGGGGGCGTCGACCGCTTCCTTGCGAACGTGCAGGCATCGCGCTGGAAAGGCATCCTCGGGCTGAATATCGGCAAGAACGCGAGCACGCCGATCGAACGCGCGGTGGAGGACTATCTGTATTGCCTGGACCGCGTCTATCCGTTTGCCAGTTACGTGGCGATCAATATTTCCTCGCCGAACACCAAGAACCTGCGCCAGCTGCAGGGTGCCAACGAACTCGACGAACTGCTCGGCGCGCTGACCGAGCGGCGTCGCCAGTTGAGCGAACTGCACGGCAAGCATGTGCCGCTGGCGTTGAAGATCGCACCCGACCTCGACGATGCCGGCGTGCAGAACATCGCCGACACGGTGTTGCGGCATCGGATCGACGGGGTGATCGCGTGCAACACGACCCTGTCGCGCGCGGCCGTCCAGGGCCTCCCCCATGCCGACGAAGCCGGGGGTCTCTCGGGCGCGCCGGTACGCGACGCGTCGAACCGCGTGATCGCGTCGCTCCACGCGCGCCTGGGCGGCGACGTGCCGATCATCGGCGTCGGCGGCGTGCTGTGCGCCGCCGACGCGCTCGCGAAGATCGACGCCGGTGCGTCCCTGGTGCAGCTGTATTCCGGGCTGATCTATCGCGGTCCTGCGCTGGTCGCCGAATGCGCGACGGCACTTGCGACGCGAATGGCGCGCTGACTGGACTTGCGGCTCCGATCGCGTACTGGTTGGCGGTGTAGTGCGCTTTCGAGCGTAGGGTTATGGAATTTTTTAATGACAGTTAGTTGCATATTTTTACGGTCTTGTGCCCCCTGGCTCGTCGCCGGCTTTCCACGATATGATATGGAGCCCAGCGCGTCCGACAGGTATCCATGAAGCAGTCCGGTCGTCCTCCCCTCCATTCGCCCTCCGGCGACGTCATCCTCCCGCCCGTTTCCGGCCCCGGCGCGCCACCCGGGGGCACCCCTGCTTCCACGCCTTCCCTGGCGTTCCCGACCCGTCCGGCGATAAGCGAACGGCGACCGGCGAGCCCGGTTGGCGACGGCCCGACCTGCGACGACGTCCGGGCCAGCGAAACGTCAGGCAAGCCGGCGGGCGACACCCGTACCACCATCCAGGTCATCGACCGAATGATGCGCCTGCTCGACGCGCTGGCCGCGCACAGCGAGCCGGTGAGCCTGAGGGACCTCGCCACCGCCACGGGTCTGCATCCGTCCACCGCGCACCGCATCCTGAACGATATGGTGAGCGGACGCATGGTCGATCGCGCCGAACCGGGCGCCTACCGCCTCGGCATGCGTCTGCTGGAACTCGGCAACCTCGTCAAGGGCCGCCTGTCCGTGCGGGAAACGGCCATCGGTCCGATGCGCGAGCTGCATCGTCTGACCGGGCAGACCGTCAACCTGTCGGTGCGTCAGGGCGACGAGATCGTCTATGTCGACCGGGCATTCAGCGAGCGCTCCGGCATGCAGGTGGTACGGGCGATCGGCGGACGCGCGCCGCTGCACCTGACGTCGGTCGGCAAGCTCTTTCTCGCCGCGGACGAGCCGACGCGCGTGCGCAGTTATGCGACCCGCACCGGCTTGATCGGACATACGGCAAACAGCATTACCGATGTCGGCAAACTCGAACGGGAATTGCAGTGGGTGCGTCTGCACGCGTGCGCGCGCGACAATGAGGAACTGGAACCGGGCGTGCGCTGCATCGCCGCGGGGATCTACGACGACGCGGCGCGCCTTGTGGCGGGCCTGTCCTTGTCGGCACCCGCGGATCGGCTACAGGATTCGTGGTTCGCGCAATTGAGCGAGACCGCGCGCGTCATCTCGCATGCACTGGGTTACGCGGACGATCGGCACGAGGCCGACCCACGCACCTGAAAACCGCGCGGCGCCGGATTATGTGACGACGGGTTCTATGGCGCCGGATGAGGCGACGCTGGACGGGACGGCGCCCGATGAGACGGCGCCAGGACAGGCGGCGCCCGATCCGGCAACACCCGGGAAGCCGACGCGAATGCGTCGGCGGCAACACGCTTACGTGCCCGAGTGGCCCGTATCCGCGCTCGTCACGCGCTGGATGTTGCCGGTCTGGATCAGCCAGTTGCGCACGCGCGTCGCGTCGCCTTCACGCGAGTACTTGCCCACCGAGTCGAGCAGCACGATGACCACCGGCCGCGACTGGATGATCGCCTGCATCACCATGCATTCGCCCGCTTCGTTGATGAAGCCGGTCTTCTGCACACCGATGTCCCAGCTGCCGCTGCGCACCAGTCCATTGGTGCTGCCGTAGTGCAGACGCGCACGTCCGGTGTCGACGTCATAGGACGGCGTGGTCGAAAGTCTGCGGATCAACGGATACTGGTACGCCGCATCGACCATCTTCACCAGGTCGCGCGCGCTCGACACGTTGTGGAAGTTCAGGCCCGACGGATCCTCGAACTTCGTGTCCATCATGCCGAGGTCGTGCGCCTTCTTGTTCATC
>JBPBQT010000021.1:0-7512 GCA_050955065.1 Janthinobacterium lividum | reverse complement strand
GTGTCAGCATCGCACAAATGGATCGCCTTTCCTACTATGACGCGCTGGATATAGCCTGCGTCAGTGGCATTACAACGACGTCGTCTATCTTGTCGCCTCGTCTGTACAGCGAGCGCTTGACGTATGTCTGGACGTGCTGGGACTGCGTTCACGACCACCTTGGGCACGCGTCGACCAGAACGTCTTTTGCATCTCCAGCGTTTCAGCCGCGATCGCCGGAACCGGGCCGATCAACTCGACCGGTTTCTGGCAATGGGCGAACACATATTCGGCAGACACGCTCATGGTCGGGTTTTCAGGATGAGCGCCCGTCGCCGCCAGCAGGTCATGCTCGGGCATCCCGAAGACGACTCGTCCGATGTTTGCCCAGTAAGCGGTCCCCGCGCACATGCAGCAAGGCTCGACCGCCGTATACAACGTGCATTGCCAGAGAAATTCGGGGGTGAAATTGGTCGCGGCGATTCGCGCCAGCGTGGATTCGGCATGATTCACGGTATCGATGTTGCACTGTTCCAGCAGCACCGATTCGTTGTCCGGCCCCACGAGTACGGCGCCAAACGGATGATGGCCAAGCCCGAGCGCTCGCTGCGCGACGGCATTCGAGCGCCGCAGATGCTTGAGTATCTGCTCCTCGGACGGCCGGGGGTTCCGCGATCTGCTATCACGCATGGACAATTCCTTATTATTCAATCGGGCAACCCGGAATATTTGTTCTGACGCCTCCGGAACGGACGAGAATACGCTGTCAATTTTCGTCTCGCCATCGCGGATGGGGGATCAACAACCCGTTCGCGCAATGTCCCTTCACCTCGTCGATATGTGGAAGATAAACGTTGCGCCGGCAGTTTTTTCCACATAACTTCGGTATATCGGCCGATATACCGAAGTCACGATGACGTCCGACCCGGGACGGCGCCTTGCCAACCGACTCCTGTGGCATGGCCCTTTACATGAACCTCTTTCCTCACGCTTTGCACACCACGCCATATAGGGTTGGCGAGGATGTCCCGGTATTGCACGAAATGGTCCAACGCGACCAGTTGATCGCCGTGCGCCGCAGCGTCGCAATCGCCTTGCCCATCAACGTCCTGCTGGGCGCCGCGTGCTGGCTGGTAGCGACACGCCACGGGCTGGGCCGCACGGCCGCGATCTGGTTCCTGGCGTCTGCCGTCATCAATCTCCTGCGCATGATCGTGTGCCGCTGGCCGCTGCCGCCTCTCCCGGGTAACGGGGAGCAAACGGACAAAAAAACGGACAAAGACAGCCACGCCGGCATGGTATCGGTCTCGGGTCAACTGCGGATCTATTCGGTTACGGCGCTGTTGTCGGGCTTGGTCTGGGCATGGATCCCGGCCCTGTGCGCCGGCTACACGCAGCCCGAAGCAATTTTCTTCCTGGCCGTCGTCTGCGGCATCACCGCCGGCTCGGTGATCCACAGCACCGCATACGCGCGCATCCCGACGTGCTTCATCACCCCGCCGCTCCTGTCGGTCGTGGGATGCCTCGTCTATTTCGGCGGATTCGATCGCGCATGCCTTGCCGCCACCGTGGCGTTGTATCTGGGCGCGTTGCTCCGCAGCGCACTGCACAGCGAGGCGGCGTTTCGTGAATCCAGTCGCAGAAAAAACGAAGCCACCGCGCTGGCCGAATCGCTGAACCGGTCCCACGCGCTTTCGTTGCAGGTCAACGACCAGATGCGCGACCTGGCATGGCATGACGGCCTGACAGGACTGTTGAACCGCACGGGCTTCATGCAGGAGACGCAGCAGCGGCTGAATGCCGATCCTCACAAGACATTCTGCTTCATGCTGCTCGATCTCGACGGTTTCAAGGCGGTGAACGACGCCTTCGGACATCATGCGGGCGATCAGGTACTGATCAAGGTGGCCAGGCGTTTGCAGGCGGCCGTTCCGGACGGCGCCCTCCTCGGCCGTCTGGGTGGCGACGAGTTCGCGATCCTGCACGACCCCGACGCGTTGCGGGAGTCGTCCACCGACCTTGCCGGTCGCCTGATCAAGGTCGTGCCGTTTTCCATTTTCGACGGCGGTCGTCTGGGTGCGAGCATCGGCATCCACCATGCGCCCGGCATTGCACTGACGGACCGCCTTGCGTACGCGGACGAGGCGCTCTACGCCGCCAAGAGCGCGGGGCGCAACCAGTTCCGGCTGTTCGACGCGGCGCTGCTGGTGCGTCTTGAAATGCGGCGCGACATCGAGCGGGACCTGCCCGCGGCGTTGAGCGACGGCTCGCTCGAGGTCTGGTTCCAGCCGATTTTCAACGACGGGGGACGCAGCCTGGAAAGTCTCGAAGCGCTGCTGCGCTGGAACCACGCGGTCCATGGCTGGGTGCCGCCGCCGGACGTGATCCTCACCGCGGCCATGACGGGCATGTCCGAAACGCTGACGCGCTACATTCTCGCGCGGGTCTGCGCGATGATCCACGAACTGTGTGCCGCGGGTCATGGCGCTGTACGGGTGGCGATGAACATGTCGCCGCTGGAGATGGCGCAGGCGGATATCGAGATCATCGTGCCGCAGACGCTCACGCGTTTCGGCGTGCCCGCCACCCTGCTGGAAATCGAGATCACCGAGGAAACGGCGATGGACGTCAATGCCGTGCAGGGCAAACTCGCGGCGCTGGGCGCGGCCGGCATCCGGATCGCGATCGACGATTTCGGCGTCGGCTTCTCGTCGCTCGCCTCGTTGCGGCATCGACAGGTTCAGCGAGTCAAGATCGACCGGTCCTTCGTCTCGGACCTGACGAGCACGCCCGACAACCGGGTGCTGGTCGCGGCCGTATTGAACCTGGGCCGTTCACTGCATCTCGATATCGTCGCCGAGGGCGTCGAGAGTGCGGACGATCTGCATATCCTGCGCGCGCTGGGTTGCGAAACCATGCAGGGTTACCACCTTGCGCGTCCGATGCCGGCAAAGGCGGTCCTGCCCTGGATCGCACAGCGGGCCCATTGAGCCGGTGCGCGCGAAGCATCGTTCGTGAGCTAGAACGACGCTTCCAGCATCGCGCGGTAATCCTCGTCCGATGCCTCGCGCGGGTTGGTCTTGTGACTATGATCGGCGCGCGCACCGGCCACGACGCGCGCGAACATGTCGCGTGTGACCCCCACCTCGGCGAGCCCGAGCGGCAGCCCGAGCCGCTGCGTCATCGACCGGATCGCGGGTCCCACCGCGTCGGCCGATGCCAGACCCATCGCCTGCGCGATCCGGTCGAGCTTTGCCTCGTCGCGCATGGTGGGGGCCGAGCGATTGAAGGCGAGCACCGCCGGCAGGAAGATCGCATTCAGCGTGCCGTGATGCAGGCGCGGGTCGACGCCTCCCAGCGCATGACTGAGGCTGTGCACGCATCCCAGGCCTTTCTGAAACGCGAGCGCGCCCTGCATCGACGCGCTCATCATGTTCAGCCGCGCGGTGCGGTCGGCGGGGTCGCGCGTGGCGCGTTCGATGTGACGCCACGCGCGCCACAGGCCGTCCAGCGCGATGCCGTCGGCGGGAGGATTGAACGCCGGCGCCATGAAGGTTTCCAGACAATGGGCGATGGCGTCCATGCCGGTCGCGGCGGTGAGCAACGGCGGCAGCTGCAATGTCAGGTCCGGGTCGCAGATCGCCACCCGGGGCACCACGTACGGCGAGATCACGCCGACCTTGCGACCGTCGTCGAGAATCAGGATTGCGCCGCGCCCCACCTCGCTGCCGGTCCCGGCGGTGGTCGGCACCGCGATCACCGGCGCGGTCGCAGACGTGATCCGGGCCACGCCGCCCTCGATCAGCGCGAAAGCGCGCAGCGCGCCGGCATGCGTCGCGCAGACCGCGACACCCTTGGCGAGATCGATCGACGAACCGCCGCCCACCGCGATGATGCCGTCGCACGCGTGCGCCCGGTACATCGCCACCGCGTCGCGCACGGCGGCCTCGTTCGGGTTCGGCGGCGTGCGGTCGAACACCGGCACGTCCGCCACCGGCACGTCCGCCACCGGCACGTCCGCTACCGGCACGTCCGCCCCGCCGCTCAGCGCCGCGAGGACCGTGTCGATGATGCCCGCGTCACGCACGCCGCGATCCGTCACGATCAGCGGGCGACGGATGCCGATCCGCTCGCTCTCGCTGGCGAGCAGGCGGACCGCGCCATGGTCGAACTGGATCTGGGTGATGTAATTGATGAGGGACATGGCGATGGCAGGTTGGGAACGAACGGGACCGCGCCCGGGGAGCCGGACGCGCTGGCGTGGACGATCATGGTAAAGCAATTCCGGCAGCGCGGACGTCGCGGCCCTGCTCGCGGACGTCGAACGCAACTGCCCGATCCTGGACCTGTTGAAGCAGCGGCCATCGGTGCGGGTGGAATTGCGGCACATGCAGCCGTCGATCTGACCAAATTTGCCGATTCAACCAACTTGTATCGGGTCACTTACCGAATTCGCAGAAAAGCGGCAAAGTCCATTCAAGTCGATCATCCGAATGCCGTTAGGAGAATAAAACGCTTTTTCCATCGGATTGATTCGGCATCCTGATGCCGTGCCATCCGATCCTGCTTCTGGTGATGATCGGCGGCTTGGGCATGGCGGGCATGCATGCAAGCAACAGCACCACGCGGACCATTCACGAAAACCAGATGCCGGGCGTCGTCGCGGTCAGCATGACGGAGATGCATACCGCCAGTGAACGCATCACGCTGGATCGGGCCGCGATCTTCGCCGGCACGCCGGACGTCGACGCGATCATCGGACGATCGCACGTCGCGCGAAAACGCGCCGACGATGCCTGGAAGCAGTTCGCCGCGCTTGCGCAAACACCCGCGACGGCCAGCCTGGCGGCAACATTCGACGCGCAACGGCACGCGGTGCTGGCCATCATCGATACCGGCTATGGCGAAGTCCGGTCGAACGATCAGACCCGCATCCGCGCGAGCGCGAAGGCCCTGCAGGCTGCGTTCGCACCCTTCGCTGCGGCCGGCACGGCGTTGCGTGACGCCCAGTTCGAAGAAGCGCGCAGCAGTTATGCTCAGTCGCAGGCCACGTATGAACGTTTCCAAACCATCAGTATCGTCGCGATCCTGGCGGGGCTGGCCGCCGCGGGCCTGGCCTGGTGGTCGCTGCGCGTGGCGATCGCGCGGCCGCTGAATACGGCGCTGGCGCAATTCGACGCCATCGCCTCCGGCGATCTGCGTCGCGAGCTCGTCGTGACGTCGCATGACGAGATGGCGCAACTGCTGAACGGTCTGGCAAAAATGCAGTCGAGTCTGATGCAGACGGTGCTGGCGGTGCGCAACGGCAGCGAATCGATCAGCGTCGCCATCAAGGAAATCGCATTCGGCAATCTCGACCTGTCGTCCCGCACGGAGGAACAGGCGGCGGCGCTGCAACAGACGGTCGCCAGCATGGACGAACTCATCGTCACGGTCCGCGCGAGAATACGGACAATGCGCGGCAGGCCAGCGTGCTGGCCACGGCCGCGTCCCAGATCGCGGACAGAGGCAGCCACGTCGTGTCGCAGGTGGTGACGACGATGCGCGAGATCGCCGACGGTTCGGGCAAGATCGCGGACATCATTTCGATCATCGACGGCATCGCTTTCCAGACCAATATCCTGGCGTTGAACACCGCGGTCGAGGCCGCCCGGGCCGGCGAGCAGGGCCGGGGTTTTGCCGTCGTCGCCGCGGAAGTACGCAATCTGGCGCAGCGCTCGGCCGGTGCCGCCAAGGAAATCAAGACGTTGATCGAGACATCGGTGACCCGGGTCAACAGCGGCACGTCGCTGGTGGGGGATGCGGGGCAGACGATGGCCGAGATGATCGTCGCCATTCAGCGCGTGACGCGCATCATGAGCGACATCGCATCGGCGTCGGCCGAGCAGAATCAGGGGCTGGAGCAGATTTCGGCGTCCGTCGCGCAGATGGACCAGGTCACGCAGCAGAACGCCGCGCTGGTCGAGCAGGCCGCCGCCGCCGCGCATTCGCTGGAGGACCAGGCGTCGATACTGCGAGCAACCGTTTCCGTCATACAACTGACGGACCGCGCGACGCCGCGCCTCGCGGCCGCGCAAACCTCCATGCGGGGCAGAGCGCTGGACCGCCGACCCGGGTCCGCAGACCGTTACCCGTCAACGGCGGCGCGCGTCGATTCCGTGGCAGGCCGATCAACGAACGGGTGCGCCGGACTGTCGATCTGGCGCAGCGCATACCGGCGGAACAGCGACCAGTACCCGCCCTCGATCCAGAACCCCGCGGTTTTCTCGATATAGGCGGCCCGGCGCATCCGATAGACCTTCGGCAGTTGATACCACGGCAGCGCGGGCAGATCGTGATGCACCAGATGAAAGTTGTTGTTCAGGTACAGCAGACGCATCAGGAAGCCTGCCTCGTTGATGGCGATGCGGGATGCGGCGCCGGGCGCGGCGCGATGCTCGTAGAACGAGCGGACCATTGCGACGGCGAGCGCCGGCCAGGCAACCAGCAACGGGTAATGCCAGACCGGCAGCCCGCTGTAGCGCGCGATCCAGCCCAGCATCGCTCCCACCGCCACGAGATGGGTCAGCCACATCGGCAGATAGTGCAGGTCTCTCCGGCGAAATCCCTGCCCCGCGTCTCGCACCATCGCCGCGACGGCCAGCGGCGGACCAAGCAGCAGACGTCCGACGAAGGTTTTCCTGACATGCCACAGCCCACGGTGCCAGCCGCGCATCGCCCGCCATGCGGCCGGATGCACGTAGTTCGTTTCCGGATCGACGCCTGGCATCGTCAGATCCTCGTCGCGGTGATGCCGCAGATGGCTGTCCCGATACAGGGTGTACGGATACCAGACCGCCAGCGGCGCGAAGCCCAGCAGTTTGTTGAAGACGACGGAGCGCGTCGGATGCCCGTGCAGCAGTTCGTGTTGCAACGACAGATACCAGACGCACAGCACGATCAGCAGCGGCGTCGCCAGCCAGGACGGCAACGCGTGCCGGTGCAATGCCGTCATCGTGCCGAACCATCCGCCGTAGATGACCAGCACAAGCAGCCAGGTGGGCCACTCGGTGCGGGCGGTCAGGCCGCGCCGCATCCGGCCCACCGCGGCCTGATGCATGGGATCGAAATATTCAGACAAGGCGGATTCCCGAAGCGGTTCCCCGGCGCGGGCACAGGGGCGACGACCTCATTGTTCGCCGCGGTCACCGCATCGGCAACGAACGATTCGGCATGAGCTTCGAATGCAAACGCGGGAAATTGCACTCAGCGCGGGCCGCGGCCGAGACTGGTACCGCCGCCAGCAACGCGCGCGCATAGGGATGCTGCGGATCGCGCCAGATCGTCTCGTGCGACCCGCTCTCGACGATCCACCCCGAGGAAGTCTCGTCGATCGATTGCGGTCATGCGTTCTGGCTTTCCCTGACGGAGTCTGCGCAGCGGGGTCCGTCGGCCGCTTGCACGGCCGCTGCTGCGGGCGGAGTAATCCGCCTGAGCACTGAATTATCCGGTGGCCGCGCACCCGATGCCAGGAAGCATTCGATACATGATTAT
>JBPBQT010000020.1:0-7878 GCA_050955065.1 Janthinobacterium lividum | reverse complement strand
CGGAAATCGCCGCCGCGTACGAGGGCGGACGCGGCTCGCTGAAGGTGCGCGCGCGCTGGAAGATCGAGGAACTGGCGCGGGGGCAGTGGAATCTCGTGGTCACCGAGTTGCCGCCGAGCACGTCGGGGCAGAAGGTGCTCGAGGAAATCGAGGACCTGACCAACCCGAAGATCAAGCTGGGCAAGAAGGCGTTGACGCCGGACCAGCTGCAGAGCAAGCAGACGATCCTCGGCATCCTGGACGCCGTGCGCGACGAGTCGGGCAAGGAAGCGGCGGTGCGCCTGGTGTTCGAGCCGAAGTCGAGCCGCATCGACCAGACCGAATTCATCAACACGCTGCTCGCGCACACCAGCATGGAGTCGAACGCGCCGCTCAACCTGGTGATGGTCGGCGCCGACGGCCGCCCGCGGCAGAAGGCGCTGACCGACATCCTGCGCGAGTGGATCCAGTTCCGTCACCAGACCCTGACGCGTCGCACGCGGCACCGGCTGGACAAGGCGAACGACCGGATCCATATCCTCGAAGGGCGTCTGATCGTCTTCCTGAACATCGACGCGGTAATCCGCATCATCCGCGAATCGGACGAACCGAAGGCGGCGCTGATCGAGGCGTTCCGGCTGTCGGAGCGTCAGGCGGACGACATCCTGGAAATCCGCCTGCGGCAGCTCGCGCGGCTGGAGTCGATCAAGCTCGAGAAGGAATTGAGCGAATTGCGCGACGAGCGCAAGAAACTCGAGGACCTGCTGGGCAGCGAGTCGGCGATGAAGCGCCTGATGATCCGCGAGATCGAGGCCGACGCGAAACAGTTCGGCGACGCGCGACGCACGCTGATCCAGCACGAGAAGCGCGCGCTGTCCGAGGCGCGGGTCGCCGACGAGCCGGTGACGCTGATCGTCTCCACGCGCGGCTGGGCGCGCACGCAGAAGGGCCACGGCATCGATACGGCGCACCTGAACTTCAAGGCCGGCGATAGCCTGTACGGCGCGTTCGAGTGCCGCACGACCGATGCATTGATCGCCTGGGGCAGCAACGGCCGGATCTATTCGACGCCGGTCGCGGGTCTGCCCGGCGGCCGGGGCGACGGCGTGCCGGTCACGTCGCTGATCGATCTGGAGTCGGGCAGCCATCTGCTGCACTACTACGCGGCGCCGGCGGACCGTTCGCTGCTGCTGTCGACCAGCGGCGGTTTCGGCTTCATCGCCCGGCTGGGCGATCTGGTCAGCCGCAACCGCAGCGGCAAGGCCTTCATGACGATCGACGGCGACGCGCAGCCGCTGATGCCCACGCCGGTGCTCGACGGCGCGACGCAGATCGCCTGCCTCGCGAGCGACGGCCGCCTGCTCGTCTTCGGTATCGACGAGATCAAGACCATGACCGGGGGCGGACGCGGCGTGGCGTTGATCGCGCTGGACGACGGACAATCGCTGCTGCAATGCGTGGCCATCGCCGCCGCGGGCGTGGTGCTGGTCGGCGAGCGCAGCGGCAAGCCCGATACGGTCACGCTCGCACGGGCCGCGCTCGAGCCGCATCTGGGTAAGCGGGCACGCCGCGGGCGGGCGCCGGCGACCCGGTTGAAAACGGCCGGTCTGCGTCCCGTATTAAACTGAACGCAGCATCCGACCGACAGGCCACGGGCGCGAGCCATTCACGCCCGTGGTCCGTCGCCCCGATCACGGTATTCCATCGAAGGTCTTCTTATGAATCATGCGGTCGATATCGCGCTGTTTATCCATGTGCTGAGCATGACCGTCTGGGTCGGCGGCATGTTCTTCGCGCATTTCTGCCTGCGCCCGGCGATGAGCGACCTGTCGCCGCAATTGCGGCTGCCGCTCTGGGAAGGGGTGCTGGGGCGCTTCTTCGTCTGGGTGGCGGTCGCGATCCTGCTGATCCTGCTCTCGGGCGGTTTTCTGATGTCGCGTTTCGGCGGCGCGCAGGCGAGTTGGCCGATCCATGCGATGACCGGTCTCGGCGTGTTGATGATGCTGATCTTCGGACACATCCGCTTCGGCCTGTATCCGCGTCTGCGTCGGGCGGTGCAGGGACAGAAGTGGCCGGAAGGCGCGAAGGCGATCGCCGGCATCCGGCGTCTCGTGACGGTGAACCTCGTGCTGGGCATCGTCACGATCGCCCTCGGGGTGCTGGGCCGCGCGTGATCCGCGACGCCGCCGCCGGCGTTTTCGCCGCGGCGCGTGGTGCCGTCCCGCCCGCCCGGGCGTCGACGTCCGCGTCAGCGCATCCGCAGCGAAGGCAGGTCGTCGGCGGCGGGAAGGGACGCGAGCGGCTCGGGCAGCGCGCATGACGGCGCGGCGTGGCTGAGGGTCGGCAACGCACGCGTCGACAGGCCGACGCGCGCCAGGATCGCGCTCGCGTCGGCCGTGCTCAACGGCCGCGAGAACAGGAAACCCTGCACGTCGAGCGCGCCGAGGCGCGCCAGCCAGGCGGCCTGTTCGTCGTTTTCGACGCCTTCGACCACCACGGCGAGGCCCAGCGACACGGCGAGGCCGACGATGGCCGAGATCATCGAGCAGACGCTGCGATCGGCCGGGATCGCATGCACGAACGAACGGTCGATCTTCAGGGTATCGACCGGAAAGCGGTGCAGATAGGACAGCGATGAATACCCGGTGCCGAAATCGTCGAGGGCGATGCGCACTCCCAGCGTTTTCAGCGCCGTGATCTTGTCCGAGACCAGTTCCGGATGCTCGATCATCGCGGTCTCGGTGATCTCCAGTTCCAGCTGCGCGGGCGGCACGCCGTGCTTCGTGAGCGCGCGGCGTACCGTTTCGACCAGGTCGCCCCGCCAGAACTGCACCGACGACACGTTGACCGCCAGCGACAGGGACGCGTAGCCCTGCGCGCGCCAGAGCGCGAGTTGCGCGCAGGCGGTATCCAGCGCGAAATCGCCGAGCGGCAGGATCAGGCCGGTGGATTCGGCGATCGGAATGAAGTCACCCGCGAGGATCATGCCCTGCTCCGGATGCTGCCAGCGCAGCAGGGTCTCGAAACCGCGTACGCGCCGGTCGGCGAGATCGAAGATCGGCTGGTACTCGACGAAGAACTGCTTCTGCGCCAGCGCCACGCGCAGTTGCTGCTCCCATTTCATCAGGCGGTCGGCGCGCCGGGCCAGGTGCGGCGAGTAGAACTGGAAACACGCCTTGCCCGCTTCCTTCGCGCTGTACATCGCGAGGTCGGCCTTCTTCAGCAGATCCGCTTCGTTCTCGCCGGCCTCCCTGTGCAGCGCGATGCCCACGCTCGCGTTGAGCACGAAAGGAATGCCGTGCACGTTGAACGGCGGTTGCAGTGCCTCGGCGATCGCCTCGGCGAGGCGCGTCGCCTCGTCCTGCACGGCCGGTCCCTTGAGAGCGATCAGGAACGCGTCGCCGCCGCTGCGCGCGAGGATGAAGACCTCGCACGACAGACGCGCGGCGATGTCGCCGAGACGGCTCGCGGTCTTGATCAGCACCTGGTCGCCCGCCGCGTGTCCGAGCGAATCGTTGACGGTCTTGAAGTTGTCGAGTCCGACCATCAGCAGCGCGATGCGGCCGACGTTCTCGGCCGCGCCCATCTGGCCGCGCAGCAAGCGCTGGCTCTGGTAACGGTTCGGCAGGCCGGTGAGGATGTCGGTTTCGGCGAGAATCGTCATCTCGCGCTCGCGGCGCATCAGCTTGCGTATCAGCAGCATCGCGGTCAGGAAAAAGCCGATGATCGCCACCGACATGAAGCCGGTCATCAACAGATAGACGTTGCGCGTGTGCCGGTAGGCGGCCAGCTCGTCGCGCACCGACAAGCCGGTCATGATGCCCAGCGGATATCCCTGGATATGTCGGTACGACACGATGCGCAGCACGTGGTCGAGCGGATCCTGGATGATGCCCGAGAGCTGCATGCGGGGTGGATAGCGCCCGTTCGCCGAGAAACGCTGCGCGGGGTCGAGGTTGCCGGTATGGCGGGCCAGGATCGTGCCGTCGTCGCTGATGACGGCGATGACGCCGTGCTCGCCCAGCGCCGCGGTATTGTAGAAGTCGGTGGTGAAGTAGCGCGGGTCGACCGACACCACGATGACGCCGGCGAAATGCCCGGCGCGGTCGTTCAGCCGGCGCGTGAACTGCAACGACCACTGCTTCGAGACGCGGCCCAGGATCGGCTTGCTGATGTAGAGCGTATCCGTGTCGTTCGTGACGTGATACCTGAAATGATCACGATCGGACAGGTCGACCAGTGAAGCGTGCACGTCGTCGGTCGGCGTCCGTTCTCCGGCGGTGGCCAGCAGCTGGCCGTCCGGACCGATGACCGATACCCGCAGCAGGACATCGCTTTGCACCAGACCCTTGCGCACGGCGTTTTCCAGGTCGAACGTCGTCGGCGCCTTCTCGAACTCGAATTTGGTGAAACGGGTGATCTGATCGATCTGGTGGATCGCCTTGATGGTGTGCTGCTCGAGCGCCGACGACAGGATCCCCGCCGAGTTCGCCGAATCCTGGAAACCGGAGGTCCGCTCCGCCAGCAGACGCAGGCCGATCACGCTCCACAACACCAGCAGCAGCACGATGCCCAGCACCGGAATGGCGAGCAGCGTGCGTTTCTTCGTTGCAAACACGGGGCCGCGGCCGGGGCCGGACGCTCGCAGGGGGCCGTCGCCCGACGGCAATAACTGGGTCATATCGGATTACGAGGCGTTTGCCGGTGCAGCGAGCAGGCACGGGGCCGGCCACTCTCCACCAGGGTCGGGTGCCGTTCGGGCGCAATGACGGGGAGTACGGGAGATGCTGATGCAGTGCGACCGTGAGATAGTAACCCAACGCGGGAAAATTTTAGGAGATGTTGACCGACGGCCGGCGTGGACGTCTGCCGAAAAGCGTGGCCGTCCACGCCGCAGGCGTCCGGCGCGGATCGCCGGCCATTTTCCCTGCGCATCGCAGAAAATTGGGAAAAGCCTTTCTATTCAACATGGAATCGGAGAATTCGGCGCCGGCGGCGGGAGGTTGCGTGAGCGCGCGAACGCGTGCCCGGAAGGGAGCCGCAAGACATTTTCCTTGCGGTAATAAATACTCAACTTGTCTGGAGCTCGGCGATCATTTCGATTTCGACGCACACGCCGAAGGGCAGCTGGGCGACCCCGAAAGCCGAACGCGCGTGTTTGCCCTGCTCGCCGAATACTTCCACCATCAGTTCGGACGCGCCGTTGGTCACCAGATGCTGTTCGGTGAAGTCTGGGCCCGAATGCACGAGGCTGACGAGCTTGACGATCCGCGCGACGCGTCCCAGGTCGCCCGTATGCGCGTGGAGCGTGGCGATCAGGTCGATGGCCACGCTGCGTGCCGCTGCGCGGCCTTCCTCGGTCGCGAGGCCATCGCCCAGCCGGCCGACCCAGGGCTGGCCGTCCTTGCGGGCGATGTGGCCGGAGAGATGGACGACGTTGCCCGTTTGTGCGGCCATGACGTAGGCGGCGGCGGGCGAACCGGCGACCGGCAGGGTGATGCCGGCGGCGGCGAGCCGGTCGTAGACGGGGGATTGCGACATGAAGTGCTCCGTGGGGGGTGGATGAAAGGGCGGCGCTCAGCGCGGCCAGTCGGCGATCAGGCGGGCGAGGATGTCGATGCCGGCATCGATGCGCGCCTGCGACACCGTCGAGAAGCACAGGCGCAGCGTGTTCTTCTCGGGATCGTTCGCGTAGAACGGCTCGCCCGGGACGAACGCCACGTTCTGCGCGACGCTGGCCGAGAGCAGCGCCATCGAGTCGATATGCGCGGGAAGCGTGAGCCAGACGAACATGCCGCCCTCGGGCGCGTTCCACTCGACGCCCGGCGGCATCGCGCGCGCGAGCGCGGCGAGCATCGCGGCGCACTGCGTCTTGTAGAGCGCGCGTACCGTCGGCACGTGCCGGTCCAGGAAGCCGTCCTTGATCGCCTCGTAGACGATACGCTGCGTCAGGATCGGCGTGTGCAGATCCGTCGCCTGCTTGGCCTGCACGAGCTTGAAATGCAGTTCCTCCGGCGCGATCACGTAGCCCACGCGCAAGCCCGGCGCGAGGACTTTCGAGAAACTACCGAAGTACACGACATGCTCGGGCGCCAGCGACAGCAGCGTGGGCAGGGGCTCGCCGCGATAGTCGAGCGCCCCGTAGGGATCGTCCTCGATGACCGGAAAGCGTCCCTGAAGGGCGATGGCGGCCAGTGCCCGGCGGCGTTCCAGCGGCAGGCGGCGCGCGGTCGGATTCTGGAAGTTCGGTTGCGTGTACAGCAGACGGGCGTCGTCGGTGAGCGGCGCGACCAGCGACGCCGGAATCAGGCCCAGATCGTCCGACGGCACGGAGGCATAGACGGGCTCGAACATCGAGAACGATTGCAGCGCGCCCAGATAGGTGGGCGTCTCGACCAGCACGCGGCTGCCCGGGTCGATCAGGACCTTGCCGATCAGATCCAGCGCCTGCTGCGAACCGGTGGTGACCAGCACCTGCGTCGCGCGGATCGTGACGCCGCCGGTCGAATGACGCGCGGCGATCCACTCGCGCAACGGCATATAGCCTTCGGTGGGGGAGTACTGCAAGGCGGCGACGGGGTCGTTCGCGAACACGCGCTCGGCAGCGGCGCGCATCGCCGCGATCGGAAACGTTTCCGGAGCCGGCAGGCCGCCGGCGAACGAGATGATCTCGGGCCGCTCGGTGACCTTCAGGATCTCGCGAATCGCCGAACTCGTCAGCTTGCGGGCGCGTTGCGACAATTGCCAGGTGGGTTGCGGTACGTCGTTCGTGTTCATGGTCTCATCCAGTAATTCCTGGCGCAGCGGCATCCGGGCCATGCAGGGTGGTCGCGGGCGTCGGTGAACGGTCCGGGATGGCCTGGCTGACGCCAGAATGGCGCGCGCGCAATGGCAGCGCGCAGCGTATCACGCAGTAAAAGTTGCGACAGCAAACGTTTTTGCAGGCGTGCATCGTACGGACGGCGCACGGGCGGTTTCCTTTCGCCGGCGTCATTTCAGCGTCCTGACGCCGGCGGGCGTGTCGAATTCGGCGAACAGGCTGGGTTCGACCAGCGTCGGCTCGACCGTCAACAGCGTATCGAGCCCGAGCCAGCGGAGGTGCTCGCCGATCAGTTCGGGCGCGGGATGAAGACCGTGCAGCGCCTTGAGGGCGATGCCGGTCCCGGGAAGCGATGCGGTGGGGTGGTGCGCATCGTCCCATTGCAGCAGCGTGGGCAGCAGCCCGTCGCCTGCGCCGCGCCAGGCCGGAAAGCCGCCGCCGGGTTCGAGCGCGGCGCTGGCCGCGCGTGCGCCGTAGTGGATTGTCTGCACGGGCGGAATGCGGCGCGGGTACTGGGCGGCCCAGCGCGCGAGACGGCGCGGGCGTTCCACGCGTGCGACCCAATGCGCGAGAAACGGGCCGTGGGCCGCGCGCAGGCGGGCCGCGGCGCTGTCGAACTCGTGCCAGTGCGGCGTCTGCGCGGGTGCCGCTGCGCCGTCGGCGGCGATCACTTCCAGATACAGGCCCTGCCAGAGCGCGAGACGCGCGCTCCGGCTGTTCGTCCCGGCCGCCCCTTCCACGCGGGTGGGGGCGACGCGCAGGGTGTCGGCGACGTAGTCGATGCCTTCGGCAAGCGTGCGGGCGATCACGATCAGGTGGTCGGGTTTGATCAGTTGGATGGTCATGCGGGGCAGCGTCGGCAAGGGAATCGGGCAATCGGATGAGAAGGCGCGGGAGGGCGGAACGGAGGGCGCGGTCAGCGCACGATGATACCGTTCCCGATAGGCGTCCGGCATCGGCCCGGGCATCGGCATCGGCCCGGCACTAGTCTCGCATCGGCCCGGCGTCGGCCCGGCGCCGGCCCGGCACGGGTTCGCCGCCCGTCCGGCATCTGCCTTCCATCTGCCCGGTATCGGTCG
>JBPBQT010000019.1:0-7883 GCA_050955065.1 Janthinobacterium lividum | reverse complement strand
GCGATGCCCGCGGCCACCAGCGCGTGCTCGACCACCCGCGACTGCGCGTTGCTGCGGTACAGCACCGCGATCTCCAGACGCGACACGCCCTGATTGATCAGCGCGCGCATCTCCTCGACCAGCCAGCTCGCTTCCTGCAGGTCGGTGGCGGCCTCGTAGACCCGCACCGGCTCGCCGAAGCCCGCGTCGGTGCGCAGGTTCTTGCCGAGCCGCTTCGAATTGTTGGCGATCAGGATGTTCGCCGCGTCGAGGATATGGCCGTGCGAGCGGTAGTTCTGTTCGAGCTTGATCAGATGCCGCACGTGGAACTCGCGTTCGAAGTCGCGCATGTTGCCCACGTTCGCGCCGCGGAACGCGTAGATGCTCTGGTCGTCGTCGCCCACGGCAAAGATCGAATTGTGCTCGCCCGCCAGCAGCTTCAGCCACGCGTACTGCAGGCGGTTCGTATCCTGGAACTCGTCGACGAGGATATGCGAGAAGCGCGCCTGGTAATGCTGGCGCAGCGACACGTCGCGGCTCAGCAGTTCGTAGCTGCGCAGCAGCAGCTCGGCGAAATCGACCACGCCCTCGCGCTGGCACTGCGCCTCGTACGCGGCGTACAGTTCGACGAACTTGCGGTTGAACGCGTCGTTGGCCTCGACCTGATCCGGACGCAGCGCCTCCTCCTTCGCGTTGTTGATGAAGTACTGCAGGTTCTTCGGCGGGTATTTCTCCTCGTCGACGTTCAGCCCCTTCAGCAGGCGCTTGATCGACGACAGCTGGTCGGCCGTGTCGAGGATCTGGAACGCCTGCGGCAGGCCGGCCTCGCGGTAGTGCGTGCGCAGCAGCCGGTTGCACAGGCCGTGGAAGGTGCCGATCCACATGCCGCGGGTGTTGATCGGCAGCAGCGTCGTGAGTCGCGTGAGCATCTCCTTCGCGGCCTTGTTCGTGAAGGTCACGCCGAGCACGCCCGAGGGACTGACCTGACGGCCTTCGATCAGCCAGGCGATGCGCGTGATCAGCACGCGCGTCTTGCCGCTGCCCGCGCCTGCCAGGATCAGCGCCGATTCGTTGGGCAGCGTGACCGCGGCGAGCTGTTCGGGATTGAGATGGGCGAGCAAGTCGGGCATGGATGTCGTTTTCCGGTGGGGGGTCCATTATAATCGTTGTTTTACAAGCATTCTCAGGCGTCAGGCACACAATGAGCGACAGCGATCACCACACCCCGGCACACGGTTCGGCCCTTCCTTCCGAGAGCGGCGTCAGCGCCGGCGCGGCCACCGAGGCGACTTCGGCCGCGGGCACCGGCGAGGACACCACGCTCGCCAAGAGCTTCGATCCGGCCGGGATCGAGGCGCGCTGGGGCCCCGAGTGGGAGCGGCGCGGCTACGCGCGCCCCACGCTGGACGACACGCGCGCCGATTTCTCGATCCAGCTCCCGCCGCCGAACGTCACCGGCACGCTGCACATGGGCCATGCGTTCAACCAGACGATCATGGACGCGCTCACCCGCTACCACCGGATGCGCGGCGACAACACGCTGTGGCTGCCCGGCACCGACCACGCCGGCATCGCCACGCAGATCGTCGTCGAGCGCCAGCTGGAGCGCCAGGGACTGACGCGCGAGGGGCTCGGGCGCGAGGCGTTCGTCGAGCGCGTGCATGCGTGGAAGGAGGAATCCGGCTCGACGATCACGCGCCAGGTGCGCCGCCTGGGCGCGTCGATCGACTGGTCGCGCGAGTACTTCACGATGGACGACAAGATGTCGAAGGCGGTACGCGACGTCTTCGTCACGCTCTACGAACAGGGCCTGATCTACCGCGGCAAGCGGCTGGTCAACTGGGATCCGAAGCTGATGACCGCGGTGTCGGACCTCGAAGTGGTGTCCGAGGAGGAAGACGGCTCGCTCTGGCACATCCGCTACCCGCTGCCCGACGGCTCCGGCCATCTGACGGTCGCCACCACGCGTCCCGAAACGATGCTGGGCGACGTCGCGGTGATGGTGCATCCGGAGGACCCGCGCTATGCGCACCTGATCGGCAAAACCGTGACGCTGCCGCTGGTCGGGCGCGAGATCCCGATCATCGCCGACGACTACGTCGACCCCGCGTTCGGCACCGGCGTCGTCAAGGTCACCCCGGCGCACGACCAGAACGACTACCAGGTGGGCCAGCGCCACAAGCTGCCGCAGATCGAGATCCTGACGCTCGACGCGCGCATCAACGACAACGCCCCCGAGCGTTTCCGCGGCCTGGACCGCTTCGACGCGCGCAAGCAGGTGGTGGCCGAGCTCGACGCCGCGGGCCTGCTCGAGGCGGTCAAGCCGCACAAGCTGATGGTGCCGCGGGGCGACCGCACGAACGCGATCATCGAGCCGATGCTGACCGACCAGTGGTTCGTCGCGATGAGCCAGCCGGCGCCGGCCGACAGCCGGCACCCGGGACGCTCGATCGCCGGGGTCGCGCTCGACGTGGTGCGCGACGGCCAGATCCGCTTCGTCCCCGAGAACTGGACCAGCACCTACTACCAGTGGCTCGAGAACATCCAGGATTGGTGCATCTCCCGGCAGCTCTGGTGGGGCCACCAGATTCCGGCGTGGTACGACGAACACGGCGGCGTGCACGTCGCGGCGACCGAGGCCGAGGCGCGCGCGAAGGCGGACGCGGCCGGCGTCACCGGGCCACTGCGCCGCGACGAGGACGTGCTGGACACCTGGTTCTCGTCGGCGCTGGTGCCGTTCTCGTCGCTCGGCTGGCCCGAGGAGACGCCGGATCTCAAGCACTTCCTGCCGTCGTCGGTACTGGTGACGGGTTTCGACATCATCTTCTTCTGGGTCGCCCGGATGGTGATGATGACGACGCACTTCACCGGCAAGGTGCCGTTCGACACCGTTTACGTGCACGGGCTGGTGCGCGATTCGGAGGGCCAGAAGATGTCGAAGTCGAAGGGCAACACCCTTGACCCGATCGATCTGGTCGACGGCATCGACCTCGAGACGCTGGTGGCCAAGCGCACCACCGGCCTGATGAACCCGAAGCAGGCGGCGCAGATCGAGAAGAAGACCCGCAAGGAATTCCCGGACGGCATCGCCGCGACCGGCACCGATGCGCTGCGCTTCACGTTCGCGTCGATGGCGACGCTCGGGCGCAACATCAACTTCGACCTGTCGCGCTGCGAGGGCTACCGCAATTTCTGCAACAAGCTGTGGAACGCCACGCGCTTCGTGCTGATGAACTGCGAAGGGCACGATTGCGGGGTGGAAGACAGCGCGATGGAGGGCAGCGGACTGGAAAGCGCAACGGCGCGTGGAGCGGACGTCGCGCTGGACTTCTCCCCCGCCGACCGCTGGATTGTCTCGTCGCTACAACAGATCGAAGCCGATATCGAAAAGGGCTTCGCCGACTATCGGCTCGACAATATCGCGAACGCGATCTACCGCTTCGCCTGGGACGAATACTGCGACTGGTATGTCGAACTCGCGAAGGTGCAGCTCCAGCAGGGCACGCCGGCGCAGCAGCGCGCCACGCGTCGCACGCTGCTGCGTGTGCTGGAAACCATTCTGCGCCTGGCGCACCCGATCATTCCGTTCATCACCGAGGCGCTGTGGCAGAAAGTGGCGCCGCTCGCGGGCCGCTATCCGACCGCGCGCGACGGCGCCGTCGCCGGCGACGCAGCGGCCGACGCCGCGTCGCACACGCCTTCGATCATGACGCAATCGTACCCGCGAGCAGACGCGGCAAGGATCGACGCGGAATCCATTATGTGGGCAAGCGAACTGAAGGCACTGGTCGATGCATGTCGTAATGTGCGTAGCGAGATGAATCTGCCGCCTTCGAAACGCGTGCCCTTGCTCGTCACCGGGGACTCGATGCGTCTGGCGACATTCGCCCCCTACGTCCAGGCGCTGGGACGGTTGTCGGAGGTGCAGATCATCGACGATGAAACGACGCTCGACACCCGGGCCGCGGGCGCACCGGTCGCGATCGTCGGTTCGACCAAAATGGCGCTCGAGGTGGAGATCGATCTTGTCGCCGAAAAAGAACGCCTGACGAAGGAAATCGCCCGTTTGCAGGGTGAAATAGGCAAAGCGGAAACGAAGTTACAAAACGAGAGCTTTGTTTCACGCGCACCAGCCATAGTGGTGGAACAAGAACGAAAAAGACTGGCAGAATACGGGACGACGCTGACGAAACTGGCAAACCAGCTGGCACGGACGCAGGCTTGATTCCTATTCTTCTTACAATATAAAAACGCGGGGTTGTCAAACATGTTGAAAGTAACGAAGGCCGTATTTCCCGTCGCAGGTCTGGGAACGCGTTTCCTGCCGGCAACCAAGGCCAGTCCGAAAGAAATGCTGCCGGTGGTCGACAAGCCACTGATCCAGTACGCGGTCGAGGAAGCGATCGCCGCCGGCATCACCGAAATGATCTTCGTCACGGGTCGCAGCAAGCGCGCGATCGAGGACCATTTCGACAAGTCGTACGAAATCGAGGCAGAACTCGAAGCCCGCGGCAAGCAGAAGCTGCTGGACCTGGTACGCAGCATCAAGCCGGCGAACGTCGACTGCTTCTACGTACGCCAGCCGGAAGCGCTGGGTCTGGGCCATGCCGTGCTGTGCGCGGAGAAGCTGGTCGGCGACCACCCGTTCGCGGTCATCCTGGCGGACGACTTGCTATATGGCAAGCCGCCGGTCCTGACGCAGATGGTCGAGGTGTTCAACCACTACCATAGCTCGGTCATCGGCGTCGAAGAGATCCCGGCGGCGGAAACGGCATCGTACGGTATCGTCGACGGCCGCCAGCAGGAAGAGAACATCTACAAGCTGTCGGGCATCGTCGAGAAGCCGGCGCCGGAAGTCGCGCCGTCCAACCTCGGCGTGGTCGGCCGCTACGTGCTGAAGCCGCGCATCTTCGAACACATCCGCGCATTGAAGACCGGCGCGGGCGGTGAATACCAGCTGACCGACGCGATCCAGGCGCTGTTGGCCGACGAGCAGGTCCTGGCGTACAAGTACCACGGCACCCGTTTCGATTGCGGCAGCAAGCTCGGTTACCTGAAGGCGACCGTCGAATTCGCGCTGCGTCACCCGGAAGTGAAGGACCAGTTCGAAGAATACCTGCGGACCCGTTCGCCGGTCATGGAAAGCTGATTTTCGCTTGCGTTTGTCCCCGCGCTTTCCCCGCCGACAGCGGGGGAAGCATCATGCGCCTCGCCTCCTGAACGGACGCGGGGCGTTTTTTCTGGGCGCCTAGCGTCGGCGTATCAGAAACACGAACACCTTCTCGTGCGAACTCGTCTCGACGATCGCATTGCCGGTCTGCTTCGCAAACGCCGCAAAGTCCCGCTGCGCACCGGGATCCGTGGCGCTGACCTTGAGAATCTGGCCGGTCGTCATATCCGCGAGCGCCTTTTTCGCGCGCAGGATCGGCAGCGGGCAACTCAGGCCCCGCGCATCCACTTCTTTGTCCACGTCAAACATCGTTGCGTCGTCCGGTTGCCGCTTCTGGGCGGCGGGTTGTATCGGTGGTCGTGCAGGGTGACATCAGCCGGCAGGCGCCGCATCCGGTGCCGTAACGGCCGCGGGGGTGCCGACAGCCGCCGCACGCAGCTCGGCGGCGAAACGCTCGACGGTTTCCGGCGCCGTATCCCAGGCGCACATCAGGCGGCTGCCGCCGGCGGCGATGAAATCGTAGAACACCCAGCCGTCGCGCCGCAGCGTCTGCGCCGCGTCCACCGGCAACTCGGCGAACACCGCGTTCGCCTGCGGCGGAAACATGATCCGCACGCCGGGAATCGCGCCGATGCGCTGGGCGAGCAGCCGCGCCATCGCGTTCGCATGCCGCGCATTGCGCAGCCACACGTCATCGTCCAGCAGCCCCAGCCAGGGCGCGGAGATGAACCGCATCTTCGACGCGAGCTGCCCGGCCTGCTTGACGCGGTAGGCGAAGTCCGCGGCGAGGGATTTCTTGAAGAACACGACCGCCTCGCCCACCGGCAAACCGTTCTTGGTGCCGCCGAAGCACAGCACGTCGACGCCCGCGCGCCAGGTCAGGTCCGCCGGCGACACGTCCAGCGCCGCGACCGCGTTGGCGAAGCGCGCGCCGTCCATGTGCACCGACATGCCGTGCCGGTGCGCGACGTCGCTGATCGCCCGCACCTCGTCGACCGTGTAGAGCGTTCCGACCTCGGTCGCCTGCGTCAGGGTGACCGCCTTGGGACGCGGGGAGTGGATGTCGTTGCGCCGCGTCACCAGCGCCTCGATCGTCGCGGGATCGAGCTTGCCGAGCGGTCCCCGCGACGTGATGAGCTTGGAGCCGTTGGAGAAAAACTCCGGACCGCCGCACTCGTCGGTCTCGACGTGCGCCAGTTCATGGCAGATCACCGACTGATACGACTGGCAGAGCGACGCCAGCGCCAGCGAGTTCGCCGCCGTGCCGTTGAAGACGAAGAAGACCTCGCAGTCCGTCTCGAAAAGCGCGCGCAGCCGGTCGCAGACGCGGCGCGTCCAGGAATCGTCGCCATACGCGACCTCGTGACCGCTGGCATTGGCCTCGACCAGCGCGCGCAGCGCCTCGGGACAGACACCGGCGTAATTATCGGAAGCGAAGTCCTGCATGAGCCACCCTGTGGACATGAAAAACCGCCGCGGCTGCGGCGGCGTTGCACCAAGCGATCAGGCCAGCAGCGCCTCGATCCAGCCGGGCACCGCGGCCAGCGCCGCCGGCAGCGCGGCGGCATCGGACCCGCCCGCCTGCGCGAGATCCGGCCGGCCACCGCCCTTGCCGCCGACCTGCTGCGCGACGAAGTTGACGAGGTCGCCCGCCCTGACCTGCTTCGACGCATCGGCCGTCACGCCCGCGACCAGACTCACGCGGCCGTCGACCACGGTCCCGAGCACGATCGCCGCATGCTTGAGCTTGTCCTTCAGCCGGTCCACCGATTCGCGCAGCACCTTCGGGTCGGCGCCGTCGAGCTGGGCGGCCAGGACCTGCACGCCGCTGACGTCGACGACCTGGGCGAGCAGATCGTCGCCCTGGCTCGATGCGACCTTCGACTTCAGCTGACCGAGTTCCTTCTCGAGCGCGCGCAACTGCTCCTGCTGCTGCAGGATGCGCTGCGTCACCTCGGACGGCGGCACCTTCAGCGCCGCCGCGGCGGCGCCCAGCCGCTGGTCGAGCCCCTGGACGAAACGCACCGAGTTGTCGCCGGTGATCGCCTCGATGCGGCGGATGCCGGCCGCCACGCCCGTCTCGGCGAGCACCTTGAACAGGCCGATGTCGCCGGTGCGCGAGACGTGCGTGCCGCCGCACAGCTCGCGGGAACTGCCCAGCTCCAGCACGCGGACCTCGTCGCCGTACTTCTCGCCGAACAGCGCCATCGCGCCGGACTTGACCGCGTCGTCATACGCCATCGACCGGATCACGGCCGGCGCGTTCGCCAGCACCTCGGCGTTCACGATTTCCTCGACACGCCGGACCTCGTCGGCGCTCAGCGGCGAATGGTGCGCGAAGTCGAAACGGGTCTTGTCGGCGTCCACCAGCGAGCCCTTCTGCTGCACGTGGCCGCCGAGGACATCGCGCAACGCCTTGTGCATCAGGTGGGTGGCCGAGTGGTTGCGCGCGGTGCGCGCGCGGCGCACGCCGTCGACCGTCGCGCCGACCGTGTCGCCCAGCTTCAGCTCGCCCTGCTCCAGCACGCCATGGTGGCCGACGACATCGGCCTGGACCTTCAGCGTATCGGTCACCGCGAAACGCGCGAGATCGGTCGACAGCACCCCCAGGTCGCCCACCTGACCGCCGGATTCCGCGTAGAACGGCGTGTGGTCGAGAACGATCACCGCGTCCTGCCCGGCGCCGATGCGCGCCACCGCGGTACCGTCCGCGTACAGCGCGACGATGCGGGCA
>JBPBQT010000018.1:0-8468 GCA_050955065.1 Janthinobacterium lividum | reverse complement strand
CCACACCGCCGCGCTACGATCTGCTGCTGCTCGGCGCGACAGTGCTGTCCGGCATCCCCGGCGAGGCGCCGCTGCACGACGCCGCGCTTGGCATCATCGGCCAGCGGCTCGCCTATGTCGGGCCGGTCACGGCGCTGCCGCCCCATGCGAGCGCGCGCGTCACCCGCCGGCTCGACGGCCGGCTGATCGTGCCCGGCTACGTCAACGTGCATACGCACACCATCCTGAGCATGGTGCGGGGCGTCGCCGAGGATCTGGGCTTTGCCCCGGCCTACACGCCCGGCATCCCGCACGGCCACGACGTGCGCCCCGACGAGGCGATCGCGCTGGCGCGCCTGGGCGCGATGGAAGCGATGCTGTTCGGTTCGACGCTGATCAACGACAGCTACGTCCACGCCGACCTGACGCTGGGCGCGATGGCCGATCTGGGACTGCGCGTCTATGCGTGCGGCCGCCTGCACGACGTCGATTTCTCCGGCGTGGCCGACGGCCGCTGGGAACACCATGTCGCGATCGGCGAGCGCACGCTGCGCGAAGCGCTCGACCTCGCCGACCGCTGGCACGGCACGGCCGACGGCCGGACCGGCGTGCAGCTCGCCGTGCACGCGCCCGATACCTGTTCCGATGCGTTTCTTGAAACGATCGCCGCCGCGGCGCGGTCCCGCGGCCTCGGCGTCGCGACCCACCTCGCGCAGAGCCGCACCGAAGTCGCGCAGGTGCTGCGCCGTTCGGGCATGACGCCCGCGCAGTTGCTCGACCATGTGGGTCTGCTCGACGCGCGGCTGGTCGCCGCGCATTGCCTGTTCCTCGACGACGACGACATTCGCCGGGTGGGTCGCGCCGGCATCACCGTCGCCCATATCCCGAAAGGCAACGCCACGGGCGGCACGATGGCGCCGACGCCACGGCTGCGCGCCGCGGGCGCGCGCATCGCGCTCGGCACCGACAACATGCACGGCGACATGACCGAGGTCATGCGCTGGGCGCTCGCCGTCGCGCGGATCCAGCTCGGCGGCGTCGACGCCGAATGGCAGCCCGCCGATGCGCTGGCGATGGCCACCGGGCACGGCGCGGCCGCGATGGGCCGGGGCCACGATCTCGGTCGGCTCGCACCCGGCTGGCTCGCGGACCTCGTCGTCTTCGATTTCCGGCGCGCCCACCTCACGCCGCACCCGAACCCCCTCGGCACGCTGGTGCACACCGGCATGGGCCGCGATGTCGAGATGGTCGTGGTCGACGGCGCGATCGTCGTCGACGACGGCATGCCGACCCGATGCGACGCACAGCAGGTCATCGACGCCGGCCACCACGCGGCACGGCAACTCTGGAAGCGAGCGCAGGCATGACCAAGGCAGACACTTCCCCGCATTCATCGCGTTTGCGCCCGGACGGCGGCAGCCCGGTTCATTTCGAGAAAATCCGCCACCAGTTCGGCGCCACGACGGTCATCGATGCGCTGGACCTCGCGATCGAAGGCGGCGAGCTGGTCGCGCTGCTCGGGCCGTCCGGGTGCGGCAAGAGCACGCTGCTGCGCATTCTCGCCGGCCTGCAGCCGCAGACCGGCGGCACCGTGCGCATCGGCGGCGAGCCGGTCGACGGTCTTTCCCCTCGCCAGCGCGGCGTGGGCATCGTGTTCCAGAACTATGCGCTGTTTCCGCATATGCGCGTGCTCGCGAACGTCGCGTACGGGCTCGAAGCGAACGGCGTGAAGCGCGCCGCAGCGGCGCGCCAGGCGATGAAGATGCTCGAGCTGGTGCGCATGGAGGCGTTCGCCACGCGCCATCCGCGCGAGCTCTCGGGCGGCCAGCAGCAACGCGTCGCGCTGGCGCGCACGCTGGCGGTCGAGCCGCGCATCCTGCTGCTCGACGAACCGTTCGCCGCGCTGGACAAAAGCCTGCGGCTCGACATGCAAATCGAGATCCGCCGGCTGCAGCGCGAACTGAACATCACCACCATCATGGTGACGCACGACCAGGAAGAAGCGATGAGCATGGCCGACCGGGTCGCGGTGCTGCATCAGGGACGGCTCGAACAGTTCGCCTCGGCCACCGATCTCTACGATCGCCCCGCGACGCCCTTCGTCGCCGGCTTCGTCGGGACCGCCAACCTGCTGCCCGCGCACCTCGTCGTGCGGGACGGACGACTCGCCGCGCGCATCGGCGAACAAGGCTGGCTGACACTCGCCGCGCCCGATTGCGATCCGGCGGTGCACGACGGGCTCGCGCGCCTCGACGCCACCGCGCGCCGCGACGTCGGCCTGCCGGTCCTGCTGGCGGTTCGCCCCGAGCAATGGGACGCGCGCGTCACGGGACTGCCCGCGGGCGACGACCCCGGTACGCTCACCGCGACCGTACAGCTGGTGATGCCGCTCGGGCCGACACTGTTGACCGAGGCGTTGCTGGACGATCGCATACCGATCAAGCTGACCTCGCCGCGCGGTACCGGCGATTCGTTGCGCACCGGCGATTCGTTGCGCGCCACGGAATCACTGCGCGCCGACGATCCGTTCCGCACCCCCGATCCCTTTCGCGTCGGCACGACACCCCGCGCCGGTACTTCGTCCCGCGCCAGCGACGGCCTCCGTGCCGGCGAGCGGATTTCCTTGCGCATCCGCCCGGAAGCGACGGTTCGGGTTTTCGTCGCACCCCTGCCGCACGCCGCGCGCTCCGTGCAATAAGTCTTTGACCTGCCATTCCCCCGGGAACGCGCCAGGTTTCTCCCGTACCCCCTTGAAACGGAGCTGTGATGTCCATGATCGATTTTGAACGGCGCAGGATCCTGCAGGCGTTGAGCGCGCTCGGTGCCGTGAGCCTGACGGCGGGTGCCCGCACCGCGTTCGCCGCGGATCCGCTCGCGGCCACGACCTTCCCCGGCGCCTGGGAGGAATCCGCCCGCAAGATCCTGCTGCCGGCGTTTCGCAAGGCGACCGGCGCCGCGGTGTCCCTGACCGCCTCGCAGGCGGTCGACACACTGACCAAACTCACCGCGGCACGCGCCAATCCGCCGTTCGACGTCGTCATGATGGACGAAGGACCCTATCTGAGCGGCGTCGCGCTCGGCCTGTTCGAAGAGATCCCCGTGGCCAAGGTGCCGAACCTCGCCGATCTCCCGCCGCGCTTCGTCGATCCGCGGAAGATGGGCGCCTATGTATCCGGCCAGGTCTACGGCATCGCGTACAACACCGAACGGGTCAGGCAGAAACCGGCATCGTGGAACGATCTGCTCAGACCCGCCTTCAAGGGGCGTGTGGGCATCGTCGGGCTCGATTCCACGCTCGGCATCGTCTGGATGGTCGCGCTGGCGAAGATGCTCGGCGGCGACGAGGACCATATGGATCCGGCGTTTGATTTCGTGCGCCGGCTGATGCCCAATGTCGGCGCCGTCGCCGCCAACCCGGGCGCGCTCGGCACGCTTTTCCAGCAGGGGCAGATCGACATCTCCTGCCACTACATCAACAATGTCGAATCCCTGAAGGCGAAAGGCGTGCCGCTCGCGCTGGCCCGGCCGGACAGTGGCTGGGGGCTGGTGCGCAGCACGATGAACATCGTCAAGAACACGCGCATGACGGCCCTCGCGGCCGCATATATCAATACCGCGCTCAGCGTCGACGTCCAGCAGCAGATGACCGCCGCCCCGTACTTCGTCGCGCCAACCAACGCCAAGGTGCCGTTCGGCGCCGCGCTGGCCGCCATCGCCCATTCCGCGAGCGACCTCGAAAGCTTTGTGCAGGTGGACTGGGAGAAGCTCAATCCGCGCCGCGCAGCCTATATCGACCGTTTCAACCGCCTGGTGAAAGCGTGATACAACGGCGACGTCCCGGCGCGGACTGGCTGCTGATCCTGCCGCTCGGGCTGTTCTTTCTCGCGTTCGTCGCGCTGCCGCTGCTGTTGCTGGCGATCATCAGCCTGCACACGGACGCGAGCATGCAGCATGTCGGCGGCCATCAGTACGTCCGGTTCTTCGCCGACGGCTTCAACCGCGGCATCCTGTGGTCGACGCTCGGCCTGGGCCTGATCACCACGCTCGCCTGCATCGTGCTGGGTTACCCGCTCGCCTGGCTGTACCTGGCGGCGGGCGCGCGGTGGCGGCGCGCGCTGCTGATGTGCATCCTGCTGCCGTTGCTGACGAGTTCGGTGGTGCGCACTTTTGCGTGGGTGGTGATCCTGGGCAACGAAGGGCTCGTGAACCAGCTGCTGCTCGCGCTCGGCTGGGTGCAAGCGCCGCTCAAGCTGCTTTACACGCCGGGCGCGGTGGTGCTCGCGCTCGCGCAGATCGAACTGCCGCTGATGGTGCTGCCGCTGGTCACCGCGCTGGGCGCGATCGACGCCCGGCTCACCGAGGCCTCGCACGCGCTGGGCGCCAGCGCCTGGCGTACCTGGTGGCGCATTGTCCTGCCGCTGTCCGTGCCCGGGCTGTTGAGCGGCACGCTGCTGGTGTTCACCGGCGCGGTCAGCGCGTTCGTCGTGCAGACCCTGGTCGGCGGCGGACAACTGATGTACATGCCCTTCTATATTTACCAGCAGGCCATTCAGTCGCAGGATTATCCGTTCGCCGCGGCGGTCGCGATGATCCTGCTGGTGAGCATCCTGCTGATGGTGACCCTGCTCAACTACTTTGGCCGCAAGGCCAGCGGATTCGTTCATGGATGACCCGAAAGACGCCTCCCCGTCCGACGTTCGCCGCATGCCGGGGGGCGGCGCCTCCCGGCCGGCGCCGCGGGTCCGGTCGTTTCGCGTCCCGTCGTTTCGCCTGACGATGGGCGCGGCCGGCGTACTGGGCCTGCTGCTGCTGCTGCTCCCGACGGCCATCGTCCTCGTCACCTCGTTCACCGCGGGCTATTCGCTTCGGTTTCCGCCGTCCGGGCTCTCGTTGCGCTGGTACAGGGCATTGATTTTCGACTCCCCGGAAATACTCGATGCGCTCTCGGTAAGCCTCAGGGTGGCGCTGAGCGCAACGGCGATCGCGACGCTGCTCGCCGTCGCCGCCGCGATCGTCCTGGCGCGTCGCCGCAGCCTGATCGCGCGCCTGCTGGACTCCTTCTTCATGGCGCCGCTTACCGTCCCGTCGCTCGCGCTCGGGCTGGGCATCCTCGTCCTCTTCAACCTCGAGAGCGCCGGCCTGTCGTTCTACAGCCTGCTCGCCGGCCACGTCGCCCTGTGTGCGCCATATGTGCTGTACACGACCTCCGCCAGCTACGCGCAGCTCGACCCCGCGCTGCTCGACAGCTCGCTGTGCCTGGGCGCGTCGCCCGCGCGGACGTTCCGCCGCATCGTCCTGCCGGCGCTTGCCCCGGGCATCGCTTCGGGCGCGTTCATCGCCTTCATGAACTCGTTCGACAACGTCGCCTTGTCGCTGTTTCTGTCCGATGCGCGCACCGAGGTGCTGCCGATCCGCCTGTGGCATATCATCGAGGACAGTCTGGACGTGCGGGCCGCCGCCGCCTCGGGCGTGCTGATCGCCGTGACGCTGCTGTCGATGCTGGTCATGGAACGCTTCGCCGGCATATCGCGGCAATTCCGCGGCGATGCACCATCTTGAAAAACGGTCCCGCATGAAAACCATACTGCGCAGTGCGCGCGTCATCGCCGGCCCCGAGCAACGGTATCGCCCCGACCCTCTGGACGTCGTCCTCGAAGGCGACCGGATCATCGCGCTGGAGGCCGCCGGGAGCGTGCCGGCGCACGCTGGCGATACCGTCGTCGATCTTGCCGGTTGCCTGCTCGCGCCCGGGCTGATCAACGGGCACCAGCATTCGCACGAGCACTTCCACAAGGGGCGGCTGGAGAATCTCCCGCTCGAACTGTGGATGCATTACGTGCGGGCGCCGCACGCGGTGCGGCTCACGCCGCGACAGGTCTACCTGCGCACGATGATCGGCGCGCTGGAGGCGCTGCGCAGCGGCGCGACGACCGTCGTCGACGACGTCAACCTGGGCGGCACGATCGACCCCGCTGCCGTCGACGCGCTGTTCCAGGCGTACGACGATGCGGGCGTGCGCGCGATCGTCGGTTTTTCGATGATGGACCGCGCGCTGGTCGACAATTTCCCCGATGTCGATGCGATCTTCCCGCCCGAACTGCTCGCGCGCATGCGCGCGTTGCCGCGTCCGACGCCCGATGCGTGGTTCGACTTCCTGGAAAGCCAGCTGCCCGCGCGCCATCCGCAGCAGAACCGCGTCGGCATCCTCGTCGCGCCGTCGGCGCCGCAGCGCTGCACGCCCGCCTTCCTCGCGCGCTGCCGCGCGTTCGCCGATCGTCACGCTTTGCCCGTCATCATCCACGTGCAGGAAACGCGATTGCAGGTCGTCACCGCACAGGCGTTCTACGGCAAGCCGATGGTCGCCTGGCTCGACGACCAGCGCTTCCTGCAACCGGGCACCTCGTTGATCCATGCGGTCTGGCTGTCGGCGGACGAGATCCACCGCATCGCCGAACGCGGCGCGAGCGTGCAGCACAATCCGTGGAGCAACCTGATGCTGGGCTCGGGCGTGCAGCCGGTGCGCGAACTGCTCGACGCGGGAATCAATCACAGTCTGGGTTCCGACGGCTGCGCATCCACGCACACCAGCAATATGCTGAACGTGGTGGGCAGCGCCGCGGCGCTGTCGAAGATCCGCGGCGACGATTATTCGCGCTGGCTATCGGCGGCCGAAGCATTCGACGCGGGCACGCGCGGTGGCGCGCGCGCGCTCGGCATGGAAGGCCAGCTGGGCGCCATCGCGCCCGGCTATCGCGCCGACCTGGTCGCCTACCGTACCGATACCCTCGCCTTCACGCCGCTGAACGATCCGGTCCGGCAACTGGTCTATGCCGAACGCGGCGGCGCCATCGACAGCGTTTTCGTCGCCGGCCGCTGCGTGATGCGTGCCGGCCGCTGCGTGATGCCCGCGGGCGTCGACGAGGCCGCGCTGCTTCGGGAAATCAACGACGCTCATGCGTCGCTCACGGAAGAGTTCGCTCGCGGCGACGCCTCCGTCGCCCCGCTGCGCGCGGCGATGGAACAGGTCCATCAGCGCGCGATGGCGCTTCAGGCCGGGTGGCGGACCTATCCCGCCAAGCTCTGAACGCCGCCCCTGGCGCCAACCACGCGCGGAATCGGACACGGAATGCCATCACGGCAATGGGGGCACGGCAGCACGGTGGACCATTTATCTCGATAAGTCCCCTGCAATCCCGCTTCACCCCATGCGCCACATTTTCGCGCCGGCTACAACGCTTTCTTTCCGCGTGTTGCATCCGTGGCGCCTGTGAAACGTCTACGGGGACAATTCGATTTCGCTATGGCAGACTACCGCCAAACGGCATCAGCTCCGCCACATCCGATTTTCGAGAAAGGAAGCAGCGTGAAAAAAAGCGCGATTTTCGCGGCGATGGCCGCATGCGGGATCATGGCATCGGGCGTCGCCCATGCGCAAAGCAGCGTGACGCTGTACGGCCTGCTCGATGTCGGCATCGACTACATCAGCAATCAGAAAGGCACCAGTGGCAGCGGCGGCAAATCCTTCGGCTTGCAGAGCGGCAACCTGAACCCGGATCGCTGGGGCCTGCGCGGCAGCGAGGATCTGGGCGGCGGTCTGTCGGCGATCTTCACGCTGGAAAACGGCTTCACCATCAATAACGGCAAGTTCGGGCAAGGCGGCGACGAGTTCGGTCGCCAGGCCTTTGTCGGGCTGGCCAGCAAGCAATACGGGCAGATCACGCTCGGCCGGCAGTACGACGACGTCGTGAGCTTCGTCGGGCCGCTGTCCGCGGTCGGACTGGGTTTCGGCGGCGTGATGGCCTCCCATCCGTTCGACAACGACCATCTGGCCCTCGACGTCCGGATGAACAATTCGGTGATGTTTCGCAGCATCGACTACAGCGGCCTGAAAGTCGGCGGCGGCTATGCGTTCAGCAACTCCGCGACCGGCTTCCGGCAGAACAATGCGTTCACCGGCGGCGCCAGCTATGACCGGGGCAACCTGTCGCTCGCCGCGGGGTTCTTCCAGGCGAACCATCCCGGCGGTCTGGCAACAGGCAATACGACGAACGGCGCGCTGAGCAGCAGCGACACCGACGCGCAACTCGTCGGCCAACGGCAACGGATCTATTCGGCGGCGGTCCGCTACATGCTGGGCGCGACGGAAGTCGGGGCATTCTTCTCGCGCACCTCGCTGGACGGACCCACCGAAATCGCGCATGGCGGCGCGTATGTTCCGCTCGCCGGCAACTTCATCACGTTCTACAACTACGAGCTCCACGCGCGGTATGCGATCACGCCGGCGTTCCATGTCGGGGGCGCCTACACGTATACGCAGGGGCATTTCGTCAGCGCGGCCGACAGCGTCTCGCCGAAATGGAACCAGTTGATGCTGCAGGCGGATTATTCGCTGAGCCGCCGCACCGACGTGTATCTCGAAGGCACGTATCAACGCGTGACGAGCACGTCGAATGCCGCACTGAGCCAGGCTGGCATCTATACGTTCGGCG
>JBPBQT010000017.1:0-8476 GCA_050955065.1 Janthinobacterium lividum | reverse complement strand
AATCCATGCCGGCGATAGCTGTCGACCAGATAGGCCAGAAATGTCCGGTGGGCCGCGGCCACCGCGGGGATTTCGATCACGACCGATGCGGGGTCGACGCCGAGCGACAGCAGCAGGTCCGCGAAATAGCGTCCATGGTCGTAACGGATGCTTTTCAGCAAACGCGGCTGGACCGGCAGGAACAGGAGGCCCCGGGCCGCCTGCGCCAGGAAATTCAAAACGTGCACCGAACGGCTCAAACGGTCGGCATCGATCAGATCGCCATCGCTGTCGAGTGTCTTGAAAAATTCGTCCGCCGGCAGCGGCAAGCCGGCGACATCGCGCACCTGCAATACCGCGCGACGGGCGAAGACGCGCGGCGCGGTCGGATCCGCGACATCCGAAATGCATGAAAACCCGCTGCCCAGACGCGCGTCACGGTAGCGCGCCCGGGTCTGGCCGTCGGCATCGAAGCGGATGCGCGCGCCCAGCGCGGGATGCGCGGCCACCCGGGCGCGCAGCGTCGCCAGCGGCACGGGTACGGCGTCTGCGGGCAACGTCGCGGCGTCGGGCGGCAACGCGCGGGAATGACTGACATCCATGGCAAGGGCGAGAGAGAAAACGTGGCGAATGGCGCGGCACGCCCCGGTGCGATCGGTTTCAAAACGGCCTCGATGACATCGATGCCATCGATGGGAAACGCGATGTTCCGGGCGCAGCCGCCGGTCCAGCGAGTATGGCCCGCCCATGCCGGCATACGAAGCAACCTTTTCTGCTAACGATACGCACAAACCGCCGCGCCGTCCGGCGACACTTCGACTGGCGCATCCACGGCGCATCATCCTGCACTGCGCATCGAGTGCGGCAGACCACGCGCAGGGCGCCCATCTCGGGACAAGGCCGCGGCACGGTCGATATTTCAGCCACGGCCGACAACCTGCTTCGCAACGACGCGGACCCGGTCATGACCTGACGCGACGGATGCGTTCTGCGCATCTTTCATATAATCGACACTTCCGGCGGGTATCGTCCCGCCATCATCCGCGTGCAGGGTCCGCTCATGTTTGAACGCTTTCGCCGAACTTTCATTCGCACGACGACCGGCACCGCTGCGCCAGCGGCGGCAAGTGCGACGTCCGCGCCCGCGGGTGGCGGAAATGCCGAACACCCTGCCGCCGGCGCGGAACACCGCGCCCCGAACGCCGGACGTCGCGAATCCACACTGCCCGCCCAACTGTCCGGACTGCAAAATCCGACGCTGGCCCGCTTGGGGCTCGCGCAGGCTCGCGACAAGATGCGGCACAGGCGTCGGGATCTCGCCCTCCCGTTTTTTCAGACGAGCCATTCCGGTCAGGCGATCGGGCCGCAGGACGTCGCGCATCCCCGGTACGGGCTCGTCGACCATGCCAGCATCGATCCGGCGCACACGCCGCTGCCGGACGCCCGGATCGAGCGCGACGCGAAATGCGTCCAGAAACGGAGCACCGAGGCGCCGATACCCGCCAAGGACCGCGCGGCGCATCCTGCCGGTGCGCCGGATATCGTCGCCCGGCGGCTGCAGGCCGCCACTGGCGAAGCGGCTCTGCACACGGTCATCGACGATACGTTTGCCGCGCCCGTCCTGCCGGCCTTGGCGCCCATCGAATTCGATCTCGCCGCCGAATTCGCCGATGCGCTGGGGTGGGAGCGGGATGCCGATCCCGGTGCCCGCGTCATCACCGGCACCACGGGCGAGCCGCTGCATGAACGGACCCTGCTGACCCGGCGTCTTGCCGGCCTGGGCGGGCCTCGCGCCGGGGGAGAGACGATGTACGGCGCGTTGATCGCCGCGGCATTGACGCGTGCCGGCATCGACCATCCGCGCATCGCGCTCGACGTGCTGGAACGTTGCGCCACGCTGCCGCTGGAAACACTGGCGTCGGCGGCGACGTTGCGCGCGCTGGACGAGCCCGGGCAACAGGCGGTCCATCTCATGTCGATTCTCGCGCACGGCAACCGCTGCAATTTCGAGGCTTTCCTGGCGCTCCGGGCCGATGCGGGGCACCCGATCGTTGCGACGCACCGCGCGCAGGCGGTACAGGCGCTGCTCGGCGCGGCCGATCATAGGGTTCAGGGCGCCGGACCGACGCATGCCGTGCCCGACGGCATGCCGCGTCCCGCAGCGGGCCGGTCCGATCCCCCCGCGAGGGCGATCACCGATACGCTGGCGGATGCGCTGAGCGCACGCGGCGACGATCGCACGGCGGCCCTGCCGCAGCGCACGATCACGGCCGCGGCGCAGTGGCTGACCCAGGGGCCGGACGCACTGCAGGAACGGGCGCGGTACGACCTCTTCTCCTGGCGTCAGGGAGACCGCGACGATGCGCCGGGCAGCGACCTGTCCCGCAAGAATCACCGGCTGGAAAAATTCGTCAGGCAGACCATCCCGCGCGTCGCGCAGTCGCGTTGGGAACGCGCCCGCACACTGCCGCGGCGCGTCCTGGGCATGGATAAATCGCCGCTGAGCGCGGCTACCCTCGGACTGGGCGGCGTACCGCGCGACACCTTGCGGAACGAACAGGCCCGCCTTGCCGGCGGCATGCGCGAGACGCTCGCCGAGCTGACGCACGCGAGCGCCGGGGAAACGCCGCCGCTGGACCCGGCGGCCGCGCTGCGCCACGCGGACCCGGCCGGTTCGTTGATGGAACTCGCCGCGCTGCATATCTGGCTGGAAGGCGGTTTCCACAAGGACCGGGTCGCGGCGGCGGACCTGCCGACCATTGCCGCCAGGGCGCATGCGCTCGCGCGCACTGCAGTGGAGAACGGGTCGGACGACGCGGTCGAGGTGGCGGAGAAACTTCTCGGACTGGCGGCCCGCGACGGGGCGGTCCTGCGCAAGACGCCGCCTTTCAACGCCATCGACGGACGACACTACACGGCCGCTTCGCTGGCGCGCTGGGGAGCGATCGCCGGCGTGCCGCACACCGCCGATGCACCCTTACGGGCACAGGTCGAACGCCTGCGACAACTGGCCGATCCCGTGGAGAAACGTCTTGACGAGCGCACCGTCGCGCGAAGCCAGGAATTGCTCATCGAGGTCATCGGCGCCCTCAAACCCGGTGCCCGGCTGCGCTTGAGCGACGGCCATCGATATGGCTTCAGCACGCGGGGACTGTCGGCGAGCGTCAACAATCTTCTGCACCTTTCTTCGGTGCCGATGTCGGTCCAGACGAACCTGGGGATCGATTTCAGAAAAGAAGCGGTGATCGAGATCAGCCGATCGCTGCAAGGCATCGAGATTTTCATCGGCACGGCCCAACGCACCGCCAGGCATGCCGAAACCGGCGTTTTCGCGGGTTACAAATTCGATCTGGGGCTTGCCGAGGCGCGTGCCGGGGGCGCCGTGAATGTCCTGCTCCACGCCAGCGACAGCGGCACGGTCAGGGGCGTCTCGATTGGCGTCGCACGGCGTCCCAACGACAAAGGAACCGGCTACCAGGATGCCGCGATGCTGGAAAAAGCCGCCATGATCGTTTCGGAACTGTTCGCCGACGCCGGTATCGACGAAGGGCGCGCGAATGATGCGAGAGAGACAGGAAACGCAGGCAGCACAGGA
Organism: Janthinobacterium lividum; assembly: GCA_050955065.1. GTDB lineage: Bacteria > Pseudomonadota > Gammaproteobacteria > Burkholderiales > Burkholderiaceae > Robbsia. Next base: position 4,902 of record JBPBQT010000017.1, on the reverse strand, counting down.
AGCCCGGAGAACGCCGCCGGCGAGTCGTCGCCCGCGCCGTCGGCGGCCCAGCGGGTGTTCGCCCGCCATTTCGACGACGCGGATCTGACGCTCGCCTGGACGGATACCACCGACAAAGGCTACAGCCGAGGCGTATCGGTCAGCGGGGGCATCACGCTGCGCCTGCCCGGGCCCGCCGACCAGGACGCAGTGACCGGCGACCACACGCACTCGCTGCTGCCGCTGGGTCTGGGACCCACGGCGGGCGTCGCGTATGTGTACGACCATGGGTATCGGCAAGACACCTCACCCGCTGCGGCCGCATCGCCCGGCACGCCGCGGGAGGCTACCCCGGCGCGTCAGGATGCGCAACGCGTCGAGCAGCATCGCCAGGGCGGCGGCAGTCGCTGGATCGGCCGTATCGGCGTGGGCACGAGCTCGAACGTCACGGTGGACGTGGGCGACGCGGGACGCTCGATCGGCCTGGGGCTGCTGACGCTGGATACGCCCGCCATGCATTTCACGTTCCGCAACACGCGCATGTCCGCGCGCTTGCAGCTGGTCCGCGAGCACCGGCAGCTGAACCATCGCGCCTGCGTGCTCGACCGCGAGTTCGCCGGTCCCAGCGCCTATATCCACGCGGTCGAATGCGAACGCGCGCAGTGGGCGGAACTGTTCGCCGCCGAGCAGATGCGCACGCACGGTGCGCCAAGGGAGACGGCGCTCAAGGACGCGCACGGCGTCATCGACCGGCATCTCGCCAATGCGCGCGCGAACTGGCGGCCGAATCAGGTGCTTTTCACCCGACACCGTCTGCGGGAGCATGCCGCGCGCACGCTGGATCTGCACGCCGCGTTGCGCGACCAGCTGGCACCCGGCGCTCCCGATACGCCCGACGCGTTGCGCGCGCTGAACGAGGCCGATGCCCGCATCCTGGAGGACGGGGCATCCTATATGCCGGTCGAGCTCAAGGGCAAGGAAAGCGTCGGTCGCGAGCGGCTGATCGGCCCGAATGCCTTCCTCCACCTGGGGGCGCGCAAGGCGGTGGCGTCCACGCGCGAATTCGTCGCGCAGAATGTGGGATTCAGAACGATGAACGACCGCGATGACGCGCTGCCTCGTGCGCCCGTCGCGCGCGGCATCTGAGCCGGATTCCCACATCGGCACACATCGTTGCGCTACGATACCGAAAAACCACGAGGAACCGGGAGGGAGCAGATGCATACCGCCGATGTCATCGTCGTGGGCCTGGGCGCCTTTGGCAGCGCCACGACCTACCAACTGGCCGCACGCGGCGTCAGGGTCATCGGAATCGACCAGTTCGCGCCCCCCCCATGACCGTGGTTCGAGCCACGGCGCGACGCGCATCACCCGCCTCGCCGTCGGCGAGGGCGAGGCGTATGTGCCGATCGTCCAACGCTCCCATGCCATCTGGCGCGAACTGGAAGACGCGACCGGAGCGACGCTCTTTCATCGAACGGGCGGTTTGATCATGGGCCCGCAGGACGGTACGCAAGACCATCATGGCAAACCGGATTTCGTCCGGCGCACCATCGACAACGCGAGACGTTTCGCCATTCCGCACGAGGTGTTGCGCGCCGGGGAAGTCGCGAAGCGCTATCCCCAGTTCCTGGTCCGTGGCGACGAGCTGGCCTATTTCGAAGCGGACTCGGGCGTCCTGTTGCCGGAGCGCTGCATCGACGCGCAGCTCGGCCAGGCCCGCACGCTGGGCGCCCGCGTGCGCTTCGACGAGAAGGTCCTGGCGATAGAAGAGCACGGCGGCACCACGACCGTTCGCACCGCCGCGGGCACCTATTCGGCGGCGAAGGTCATCGTCACCGCCGGCGCGTGGATTCCGCAGATGACGACGGGCGCCGTGCGGGCGAATCTGCGCGTGCTGCGTCAGACCCTGCACTGGTTCGGCACATCCGACCCCGGACTGTACGGCCCCCAGCGTTGCCCGATCTTCATCTGGATGCATGGCGACGGGCCGGAAGATCCTATGTACGGCTTTCCGATGGTCGATGGCAAACAGGGCGTCAAGGTGGCCGGTGAGCAGTACCGCAGCGTTTCGCCTCCGGACGATTACGCGCGCGAGGTCACCGACGCGGAATCGGCGCACATGTACGACGCGCATGTCGCGGGCCGCCTGCGCGCGGTCACCCGGAACACCGTCCACCGCGCAGCTTGTCTCTATACGGTCAGTACCGACTCGGGCTTCATCGTCGACACCTACCGTGACATGGAAAGCGTGACGGTCGTGTCCGCGTGCTCGGGTCACGGTTTCAAGCACTCGGCGGGACTGGGCGAATCGCTTGCGCGCGCGACCGTCGGCGAACGGGTGGCCGAACTCGAACCCTTCACGGCCCGGCGCTTCGGTTAGACAGGTATCGCCGCTTACGGCACCGTCGCCCGGCGGCGTGCCTCATTGGTCGGACGGACCGGGATGCGTTTGCATCACGGGAAACGGTTCGGCGAGCGCGTTGAAGAACGTCAGGCGCCGGAAGTCGACGACCGGGCCCGTCAAGGCGGGGGTGCACACGGCGAATGCGTCGTTTACGCCGGTCGCCAGGTCGCCGGCCAGATTGGCTAGAAAACGGCGCACGACGGGATGGTCATCGCTCGCCGCCCGTTTTAGCGTCATCCGACGTTCGGGATACCGGTCGGTTTCACGGGCATGACGGCTCCCCCCGCACTGCTTGACACCGTTCGATCACTGCAGCATGTCTGAAGATGCCCACCCCGTCATCCTGTCGTGGGGCCGACCGCCGTTCCCGCCATGAGAACCGGTATCGCGAGGTCCGCTAGGCGTTCCGGCGCACCGCCTGTTCCACCGCATGGACGAGTGCCAGGCCAGACGGTCCGAGTTCCCGTATCGCGGTGACGATGGTGTAACTTAGATCCCATAGCCAATCGGCCCGGTTGAGCACGATGGCGGCAATCAGCGCCTGGCGATGCGACAATGCCGCGTAGCTGTCCAGTACCCGGGCAGATTCGCAGAAAGCAACCGTCGAATTGAATTCATAGCTGCTGAATTCTGCCATAGGGAAGTATTGGCGAAATGGTAAGGAGCGGTCCGGGACACGGCTCCGGTCGCCATCCCGGCACCGACAACGCGCGAAGAACGGTCGATTCATGCTGGTGGGCGGACTCACCCGACGCAGGGCACCGGGGATTGCGCGGATCATTATATAAGATGGATTCGGAGATTGGAGACCGATGTCCGCCATTTCGCCCGATGCGGCACGAGGATGGCGGAGATGCCGGCGGCACGCGCGCGTCGCCCAGGCCGCTCCGCGCGGCATATCCCTCTATCCTTGAAGGCACTGCTGTTGGTATCATACGGCGGCTGGCGCCATCGACGCCGTCGAAATTCACATGGCAGATACATTCTCTTGTCTCCGGCGTCCCTTCTCACCATCTTGAAAATTCCCGTACAGCGGACGCGAGCGGCTTCGCGCCGGCCGCTACCCGGGCGCGACCAGGCTGAAATGGCGGTCGACGACACGCGCAACATCACACTTCAACCCTGACATCGGACCAGATGGGTACCGATTCTTTCCCCGGGTGTTATGGAAAATTTATCGGTCGACGAGATCGCCCGCAGTGCGGCGGGACTGTCCGTCGCGCGTTTGCGCCGTCAGCACGTTCTGGCGGCGAAATTTGGCTATTTCGCACTGGGCCAGGAGGATTTCACGGAAATCCTGCGCGAGGCGGCGCGGGTCGCGGCCGATGGTGTCGGTTCCCGTTTCGCGAAGGTGCTCCGCTACATGCCGCAGACCGGCGAATTCCTGCTGGTGGCCGGCATGGGCTGGATAGCCGAGGATATCGGCACCTTCTCGATGGGCGCGGACGACGCGAGTCCGGCCGGCTTCGCCTATTCGAGCGGCAAGCCGGTCATCTCGAATCATCTCGGCAACGAACACCGTTTCCGCACGCCCGCCATTCTCGCCAAGTACCGGATCGAGCGCGCGATCAACGTTCCCATTCGCAGCAGCATGAACGCGTACGGGGTGCTCGAAGCCGATAGCGACGATGCCGCCGACTTCACGGAAACCGACATCATCTTCCTGGAAGCGATCGCGAACGTCATCGCGATGGCGCTGGATCGCGATCTCGCCCAGGACGAGGCGCACGATGCCGAACTGTTTTCGTCCAGCGTCCTCAACGCCAGTAACGATTGCATCAAGGTGATGTCGACGCAGGGTCAGCTCGAATTCATGAACGACAACGGCCTGTGTCACATGCAGATCGACGATTTCTCGGAATTCGACGGCCAGCCCTGGGCCGACCTCTGGCCCGAACCCGCCCGGGCCGAGATCGGTATGGCGATCGCCGAGGCCGCCGGCGGACGCCCGTTCCGGTTCGAGGCCTTCTGTCCCACCGTCAAGGGCGAGGCGCGCTGGTGGGATGTCTCCGTATCGCCGATTTTCGGCGTGGACGAGCAGGTGGAACGAATCGTTTCGGTTTCGCGCGATATCACCGAACGTCACCAGCAGGAGCGGGAGCTGAGCCGGCTGCTTTCGGAGCGGGAGGACGAGCTCCGCGCCAGCGAGCTGATGATGAAGGAGGTGCACCATCGCGTACGCAACAGTCTGCAGCTCGTGCAGACGCTGCTTGGGCTGCAGGCGAACCTGAGCGCCGACGAGAGCGTCAAGGGCGAGTTGAAGGTTGCCGCGCGCCGGGTGCTGAGCGTCGCCTCGGTGCACGAACGCCTGTATCGGGAGGATGGCGTCGCCGCCACCGATGCCGCGACCTATCTGGCAAGTCTGCTCGACGACCTGCAAGCGGGATACGAGGAGCGGCCGGTAACCCTGCGTGCAACCAGCCTGATACTGCCGGCCGCGCGCCTGGCGCCGCTCGGACTCATCACCTGCGAACTGATCACGAACTCGATGAAGTACGGCAAGGGCCGGATCACCG
>JBPBQT010000016.1:0-8719 GCA_050955065.1 Janthinobacterium lividum | reverse complement strand
GCAGTTCCTCGAGCAGTTCCAGCGTCGGGATGTCGAGATCGTTGGTCGGCTCGTCGAGCACCAGCACGTTCGACGGCCGCGCGAACAGGCGCGCGAGCAGCAGCCGGTTGCGTTCGCCGCCCGAGAGCGACTTCACCGGCGAGCGCGCGCGTTCCGGCGAGAACAGGAAGTCGCCGAGATAGCTCATCACGTGCTTGCGCGCGCCGTTGATCTCGACCCAGTCCGAACCCGGCGCGATCGTATCGGCCAGGCTGCTTTCCGGGTCCAGCTGCGCGCGCATCTGGTCGAAGTACGCGACCTCGATATTGGTGCCCGTGCGCAGGCTGCCCGCATCCGGCTGGATCTGGCCCAGCATCAGCTTGATCAGCGTCGTCTTGCCCGCGCCGTTGGGACCGATCAGCCCGATCTTGTCGCCGCGCATCACCGTGCACGACAGCTTGTCGATCAGCGTGCGGCCACCGTAGCTCATCGTCACGTCGGTCAGCTCCGACACGATCTTGCCGGAACGGTCCGCGTGGCTGACGTCGAGCTTCACGTTCGACTGGACGTTGCGCCGCTCGGCGCGTTCGCCGCGCATCGACTCGAGCCGCGCGATCCGGCCGACGCTGCGCGTGCGCCGCGCCTCGACGCCCTTGCGGATCCAGACCTCCTCCTGCGCCAGCAGCTTGTCGAACTTCGCATTCTCGACGCGCTCGTTCTCCAGCTGCAGTTCCTTGCGCTCCTGGTACGCGACGAAATTGCCCGGGTACGACAGCAGGCGGCCGCGGTCGAGCTCGATGATGCGCGTGGCCACCTTGTCCAGGAAAGCCCGGTCGTGGGTGATGAACAGCAGGCTGGTGCGCAGCGAGATCAGCAGCGTCTCGAGCCAGCGGATCGCGTCGAAGTCCAGGTGATTGGTCGGCTCGTCGAGCAGCAGCAGATCCGGCGCGCTGACCAGCGCGCGCGCGATCGCGACGCGCTTGCGCATCCCGCCGGACAGGTCCTCGACGCGCAGCGTGTGGTCCAGCGTCAGTTGTTCGAGCGTCGTCTCCACGCGATGCCGCCACTGCCACGCATCCTGCGCGTCGAGGGCCGCCTGCAGCGTGGTCAGACGCTCCATCAGCGCATCGGTGTCGGCCGCGTCGCCGAGCTGCATCGAGACCTCGTCGTATTCGGCGAGCAGGCGGATCGAGTCGCCCAGGCCCGAGGCCACCGCGTCGAACACGGTCTCGCCGGGCGTGAAGGTGGGTTCCTGCTCGACGAACACGGTGCGCAGGTTCTGCTGCCGGGAGACCAGGCCGTCGTCGGCGTGCGCGAGGCCCGCGACGATCTTCAACAGGGACGACTTGCCGGCGCCGTTGCGACCGATCAGACCGACGCGCTCGCCCGCCTCGATCGAGAAATCGGCATGATCAAGCAAGGCGACATGGCCGAAGGCCAGTTGTGCGCCGGTGATGGAATACATCGACATGGTCGTGACAAAGCTCGGGAAAATACGCATTGTACCGGGCGGCGGCCTTCGACGACGCCTGTATGGCGCGAACCTGCCTTTCAGCCGAGGGGGGGAGTGGATCGACGACCGTCAAACCGGCAGCAGAAACGGGACCGACGGGCACGCCGGGCCCGGAGAGCCCCGCGAAAATCGGCTAACATCGCGGCTGAACCGGGGGGTCGTGCGGCGCACGCCGCGCTGCCGGCCCTTTTTCATCCGACGAATCACCTGACAAACCATGGTGCAATGAGCGACGTCATCGAGTACAGAAGCTGGGTCTGCCTGATTTGCGGCTGGGTCTACAACGAAGAGGAAGGTCTGCCGGAAGAAGGCATCGCGCCGGGCACGCGTTTCGAGGACATCCCGGAGGATTGGCGTTGTCCCCTGTGCGATGTCGGCAAGGGGGATTTCGCCGCGGTGGATTTTTAAGATAGAAAACCCGCGCTGTCGGTCTACTCCTGCTTGCGGTGCGACCACCCGACCGCGCGTCTCAGCCGCAATCCGCGCCATGCATCGTGGCACCCCGTGATCAACGCTATTCCCACCACCGCCATGCCACCTGCCAGAAATTCGACGCCCATAGCCGTTTCCACTCCAACCGTTGATTGATCGCTGCCCGTGACACCGACATTACCGTAAAAAAAATACCGCGCGCAGGGTATCGTGCAGTAAAAGTGCCTGATTTCGTTCGGGAATGCGGCTTTGTCGCAACAGGTGAAACGTGCTCTGTAGGAATTTCCGGAACTCCCTGGTCGGAAATGCCGCGTGCGCTCTCTTTGTCGGGCGCCCGGAAATCATCATGCACTTCCGGCACTACATTCGACGCAAGCGCGGGAACTGGGCTTCCCCGGTCAGCAACGTGTCGCCGATTTTTCGGTTCAGGTGCATGTCACGCTCGTGGAAAGAAGCGGATCTCCTGATCCCCCCCGTGGCGCAGTGCGGTACAGGGTCGGCAGGACAAATATCGAAGGTATGACGAAACCGGTCGGTCCCCGCGACAGCATTCATCCCTGGACGACGAACCAGCGAGCTGAACGAGATTGCCTGGTTGCCCAGCCCCCTCCATTGACGCATATACACGGCCGATGGCTGTTGGACGGACTTCCAATGCCTTCTATGCTTTCCGCCTTCCCCCAAAGGACTCGGTCCCTCGGTTCTTTTCATCAATCCGGAATCCAATGTTGGAAGTGGATTGCAGGGGAATTCGTAATAAACCGTAAACAAACTTTTAATCAATGAAATTTATCATGAACTTGATGCGAGATTTCGTATCCTTGATCGCAGCAACGATGAAGAACATGGTTGGAGATTTCTGGGACAGTTTGCAAAGACCTCTTGAAATACCTCGGAGTCCTTTGCCATCGTTTCGCAACAACGGGCGCAACGGACAATAAAAAACCCCGTGGCACAAGGCTGTACGGGGTTGGCGACGCAAATATCGAAGGTGTGACGAAGCAGGATGGTCCCTCCGACAGGAATCGAACCTGTATCTAGCGCTTAGGAGGCACTTGTTCTATCCGTTGAACTACGGAGAGCGGACCGTTGCTTCATTTTGCTGCCGACTGCTGCCGCGACGGCACGAGCCTGAGCGGGAACCGCTTGAAACCGGCCCGACCGTAACCCTGCCGCCGCGAGTCGAGAGTATAGCAAAGACCACGCCGCCCGGAGGGCGTTGTCGGTGCTGTCGCGCACGCTGCACGCGAACCTTGTCGATAGCGTTGCGCGTATTACGCGCGCAGCGACGCGCCGTCAACCGACGCGCGAATTTCTCTTAGAATGAAGCCCTTTCTTCAGGATTCGATGGGAATGCCTGACCACCGGCGCCGCACGCGCGCACGGCAGGGTGAATTTCGTGCGCAACATGATAGGTGTTTTCGTAATGCCGTATGAGTCTGTGTCTGTCGCTGGTCAGGAAAATCGCTCCCCCGCCTCCTTCTTCCGCATCCGCACCCTGGCCCTGGCCGTCGGCGCGGTCGCCCTGCTCGCGCTGGCGGGTTGCGCGACCACGCGCCCGGCCGCGTCCAGCTTCGCCCGTACCCCGTCCCGGGCGATCTCGCCCGACGCACCGGGGCCGCTCGCCGGTTCGTTCGCCGCGGCGCGCGCCGCGCATCCCGGTGAATCGGGCCTGCGGCTGCTGGTCACCGGCGCCGACGCGCTGAGCGCGCGCATCGCGCTCGCGCGTTCGGCCAGCAAGACGCTCGACATCCAGTACTACATCGCCGAGGAGGACGACACCGGCAAGCTGCTGCTCGAGGCCGCGCTGCGGGCGGCGCAGCGCGGCGTACGGGTGCGCATGCTGTTCGACGACATGAACTTCAAGGATATCGATTCGCTCATGGCGACGATGAACGCGACGCCGAACATCGAGATCCGCGTGTTCAATCCGTTCGTCACCCACAAGGAAAACATGCTGCGGCGCATGGCGAACGTGGTCACGCACCTCGATTCGCTGACGCGGCGCATGCACAACAAGGCGATGATCGCCGACAACCAGGCGGCCATCACCGGCGGACGCAATGTCAGCGACGAGTACCTCGGCACCGGCGCGGCGATCTCGTTCCGCGATCTGGACATCCTCTCGGTCGGGCCGGTCGTGCCGAAGATTTCCGACAGCTTCGACACGTTCTGGAACAGCGAGGAGGCCTATCCGCTCAAGGCGCTGAACGATCAGCATTTCGATGCGGCCGATATCGCGAACGTGCGGGAGAAACTGCGGGCGCACTGGGACGAGATGTCCTCGGTGACCGGCGGACCGGAGCTGGACGAGCCGCCGCTGGCCCGCCAGATCCGCAGCGGCGAGATGGGCCTGACCTGGGCCAGGGCGTCCTTCTATACCGATACGCCGGACAAGATCGTCAAGCCGACGGACGACTACGTGAGCCCGCCGGTCGAGCGGCTCAAGGAACTGTCCGCGCAGGCGAAGACGGAACTGCTGATCATCTCGCCGTATTTCGTGCTGCACGAGGCCGGGATCGATGCGCTGGGCGCGCTGGTGGCGCGCGGCGTGCACGTTTCCGTGCTGACGAACTCGCTGGCGGCCACCGACGCGCCGGCGGTGCAGGCCGGCTACGCGCCGGCGCGGATACCGCTGCTCGAAAGGGGCGTGTCGCTGTTCGAGTTCAAGCCCTTGGACGGCCGGCCGAAGACCAGTGTGACCGGCTCGAAATCGCACGCGAGCCTGCATGCGAAGGCCTATGTGATCGACCGGCAGATCCTGCTGATCGGCTCGATGAACCTCGATCCACGCTCGGTGGGACTGAACACCGAAATGGCGATGGAAGTGCAAAGCCCGCTGCTGGCCCAGCAAGTCGCCACGCTGTTCGACAAGGCGACCTCGCCCGACGAAAGTTTCCACGTGACGCTGGCCGACCAAGCGACGAACGCCACGGGCAAGGCGTCGTCGCTGGTCTGGACGACGCTGGAAAACGGTCGGACGGTGCAGTACGATGCCGATCCGGGCGCCGGTGTGTGGCGCAAGCTGCTAACCGGCGTATTCTTCGTGCTGCCGGTGAAGAATCAGCTTTGACTACCGGCGCTGAATGTCCGCGCCGGTGGTTCGTATCGGCTGTCTGTGTTGAGCGTCCGGCGTTCCTTTGCCGGACACCCCAATCGAAACGGCGAAGCGCCGGCCAGCGGCGCTTCATCCCACTGATCTGAAGGAGACTTTCATGACCGACCACGCCTCGTCCGACGTCCGCCTCGAACGCGATACTTTCGGCGAAATCGCCGTGCCGTCCGCCAAGCTGTGGGGCGCGCAGACCCAGCGCTCGCTGCAGAATTTCAAGATCTCGTCGGAAAAGCAGTCGCCCGAACTGATCCGCGCGCTCGCGGTCGTCAAACGGGCCGCCGCGGCCGTCAACCAGGCGCTCGGCGTGCTGCCCGAGGACCGGGCGACAGCCATCATCGCCGCGGCCGACGAGGTCATCGCGGGCCGGCACCCGGACGAGTTCCCGCTGGCGGTCTGGCAGACCGGCTCCGGCACGCAGACGAACATGAACCTGAACGAGGTCATCGCCAATCGCGCCAGCGAGCTGATGGGCGGCGAGCGCGGCGAGGCCCGCAAGGTACATCCGAACGACGACGTCAACCGCGGCCAGTCGTCCAACGACGTGTTCCCGACCGCGATGCACGTGGCCGCGGCCGATGCGATCGTGCATCACCTGCTGCCGGCGCTGAAAACGCTGCGCGACACGTTGCAGGGCAAGGCCGAGGCCTTCCGCGACATCGTCAAGATCGGCCGCACGCACCTGCAGGACGCCACGCCGCTGACGCTCGGTCAGGAGTTCTCGGGCTATGTCGCGCAACTGAACCAGGGCATCCGGCACGTGGAGGCGGCGCTGCCGCATCTGTATGAGCTGGCGCTGGGCGGCACCGCGGTGGGCACCGGCCTGAACGCGCACCCCGAATTCGCCGACAAGGTCGCCGCGGAAATCGCCCGTCTGAGCGGCCTGCCCTATGTGAGCGCGCCGAACAAGTTCGAGGTGATGGCCGCGGCGGACGCGCTGGTCCACGCGCACGGCGCGTTGAAGACGATCGCCGCCAGCCTGATGAAGATCACCAACGACGTGCGCTGGCTCGCGAGCGGCCCGCGCTGCGGTCTGGGCGAGCTGTCGATTCCCGAAAACGAACCGGGCAGCTCGATCATGCCGGGCAAGGTCAACCCGACCCAGTCCGAGGCGGTGACGATGCTGTGCTGCCAGGTGTTCGGCAACGATGTCGCGGTCAATTTCGGCGGCGCGAGCGGCAATTTCGAGCTCAACGTCTTCCGGCCGATGATCGCGCACAACGTGCTGCAATCGGTGCGTCTGCTGGCCGATGGCGCGCTCAGCTTCAACGACAACTGCGCGGTGGGCATCGAGCCGAACCGCGAGCGCATCACGTCGCTGATGAACGAGTCGCTGATGCTGGTGACGGCGCTCAACCCGCATATCGGTTACGACAAGGCCGCGCAGATCGCGAAGAAGGCGCACAAGGACGGCACCACGCTCAAGCAGTCGGCGCTGGCGCTGGGACACGTGACCGAGCAGCAGTTCGACGAATGGGTCAAGCCGGAAAGCATGGTCGGCAATCCCGCGTTGCGATTCGAGGCTTGAGGTAGTCGGGGCCCGGGGCAATAGGACTCGGGGCAATGGGACGTGAGGCGGCCGGGCCGTGACAGCCGGGCAAGTGGCACGCAGTCCGGCGCCCGGCGCCGGCCACCGTCCACTGGCCTCAGAAGCAGCTCAGCAGTGCCCGACGCCGCAGATCCTCGTCCGGATCGCTGACGAAGCTGCGCACGAAATAGTCGACCTGGGTGGCGCCCTGCGCCGGATAGATCTCGACATAGGCGCGCGCCAGCGGATCGTGCGTCGTCTTGACGTCGACGATCAGCCCGCGCAGCCCCGGGTGCAATGTGACCTTGCCCGGCGCGAACACCGACAGCCGCGCCCAGCGCTCGCCGATGCAACGTGACAGGTCATCCACCGCCGCCAGGCTGGTGAAACGCGCCACCGGCAGCAGGTCGAGCGGGTCGCGCGCGGCGTCGCCCGTATCATGCAAGCGCGCGTTGGAAAGCAGGCTGGAGGGCGCCGGACCGGCACCCTCCGCGCCATCGAACCAGGAAGCCGCCTGTCCCGCTTCCCCGGGCCCGGTGCATGCGGCGAGCAATGCCATCCCCCCCACCCCGGCAACGCTTCGGCACCAGATGCGTGCCCGCCGGAGCCATGCCCATCGCCTGCCGTCGCCGGAGATTGCGCCAGCGCGGCCGGCCCACCGGTGGGAAGCATCGCGCATCGCTCAGTTGTGCATCGTCACGCCCGTGTCGAGCGTGCCGTACATCGTCATGCTGCCCGTCGATCTGCCGGCGACAGGGCCATCCCCTCCCGCGCAGGCGGCGTTGAACAGCGACGCGCTCAGCATCGTCAGCAGGATCAGGAGTCGTTTCATGTCGTCATCCGGAAGCAATGAGGAAGGCGATGCCGGAGACAATGCATAAGGCATCGCGGGAGGGACCCGGGACGACCGGCGAGCCGCCGCCCCGGAACGGTTCAGATCGCGATCGGCGCGGCGATCGACGGGTGCGGCGCGTAGTCGAGGATCTCGAAATCGTCGAAACGATAATCGAAGATCGACGCCGGCCGGCGCTTGATCAGCAGACGCGGCAGGCCACGCGGTTCGCGGGACAGCTGCTCGCGCGCCTGCTCGACATGATTCGCGTACAGATGCGCGTCGCCGATCGAATGCACGATCTCGCCCGGTTCGAGCCCGACCTGCTGCGCCAGCATGTGCGTCAGGAACGCGACCGACGCGCAGTTGTACGGCACGCCCAGGAACCAGTCGCCCGAACGCTGCGTGAGCATGCAGCTCAGGCGTCCGTCGGCGACATAGAACTGGTACATCACGTGGCACGGCGGCAGCGCCATGCGACCCGCGGCGGCGTTCTCGACCGGCGAACGCGATTCGTCCGGCAGGTAGGACACGTTCCAGGCGTTGATGATGTGCCGCCGGCTGCTTGGCTTGTCCCGCAACGACGCGACGAGCGCGGCGACCTGATCGGTGGTCGTGCCGTCGGCGTTCTGCCAGTGGCGCCACTGCGCACCGTAGACGGGCCCGAGTTCGCCCTCGGGCGTCGCCCACTCGTCCCAGATCGTGACCTTGTTCTCGTGCAGGTAGCGCAGGTTCGTCTCGCCGCGCAGGAACCACAGCAGTTCGTGGAGAATCGAGCGGATGTGCAACTTTTTCGTGGTCAGCAGCGGGAAGCCCTGCGCCAGGTCGTGCCGGTACATCACGCCGAACATCGACCGCGTGCCGGTGCCGGTCCGGTCCTCCCGGAGAGTGCCCTGTTCGAGCAGTTGCCGGAGAACCGCGAGATACTGCTGATCCATTTCAGATAACCCTGGAAACGATGGAACGGTACCCCCGCCGCTTCTGGCCCGGGATGGGACCCGAGATGGAACCCGTCCGGGGCCCAGACGAGAAGCGGCGGAGCGTGCGTGGCAGGTATTCTACCCGCTGCGTCGCAGCAGGAAGCAAAACTGGCGCAGCACGGGGGACCCCGGCCGAGGTACGAGACGAAAGGACGAGGAAACGCAGGGGCGACCGGGCCCAGGGCTTGAGGCTCAGGGCGTCGGGCGTCGGACACCGCTCGGCTCGGCTCGGCATCGAAGCATGACGTAGGGCTAGAATACGAAACTTTGCTCCCGTCCCCTCACCCTACCGCCCGCCTGCCGATGACGTCCTCCGCCCCGCCACATGTTTCCCCCCCGAACC
>JBPBQT010000015.1:0-9045 GCA_050955065.1 Janthinobacterium lividum | reverse complement strand
CAAGGCCGATGCCGCGCTTCTCTATCCCGAAATGCCGTTTCAGGTCGATCATCACCGCACGCCCCTGCACGTTCGACGCCGCCATGTTCTCGATGCCGAGCCGATAGGCGCCGGGGGGCCGCGTCACCGCGGGTTCATCGCCATGCCGGTAGTCGACCGGACCGATCACGTCCTCGCCGGCGCGATAGCCGTTATAGAAGGCCATTTCCGGCCTGCCGGTGCCGGACAGGTCGAACCACTGTCCCATGTGCGCGAGGCTGTCCCATTGCGTCGAATACTGCAGCGCGAGATGCACGGTGTCGTCGCACACGACGTCGAGCAACGACGGATTGTCGCGCGACAACGGGTACGCCATGTTGGGCATGTCGCCGCGCGTCGTCGGCGCGAGATGCGGTGGTTGCCGGCGTGGGTTCAAGGCGGTGCCGCCCGGACAATCCAGCGGCAGACTCAGACAGAAATTGCGTCCGGTGCGCACCTCGCGCACGCCTTCGAGCACCTTCTCCGGCGTCAGCAGATTCAGGCGGCCCAGTTGGTCGTCCGGGCCGAAATCGCCCCAGTTCGCGTCCGCAGGACGTTGCGTCCAGCGCCGCGTTCCCGTTCCCGTATCCGTACTCATGCGCTGGCTCCCGTTCCCGTCAATTCGTTGGCCGTGCGTTCGGCCGCCGTGTTCGGCGCATCGTCCCGTTCCACGCCCGGTTCGACCGGCATCCAGCGCGCGGTGTCGAACAGGCTGATCGCGATGACGACGAGCGCGCCGCCGGCGATGAAGGACGCCATGCTCAATTTGAGACCGAGCGACGGCGTCACCAGCGCGATCACATACGGCGCGATGACGCTGATCGAGGTCATCGCATAGCTGATGCCGATGCCGGTCGCCCGCGCCTCCACCGGAAAGCGCCGTGCCTGATACAACGGCAGGATGCCGAACAGACCGTTCGCGAACATCCCCATGCAGAACGCGCCGACGCCCATCAGGAAATGATCCGCCACCAGCGTGTACAGGGCCGTGGTCGGCACGACGATGGCCAGAAAGATCACGATCGTGCCGCGTTCGCCGATGCGGCTCGCGACATAGCCCGAAAGCGGCTTGCCGATCACCGAGCCGATCGAATACGCGATGATGAAGGGGAAGATCGCGCCGGAATCCAGATGATGGACGGTCAGCAGGAAAGTGGGATACAGCACCTGCACCGACCACAGCATGAAATTCACGCCGGCGGAAAACGCCCAGGCCTGCGCCACCGCCGGGTTGAAGACGAAGCTGCGCGACACGTGCCCCGCCTGCTTGCGCCGCCGCTGCGCCTGCCAGTCCGGCGACTCCTTGACGTTGCGCCGCAGGAACAGCGTCAACAGCGCCGGCGCGATGCCCAGGAAGAACATCCAGCGCCACCCCAGCACCGGAAACAGGAAGTGGAACGCGAGCGCCGCCAGCATGTAGCCGAATTCGTAGCCGGCCACCATGATGCCCGAGGCGAGCGGGCGGATTTTTTCCGGGACGGTTTCCATCAGCAGGGAGACGGACGCGGTCCACTCGCCGCCGAAGCCCATGCCGAACAGGATGCGCATCGCCATGAACGACCCGTAGCTCCAGGCGAGCCCGCTCAGCCCCGACGCGCACGAGAACCACAGCACCGCCGCCATGAAGGCGATGCGCCGTCCGTAGCGGTCCGCCAGGAAACCCCAGCCGATCGTGCCGGCGATCTTCGCGAACCCGGTCGCGGTGACGACCAGGGCCATCGCCGGCAGCCCCACCTGGAAGACCTTGCCCAGATGCGGAATCAGGAACAGCAGGATCGTGAAATCGAAGGCGTCGAGCGCCCATCCGGCGGTGGCCGCGAAGATGATGTGCCAATGTTTTTTGAGAAGGCGGCCCTGTCCGCCCACGCCCCCGCGCTCCATGGCCCCGACCTGCCCGCCTCCCGCCGCGAATTCCGACATGATGCCCCCTGACGTTCGTTTGACCCGATCCCATACGGGTGGATGTTACCGGTTTGTGTAACCGGTAACATACGGACGCATGGTAGTCTGGTTTGCGGGGGATGGATGCTCGCGTTTTCCCTAGCGAGCGCTAGCGGCGGGTGAAACGGCGAATGAAGCGGCGCGTCACTCGCTACCGGTCCATTCGACGTTCGCGCCCACCGAGCGCAGGTTCTCCACGAAATTGGGATGCGCGCGGCGGATCGGCAGCGCGTTCATGATTTCCGAACGCCCCTCGATGCTCGCGGCCACCATCAGCAGCGCGATGGCCACGCGGATGATGTACGGGCTCTCGACCTTCGCGGGGCTCAGCGTCAGCCCGCCGAACGTGATCAGGCGATGCGGATCCGACAGGAAGACGTGCGCGCCGAACTTGGAGAGTTCGCCGGACCATCCCATCGCGCCGTCGTAGACCTTGTTCCAGAACATCGCGCTGCCTTCCGCCTGCACGCCCAGGGCGATGAAGATGGGCAGCAGGTCGACCGGCAGATACGGCCAGGGCGCCGCCTCCACCTTGGTCAGGATGTTCTGCGTGAAGGGCCGGCGCACGCGCAGGGGGCCGTCCCGGACCGTGCGCGACCAGCCGTCGCGATGCACCACCTCCACGCCGAATTTCGCGAAGGTGCGGTCGATGAGCGGGAACTGTTCGGGCGCGGAATTCTTGACGACGATGTCGCCGCCCGTGATCGCGCCGAGCGCGAGGAAGGTGGTGATTTCGTGAAAATCCTCGCTGAAACGAAACTCCCCGCCTCCCAGCGTACCGCCGCCGGCGATGCGCAGGCGCGAGGTGCCGATGCCGTCGATCGGGACGCCCAGCATCGCCAGGAACCGGCAGAACTCCTGCACATGCGGCTCCGACGCCGCATTGACCAGCGTCGACGTGCCGCCGGCCGACGCCGCGCACAGCACGAAGTTCTCGGTGGTGGTGACCGAGGCGTAATCGAGCCAGTGGTCGTTCGCCGCCATCCGGCTCGCCGCGCGCACGATCAGGGAATCCGCGGTGGCCTCGATGCGGGCGCCGAAGCGCTCGAACACCTCGACATGCGGATCGATCTCGCGCACGCCCAGCGTGCAGCCCTTGACATCGTTCTCCAGCCGCGCGACGCCGAAGCGCGCCAGCAACGGCGGCACCAGCATGATCGACGAACGCATCTCCTCGGGCAGGCGGTGTGCGACGGGATCGAACGCGGTCGCGTGATGGTGCAGTTCCAGGACGCCGGTGGCGAAGTCCATCGACACCTCGCTGCCAAGCGTGCGGAAGATCCCGAGAATCTTTCTGACGTCGGTGATGTCCGGCACGCCGATGAGCCGCAGCGGCTGGTTGGTCAGCAGCGTCGCGCAGAGGACGGGCAGGACGGCATTCTTGTTGCCGGATGGCACGATCTCGCCGCGAAGCGGGAGGCCGCCATGTACGATGAGGTTCGACATGTGTGGTGAAGGCAGGTGGATTGAACGGCGAAGCCGCTATCATGCCACCGCTCACCGGGCGGGGGGCGCTTCTGGAGGTTTATCCGGAGGGTTATCCGGGCCATCGAGCAAGGCGATGACCTGGTCGACGAACACCCTGACCTTGGCCGTCGGATGCCGGTTCACCGGATAGGCGACATGCACGGGGATCCGCTCGCCTTGCCAGCCGGGAAACAGCGGTTGCAACGCGCCGGAGCGCAGATGCGGCGCAACCAGGCACGCATACGTCGTCAGCCCCCCGAGCCCGGCAAGCCCCGCGGCAAGCGCGGCGCCCGAGTCGTCGACGGCGATCTGGGGCGCGCCCTGTATCTCTCTCGTCTCGATATTCGTTTCGGCGTTCGTTTCGGCGTTCGTTTCTCCATCCATTTCGGCGCCCGTCTCAATACCCGTCCCGGCGCTCTTCCCGATACGGCGATGCGCATCTCTGGATCCAACGTGAGCCGGCGGCTCGTGCGATGCAGCAGCCGCACGCCGCAGAATCGCCCGGTCAGTCAGCTCGCGCGCGCGGAGCGCATGTACGCCGCGGGTCTGCTGCTCGCGTTCTATATCGAGGACAGCGAAGCATGGCAGGCCGCATGCGAGCGCATGATCGCAGCGGGATTCGTCGATGTGATTTCATTCAACCCCTGCTGGAACCTGTCCGGCAGGACGTTCGAGGATGTCGACGGCTATCGCGTCGTGTTGCAGAACAGCGGATGGTCAGCTTGAGCAAGCCGTCAGCGCCACGGCATCGGCACCCGCCGCGATCCGCATCGGGCACGACGGATCGTTCACCGCGCGCCACACCGCTTCCACGACATCCTGCGACTGCGTGGTCTCGGTCGACTTCGCCCATTGCGCGAAAACGTTCTGCGCGAGGTCCGCATAGGCTTCCGGGATCGTACCCTGCATGCGGGACTGGGCGTTTTCCCCGAAGCGCGTTTCCGGCGCGCGCCCAGGAAGCACGAGCTTCACGCGGATGTTGAACTGCTCGAGCTCCAGCGCCAGGGACTCCGTGAACGCGTTCACGGTCGCCTTGCTCGCGGTGTAGACCGCACCCAGCGGCAGCGACCGCAGTGTCACGCTCGACGAGACGTTCACGACGATGCCCGCCTGGCGTTGCCGGAATTGCGGCAGCACGGCCTGGACCATCGCGATCGTGCCCAGCGTGTTCGTCTCGAAAATCTCGCGGACAGTCGTCATCGCGATGCCCTCGAGGGCACCCGGCACGCCAATGCCGGCGTTGTTGACGAGAACGTCGATCGGCCCCGCATCCTCCACCGCCTGACGCACGCTTGCCGCATCGGCGACATCGAGCGCGAGCACGCGCAGACGTCCGGAACGTGGCAGCACGTCCTCGCGCGGCATGCGCATCGTGGCGATGACGTTCCAGTCGCGTTCGAGAAAATACCGGGCGATGTCGCGGCCGAAGCCGGACGAGCAGCCGGTGATCAGGATGGTTTTCATGAGTGACCCCTTCCAGGTGAATGACGGTGTCGAAAGGATAGAATGCCGGACCTGGACTTGCTACACTCCAGAGTCCTGATTGCATTTGCGAGAGTCCATTCATGATCGAGCCGCTCGCCGAGGTCGTCACCCTGCTGCAACCAGCCGCGCGCTTGTCGAAAATCGTCACCGGCGCGGGCCGCTGGGGCGTGCGGCGCTCGGAAATCGGACAATCGTTCTACTGCGCGATCCTCGACGGTTCATGCCGCCTCACGGTCGACGGACACGCGCCGCTTGTCCTTCAGGAGAGCGACTTCGTCCTGATCCCCGCCGCGTATGACTTCACGACGTCGAGCCTCGCGCCGCCGGAACCGGGTGACGTCGACACGCTGCCCGTCGCGCTACGGCATGGCGAATACAGCGTCGGGACGCAGGGCGGACCGCCCGACGTGCGGCTGCTGATCGGCTATTGCCGCTTCGGTTCGCCGGACGCCGCATTGCCGGTGTCGCTGCTGCCGCGGCTCGTGCATGTTCGCGGCGAACGGCGGCTGACCACGCTCGTGCAACTGGTCAACGACGAATCGCGCGCGACGCGGCCCGCGCGAGAGGTCGTGCTGGTGCGGCTGTTGGAAGTACTGCTCATCGAAGCCCTGCGTTCCACCGCGGGCATGGCGGCGGCGCCCGGCCTGCTGCGCGGACTGGCCGACACGCGCCTGGCGGCCGCGATACGGCGGACGCATGAAAGTCCGGCCCGGAACCGGACTGTCGCGGATCTTGCGAAGGAGGCCGCGCTTTCGCGTTCGGCGTTCTTTGCGCGTTTCAACGGCGCGCTGGGCGTGGCGCCCATGGAATATCTGCTCGCCTGGCGCATGGCCCTGGCCAAGGACCTGTTGCGTCTCCGCGAGCATGGCATTGCCGAGATTGCCGAGATTGCCGCACGCGTCGGCTACAGCTCCGCCAGCACGTTCAGCGTCGCGTTCGCCCGTTTCGCGGGATGCCCGCCCGCGCGGTATGCGCAGGCGCAGACGGTCCCTGGATAGGACATCCGGAGGGCATTCAGTCCGCGATGACCGTCACCCCGGGCCAGCGTTCTCCATAACGCTTCTGCTCGACGCGTTCGCGATAGGTGGCGGCGCTGACGCGGACCGGATTACGCCGCACGATCATCGCGAACAGGTCGTCCAGCCCATGCGGCGCGATGATGTCGATGGCCCCGTCGTGCCGGAGCGTCACGCCTACCGACGTTGCGTATTCGGGCCAGGATGCCACCGCCTCCTCGAGCGAGCGCAGCGGCGCGACGGCATGGCCGAACGTCGACTCGAACCACGTATGCACGCCGGCCTGATTCGTGACTTCCCATCTTGTGTCCGGATGCACCCTGGTGAGTTGGTCTGCTAATGCATCGTCGCGCATGGCCGACACGTCGCACGAGTCGAAATACGCGACGTCGATGTCCGAGAGCGCGGTTGGCGTTCGATGCCCGTGCAGCGCATCCCATACGAGATTGCGGACCGCACCCGCGCCGATGCACCAGGACGGCAGGTTCAAATCACGCGCGGCCGCAAGCGCGGGCAGAAACCAGGAAGACGCCCGGGCCAGATCGATCAATCGTGCCTGAAGGGACATGGCATCGTCCGATATCACGCGCTAGCGCGCTACGGGTGCCCGGTCCGCAATTGCGGCGATTGTGCGCAGGGTCTGGACGCAGGCGTGCGCGACCTCGTCGCCCTTCTTCAGGAAGTGCTCGCGAAAAAAGCCGACATGCGCGTCGCCGCCATGGAAGTGATGCGGCGTGAGCACCGCCGAGAAGACCGGCACGCCGCTGTCGAGCTGCACGCGCATCAGGCCATCGATCACCGCGCTGGCGACGAAGTCGTGCCGGTAGATGCCGCCGTCCACCACCAGCCCGGCGGCGACGATGCCGGCATAATCGCCGCGTTGCGCGAGGAGCTTCGCATGCAGTGGAATCTCGAATGCGCCCGGGACTTCGAAATAATCGATTTCGTCGGCGCGGTACCCTTCCTTGCGCATCCGGGCGGCAAAGGCCTGACGGGTCTGGTCGACGATATCCTTGTGCCAGGAGGACTGAATGAAGGCGATGCGCGTGGGGTACGAGACGGGGGCCTGACGGCCGTCGTGAGGGAGATGCTGCGAGTGCGAAGTCATGGATACGGGTCCTGTTTATGAAAAAACAGGGCGCACAGAGGCGGAGGGCGCGCCAACGGCGCGCGGCGCCCCGGAGAGACATCGCGCAAGCAGCGCGTTCCCCGGGCGCCACGCCGGCGCACCCGTCCTGCCTCCGTTCTCTTTCATCCAGACTTTCACTGTCGGCGCCGGAATCACACCGGCTCTGCTGACCCCATCACAACGCGTGACGAGCGCTCGCGGGCTACGCGCATGCGCGATTACCGCCGGTGGGAAATTTCATCCCGCCCCGAGAACGATCAATATAGCGAGATGAAAGATACCATGCGGTGCAAGACCCTGCAATTGGCGGGGTCGGATGCGGCGAGCGCATTCATAATGCCAAGGAATGCCATACCGGGACACCGCACGACATGGAGAAATCACACTTGCCTGATCACTCGGCGAAACCACTCCCGTTCAGACCATCGACCGTCGCCTCGTCCTTCGACAGGCGCGCCATCGGTCCGGCGGGAATGCTTTCGACCTTGCCCGAGCAAAGCGTGCTTGCCCGCATCGCGAAGCTGGTCCGGATACCCGCGCATACGGTCATTTATCGACAGGACGACAATGCAACGGCCATTTACAGCATCTTCAGCGGAGCGGTCGCGACCTACGAGATGCTGAGCGACGGCAACCGCTGCGTCACGGCCTTTCTCTTTCCGAACGACCTGGTCGGCCTCACCGGCAACGGCCGCTACGCGTCAAGCGCGGCAACGCTGGAGGCGACGGTGGCCTACCAGATCCCCATCGACGCGTTGCGGGACGTGCTGAGCGCGAACGCGGGCCTTGGCATAGGTTTTCTGATAAAGGTCTGCCACACGCTGCGCAATGCACAGCATCACGCCATAACGCTTTCCGAGAACTCGGCCGGCGCGCGCATCGCCGGCTTTCTCCTCTGGTTGCGGAATGCGCTGCATCAGGCGGGGAATGCGGCAGGAAGTACTGCCGGAAGCACGGCAAACAGCGCCCCGGAGCACACAACGGAAATCGCGTTGCCAATGGCGCGCCAGGATATCGCCGACTATCTCGGTTTGTCGGTCGAATCGATCAGTCGTGCGTTGCATGTGCTGGAAACGCAAGGGCTCATCCAGCGCGTCGGGCCGCGTATCATCCGCCTGCTCGACCCGGAACGGCTCGCCGTCTCCAGCCACCAGCGCTGAGCGCGTTAGCCGTCGGCACGTCGGTGCTTTGCGGCGCACGCGGCGACGCCCACGGGTCTTCGCTCAGGCATGGCGCACCCGTCGTGCGCAGCAGCACCGGGCCGGCCGTTGCCGCATACTCGGCCAACGCCACGGCGCCACGCGGGGTTTCGAGAAGCGCGTCGATGCGGCAGTCCGCATGATCCCGACTCACCTGCGCGAGCGCGTCGCGCAGGCGTTGCGCCGCGGCGCGCGGCAGGGGCTGAGGACACCGCACGAGCAGATCGAGATCGCTGGTTTCGCTGGCGGTCGGCACGCCGCTCGCCAGCTCGAAACCGACGCTGCCGGTCGGACCCCAGTCCAGGTCCGCGGCCGCGAAAACCGCACGCAGGGCGGGCAGCATGGCGAGTGCGGGAACGGTGCGCGGCGCCCGCCCGCCGTCCGCCGCGCACCCGGTGGCCCTGTCCAGGCCGGCGAGCGCCTCGGGCCGAACCCGCGCAACGATCTGCCCGTGCTGCCCGTGCTGCCCGTGCTGCCCGTGCTGCCCGTGCGCAATGCACGCGCCATATCGTTCGCCACGGAACGCGCCGCGCACGCCCACGGGCACGAGTCCGGCGGCGGCACCCGTGCGCCGGACGACGACCCAGGGCGCACGCGCCAGCGCCGCGGCGACCCAGGCCGGCGCACCATGAAAACGCGTCATTGGATCGATCCGCAACAGGTCATGCGCCTGAAACGGCGGCCCCCGCAGCACCGCCGCGTTGCCAACCGCATCCGCTGCACTGGCCGCGCAGGCCTCGCCGATATCAGGCGCGCCGTCGTTCTCGTCCGGCCCACCGGCCCTGTCGAC
>JBPBQT010000014.1:0-9586 GCA_050955065.1 Janthinobacterium lividum | reverse complement strand
GGTACGGCGCGACCGGCGCCCGGCTTCCCGACCCGGCTTCCCGACCCGGCTTCCCGACCCGGCTTCCCGGCCCGACTTCCCGGCCCGACTTCCCGGCCCGACTTCCCGGCCCGACCTCCCGGTTTCAGACCAGGCACGCCTCGCCCCGACCCGCGTTCCGGCCAGCCGCATTAGAATACGGCCAGCCGCCGTCCCCTTCGCCGTCATTTCCTCACCACGATGAATCACGCCGCACAGAGTCTGCATACCCCATCGTTTCCCTCGCGCCTGCCGAAGGTCGGCACGACCGTCTTTTCGGTCATGTCGGCGCTCGCGGCGGAGAAGAACGCGATCAACCTGGGCCAGGGCTTCCCCGATTTCGACTGTGACCCCAAGCTCGTCGACGCGGTCGCGCAGGCCATGCGCGACGGGCACAACCAGTACCCGCCGATGGCCGGCGCGGCGCTCCTGCGCGACGCCATCGCCGACAAGGTGCGCGCCGTCTACGGGCGCACCTATCACCCGGCCAACGAGATCACGGTGACCGCCGGCGCCACCGAGGCGCTGCTCTCGGCCATCCTGTGCGCGGTCAGCGCCGGCGACGAGGTGATCGTCATCGAGCCCAGCTACGACAGCTATCTGCCCGCGATCGAACTCGCGGGCGGGGTGCCGGTGCGGGTGTCGCTCGCCGCGCCCGACTACGCGATCCCGTTCGACGCGCTCGCCGCGGCGGTGACGCCGCGCACGCGCATGATCATCATCAATACCCCGCACAACCCGACCGGACGGGTCTGGCACCCGGAGGACATCGAGCGGCTCGCCGACATCGTGCGCGAGACGAACATCGTCGTGCTGTCCGACGAGGTGTACGAACACATGGTGTTCGACGATCGCGCGCACGCCAGCGTCGCGCGCCATCCGGAACTGGCCGCGCGTAGCTTCGTCGTCTCCAGCTTCGGCAAGACGCATCACGTGACGGGCTGGAAGGTGGGCTATGTGCTGGCCCCGGCGGCGCTGACGATCGAATTCCGCAAGGTCCACCAGTTCAACGTGTTCACGGTCAACACGCCGATGCAGATCGGCATCGCGAACTACATGCGCGACCCCGCGACCTACCACGGCCTGGCCGCGTTCTATCAGCAGAAGCGCGACCTGTTCCGGCAGGGTCTCGCGAAGACGCGTTTCACCGCGCTGCCGTGCGAGGGCACGTTCTTCCAGTGCGTCGACTATGCGGCGATCAGCGATATTCCCGAAGCCGAATTCTGCCGCTGGCTGATCAACGAAGCCGGCGTCGCGGCGATCCCGATGTCCGCGTTCTATCAGGACGGGCGCAATTCCGGCGTGATCCGCTTCTGTTTCGCGAAAAGCGACGCGACGCTGCGCGCCGCGCTCGAGCGGCTCGCGTCCGTGTAGCAGAGAGGCTATCCTCCAGGCCGGCGGGATGCGACGACAGCGCGACCGTGCCCCGGAGCCGCGTGCGCTGCAACCCGATCCGGCGCGTCCCCACCCACGGAGTCGCACAGACGCGATCGCCCGACGCAGGCGGCCGCCGTGTCATCCGAGGGCACCGCATCATGCGCGATTCCTGCAACTCCGCTCGCTCCGCGGTCCGGTTCCCGCCGGACCCGGCTTCTTCCCCCGCGCTGAACCACATCGGCATCCTGCGCCTGATCGACCGGTTCGACGCGGCATCGCTTCGCGATTGGTTGACGCTGCGCTGCTTTCTGGATGCCGCGCGATCTTCCGCGAACGGCACGCCGATTCCGGACAAGGTGCTCGCGCACTGGGCCACGCACTCCCTGCGCGGCCGGCGGGGAGCGCCACTCCTGCCGCGGCGGCCCACCTTCGAGAGCCGCCATCTGCTGGCACAACTCACCGCGTCCCTCACCGCGCGAGACGGCGCGACATCCCCGCTCGACAACGCGGTCGCCGCGCGCGTGCACCGCAATTTCCTGGCATCGCGGAAACGGGCCGATGCCCGGATCGACACGCCGGCGGCGCTCGACGCGGCACTGCGCTCGCTCACCGCGGATTTCATGCGTCTGGGCGCGATGCCGCCGGACGCCGACCCGTGTCCCGAAGCGTCGGCGCGGCCGGTGCTCGACATCGACGGCCTCGATGAATCCAGCAGCGCGGCGGAACTGTTCGACAGGTGGCGCGCGACTTTTCGCGGCGCCGGCGGCGGTCCATCCGCGATTCCGGACGGTCCCCTCGACATCGTCTCGAAAATGCGCCCTGGCGACCTGCGGGTGGTACGGGAGCGGCCGACCGATATCCGCGCCTGGCTGGAAGTGACGTTTCCGACGCACCCCCCGCAGACACTCGAGGTCGCCTTGCGGCCCTCCCTGGCGCGGTCCCTGCCCGCCTTCTGCAATCCGCTCGGCCCGGTCGAGCACGACGCCCTGCGGGCGGAACTGCGGCACATCCCCGCGTGTCGCGCCGCGCTGGAGGATGACGTCAGGCGCGACCGCCTGTACTGGTCGGCGACGACGCGCTATGCCGGTGCGCCGCCACCGCGTCGCGGCATGCGTCAGCGTGCTCGTCCCTGGCGCGCGACGGCGCTGCGCGCCATGGTGCTGGCCTCCTCCTGGGGCGGTGAGCCGATGTCGGGGCCGATGCGCGAAAATGACGATCCACGCAATGGACTGGGCACGTGGCTCGCGTCGCCATGGGCGGTGTGCCAGCGATGGTGGCAGACCGGCCCCTTTCCGATCGCCATGACGCACGCGGCCACACCCGCTACCGCAGGTTTTCGAGATTTCGATGGCGTCGACGAATTCGATGGCGCCGACGAGGAAGACAAGGTCGATGGGGTTGGCGAAGCCGAGGTGACCCAGAGCCCCCCTGGAATCGAGATGTCTGCCGCGATGGACGCACCACCGCGTTTCGTTTCGCCCGCGCAGGACCGGGACGACGACGTCACGTTGGTCTGGGCGCATGTGTCGCCAGGCGTGCGCCGGCGCCTCATCGCGGGCGCACGGCGCTTTGCAAAATATTCGCCCGTACTGGATGGGTCGGAAGGCCCCAGGAACGACGACGCGATTCGCCGTCTCAACGATGAAGGCTGGTATGCATACAGCAATATCCCCGCCATGTTCCTGATCTGCGAAACCGTGCTGGATGACCGACAGATGCTCGACCAGACCGCATTTCATGCGCTGCTCGGCGACATCGGACGCACCGCGTCGCACGGACGCGCCCACCATGTCCTGTGTTTCGAGGATCGGAGAAACGGCGCCCTGTCATGGCGCGTCGACACGACGGCCGCGCCCGGCGAGGACGTCATGCCCATCGCCACGCCCGTCGCCACGGGACACGTCAACGCGACCGGCGGAAATGGAACGGCAGGCAACGGGACCGCCGAGGCGTCGACGGATGCAACCGATGCGACGGATGCAAAGGATTCCCTGCGCAGGGAATCGGGCAGCCGGCTCGTTCTCAAGCAGATCCTCGCATTGCTGGCGCAAACGAACGATCCGCCATTCGAACTCGACACCCTGCTCTGCGCAATGATCGAGGTCAAGCACGACTACGATGCGGATATCGCACGCCATGCCGGGCGCTCCGTCGCCGAGATCCGCACCGCCATCCGGCGTGCGGCGCTGGAGCGTCTCGTCGACGTCAATCGACGCGGGTTCCCCCGCCGCCATGCGTCCATCGACGCGATCGCCACGCCGGGGGCGATGCGATTCGTCGATTTTCTGCTCGGCCTCTTCGACCCCGTGCTGCAGGCAGCCCCCGATACGCTGGCCTACGGTGGAACCGAAGTGTTTCAGGCACGGTTCGGTCACTACTTCGCCGAGCGCAACGGGAAACCGGGCGTGACCCCGGCCCGATGGGCATCCATCACGTCGCAGGGGCGGGAATATGTAAAAGGCTGGGGCATCCTGACGCAGGACATGCATTATCTGGCGGCGATGAACGCGGAAAATTCCGTGCTGGTGCGCTATCTGCAATCCCTCTTCGAAAACGAGATCGTACGCAGCACATTGCTCTACAACATCCTGCGCGAGGGACCTCTGCAATCGCGAAGCGAAATGGCGAAGCGGTTCCTCGCGGACGCGGGTATTCCCCCGGAGCACCGCATCGCGTTCAGGAAGTTCATCGGATTGAACGAGGCGCAGAGCAACCCGGCGTCGCTGCGCCACTTCGAGGGGGGGACGTTTCTGGACGTCTACATGGCGTTCGACAACGGTCTCGAAAGACTGCGCGATGCGGAGCCGCGCTACCGGTCCCTGCTGTCCGACGCCGCGCTGGCCCATTTGCCATCGCGCCAAGACGTGATCGATCAATTCAACCTGGCATTCGACGACAAGGCAAGAAATCTCCTGCGGTTCGTGCGCAGCGGCATCGAGGCCGGCTTTGCCGCCTCCACCGCCGCCATCAAGCGGGATTTCGCCGCGGCGGCACGGCTCAGGCTGCATCTGCACCGCCCTCTCACCACCGAAAAATCATCGGTCGCCCAATATCTTCCGTCAATGGACGAAGACGCGCACCGTTATCAACGCAACGTCTTCGGCCATTCGATCGGGGCCATCATCGAGACGATCAAAGCGGTTGGGCCATCCCGTTTTTACTTCTTCGACGTCGATCGTTTCGCGATGGGCAACCGCACGGCCATGCTGACGCCGCTGCCCGAGATAGGCGACGCCCATGCCGCAGGCCAATACATGATGCGCCGTCCAAGGGAATTCTTCACCGAACACTTCCCCAGCATCTACGATGAACCGATCTATTACAAGAACGACGTCAGGCCGCACCTCCAGTACGACTGCGGCGGCGTACACGGCGTGTGGGAGAAATGGATCGCGTTTCGCGCCAGTCATCTGGCCTGGCGAAAACGCACGCTGCTGGAAGAGATCAATTTCGAGAAACTACAGGATGATCCATCCTCGCTTTATCTCGGCATGCTGCCTTTCTATACGTGCGAATCCGTCCGGGAAGCCCGCGCATTGACGCTGAACGTCGTCCTGGACGGCATCTTCTGCCTGGTCGACCTTGCCGGGTTGCGGCATGTGCTCAAGCCAATGCGGACGTGGATCGCGCACAGCGCCGCGGTCGGCCGTATCGAAAAGAAACTGGTGTGGTACGAGGCGCGGGGAAAGCACTCGTCGCTCGATGCCCAAACCGTCAGCGCACGGGTCGACGCACTGCGCGCTGCGCAGAAAACGGTGGAGGAACTGCGTCGACGACGCTCCACCCAGGAAATCGCCATCGCGTTTCGCAAGATCGGCCATTTGCCGTTCGGCCACCCCGCCTCCACCAGCTATCGTCTGTATCAAGCTGCGCAGATCATGCTGGAATTGGGCGAGCGCATCCGTCCGTTCAAGGAAACGGGTCGGGAAACGCCCATGCAACGGTTCCTGCGCTGGCAGACCCGCAACCGGATCTGGGAGCTACGCGCCAGCCATTCCGTCGAACCGGGCAATGGCCGTGCGACGATTGTCAGCGAATTACGCCATGGCGAGGAACAGGCGCTTCCCCACCGGCTGCGTGAAGCGACCTGTTCGCCGAACGTATGCGTTTCCGCCTGCCTGTTCGATTCCCTCGCGAGCATGACCACGCGGCGACGCCTGCGTATCTTCGTCAAACTGCTCGATGGCGTATCCCCGCAAAACATCGTCCGGCAATCCGTCCGGCAAGGCTTCCTGCTGACGTCGGACATGCTGCGCGAGTTGACGCAACTCGAAACCGACTTCGCTTCGCTGCGCGAGAAGTTTGCAGCGGTACGCGGATTCGATTACGCACCGCACCCGCGGCGGCGGGGAATCCTGAGCCAGGCGCTGCTCCACCCGTACGCGAACACGACCGCAAACGCGCGTCTGCAAGCCATTCCGGCGTATCGAGAACTGGCCGGCGACCTGTACGCGCTGAATTTCTTCTTCGAGTCGCCGCTGCAACAGTTGGTGCAGACGCTCGATTCGCCAGGCGAGCCGAACCAGTCCTGTCGCGCACCGACGGGCAATGAAACAACGCTCGAGGCACGCGACGCCCTGTCCCCGCCCGATCTCGAGACGGCAACCACCCCACTTCCACCCGCCGCCTCGGATACGACGTCGACAACCGGTACGGTGACGATGCTCGAGCGCGATGGTGCCTGTACGCGTCCCGGGGAAGACAACGAGATTCGCACGTGCCTGTTGCCCATCACGCCCTGCGCCGACCAACGCTCGCTGCCGGCCCCCCCTCCCCGATGACAAGGGGCGTTCGGGCACGCAGCCGGGCGCCTTGCCGCGAGACACCGGCACATCGCGCTGCAACCCGATCCGCTCCGGGTGCCCCGACGGCATCCCATGGACATGACGAGCCGTTGCAAGATGCCGCCGTGTCCCGCCAGGGCAACGCCGCGGCCGCTCGCGCGGTTCGTGTGGCTTCACAACCAGAGGCTTACTGCAGGGATTCCTTCGGGACGACCGACATCGGCAGCGCGACGATATCGATCCCTTCGTCCGCCAGTTCCGCCGCTTCCCGCTGACTCGCCACGCCCCGGATCGCGCGTGCGGGCGCCTCGCGATAATGGATGCGACGCGCCTCCTCGGCGAACGCCGCGCCGACATTCTCGGTCTGACGCATCGCCTCGCGCACCTTGCCCAGCCATTCGGCCTGCGAGTGGCCGGCCGCGATCGCCTTCGGCGTGGCCGTCACGGCCGATGGCGCCCCACCCTGGGCGCGGGCGCCCGAGAGATTCAGATGCGGCGCGGACGGCAGGCGCACGACCGCCGTGTCGCCGCATGCCGGACAGGCGACGAGCGCACGCGCGAGCTGGTCCTCGAACGCCGCGCCCGAGGCGAACCAGCCCTCGAAACGGTGGTCGTGCGCGCAACGCAGATCGAAGACTTTCATGTCAGGCGCCGTCCGGCCACTGACCGGACAGGAATTTTTCCAGCCAGAAGGCGCCGATGATGGTCTTGACGTCGGTGATCTCGCCGCGCCGCACCGCGGCCATGAGGTCCTCGGGCCGCACGATCTCGAGATCGAGGAACTCGCCCTCGTCGAGACGCCGCTCCCCCTCGCTCAGGCCGCGCGCCAGATAGAGCTCGATGAACTCGGTCGAGTAGGAGATCACCGGATGCACGCGCGTCAGATGGATCAGCTCGCGCGCGCTGTAACCGGTCTCCTCGCGCAATTCGCGGTGCGCGCAGACGACCGGATCCTCGCCGGCGTCCAGCTTGCCCGCGGGGAACTCCGTCATCACCCGGCCCATCGGATAACGGAACTGGCGTTCGATCAGCACGCGGCCGTCGTCGAGCAGCGGAATCACCATGACCGCGCCCGGATGCACGATGTACTCGCGCGTCGCGGACTTGCCGTCCGGCAGGCGCACGGTATCGTGCTTGACCGTCAGAAAGTGCCCGTCGTAAGCGGTGCGGCTCTCCAGCGTCGTCTCGGTCAGTCCCGCGTCGGCATCGGCCGGCGCGTCGAATCGGGGTTCGGTCGTCATCAGGTGCGCTTCATCGAATGCGATGCATCAAGTACGATACTTGACCAGGTAGCGGGCGGTGAAACCCGGAAACGCGAAGACCACGAACAGGCTGAAGGTCACCGCGTAGAACTGCCAGCCCTGGGTGAAAACGTTGCCGGCGCGGGCCTCGAGCAGATAGCCGAGCGCGCCCACGACAAAATAGGCGACGACCAGTTCGGCGATGCGCACCCAGCCCGTCTTGCGACGCCCGAGCGGGATCAGCCCGAACAGGCGTTGATTCGCGAACGGCAGGTTCGCGAACAATACCGCGAACAAAACGATAAACCATCCTGCTGCCGACATTCATCAGCCTCCGTAAGAGCGGCGCATCGCATGCAGACACAGCGTCAGCAATGGCCCGGGTACGACACCGAGCACCAGAATCGCCAGGCCGTTGATCGTCAGCACGCCGCGGGCGACCCTATTGGGCTCCACCGGCGTTTCGTCCACCGGCACGTCGAAATACATCAGCTTGACGATGCGCAGGTAATAGAACGCACCCACCAGCGAGGCGATCACCGCCAGCACGGCCAGCCAGATGAAGCCGGCGTTGACCACGGTGCTCAAGACCGAGAGTTTCGCATAGAAACCCGCGGTCGGCGGAATCCCCGCCAGCGAGAACATCAGCACCAGCATGATGAACGCCGTCCAGGGGCTGCGCTGGTTGAGACCCTTCAGATCGTCGATCTGGTCCGCCTCGACGCCCTGTCGCGAGATGATCAGGATCACGCCGAACGCGGCCAGCGTGGTCAGCAGATAGACGACGCTGTAGAACATCGCCGAACCGTACGCGCTTGCGGCATTGTCCGCGTTGCCGTTGAAGACGCCGCCGATCAGACCCAGCAGCACGAAACCCTGGTTCGAGATCGCCGAATAGGCGAGCAGCCGTTTGATGTTGGTCTGCACCAGCCCCATCACGTTGCCGATGATCAGCGACAGCGCCGAGACGATCACCAGCATCTGCTGCCAGTCCACCGCCAGGGGCAGCATGCCGTCGACGAGGAAACGGAAGCCGAACGCGAACGCGGCCATCTTCGGTCCGGCGCCGATCAGCAGCGTCATCGCCGTCGGCGCGCCCTGGTAGACGTCCGGCACCCACATGTGGAACGGCGCGGTGCCGAGCTTGAACGTCACGCCGACCACGACGAACACGATGCCGAACAGCAGCACCGTGTTGTTGACGCGGCCCGAGGCCAGCACGCGATAGATCTCGCCGAGGTCCAGCGATCCGGTCGCGCCATAGGTCATCGAGATGCCGTAGAGCATGAAGCCCGACGCCAGCGCGCCCAGCACGTAGTACTTCATCGCCGCCTCGCTGGACGTCGCGTCGTCGCGGCGCAGCGCGATCAGCGCGTACAGCGACAGCGACATCATTTCCAGGCCGAGATACAGTGTCAGCATGTTGCTGCCGCTGATCATCACCAGCTGCCCGAGCAGCGAGAACATCCCGAGCATGTAGAGATCGCCGCCGAACAGCCCGCGCAGCTCCACATAACGCCGCGAATAGATCAGCGTGATCGCGAAGCCCAGGCAGACGAAGGCCTTCAGCGTGCTGGCCATCGGATCGACGACGTACATGTTGTCGAAGAAATGCATCGTCGCCGGCGACGTCGCCAGCACTGCGTACCAGACCGCCGCCACGAGCGAAGACACCAGGGCGATGGCATAGGTCACCCGCCGCCCGGATACCCCGCCGAACGCATCGTTGATGACGGCCAGGATCGCGGCCACGAGCAGCAGCAGCTCCGGCAGCAGGACACTCATATTCGCATTTTGCATAGCTTCTCTTCTTTCCTCGCCGGACTACAGTTTCGACTGGCCGACGTGGGTGAGCAGGCTCACCACGGATTGGTGCATCGTGTCGGTGAAGGGTTTGGGGTACAGGCCCATGGCGAGCACCAGGGCGCCCAGCACGGCCAGCATCGAAAATTCGCGTGCGCTGATGTCCTTGAGCCGCGCGACCTGCTCGTTCGCGACCGCGCCGAGATACACGCGCTTGTACATCCACAGCGTGTACGCGGCGCCCAGCATCAGCGTGGTGGCCGCCAGCAGACCGATCCAGAAATTGAAGTGCACCGCCGACAGGATCACCATGAATTCGCCGACGAAGCCGGACGTGCCCGGCAGGCCGCAATTGGCCATTGC
>JBPBQT010000013.1:0-10094 GCA_050955065.1 Janthinobacterium lividum | reverse complement strand
GGCGCCGCCCGCGGCGCTCGATCCCGCGCAGCGGCGGACGATCGTCGCGGCGCTGCGTGGCCAGGCGGCACACCCCAGCGCGGTGGTGCGCGAACATGTCGCATGGGCGCTTCTGGCCGCCGAACCAATTCGATAGAATGGAGCGGCGGCGGGAACGGCCTTTCCGGTCCGGACGCCGCATCGTTGACCACCCGAACGAAGGCAGGCATGACCGATGAATGACAGGGAGCGGGGGGACGAAACGTCCGACGCCGTCACCCGGGCGGCGCTCGCGCGCAGCGGCGCGCTGATCGACGCGTTCTGCGACGCGCTGTGGCTCGAACACGGGCTGGCGCGCAACACGCTCGACGCGTACCGGCGCGACCTGCGGCTGTTCTCCGAGTGGCTGGCCGGGCGCGACCGCATCGCGCTCGACGTGCTGGCCGAACCGCACCTGACCGCCTACATGGCCGCGCGCGGCGAGGGCCGGGCGACCTCGGCGAATCGTCGACTGGCCGCGTTCCGGCGCTTCTACGGCTGGGCGCTGCGCGAGCGTCATGTCGCCGGCGACCCGACGCTGCGGCTGCGCGCGGCCAAGCAGCCGATGCGGTTTCCGTCGACGCTGTCCGAGACGCAGGTCGAAGCGCTGCTGGGCGCGCCGGACCTGGCCACCCCGCTCGGACTGCGCGACCGCACGATGCTCGAACTGATGTACGCGAGCGGGCTGCGCGTGTCCGAGCTGGTGTCGCTGAAGACGGTGGAGGTCGGCCTGAACGAAGGGGTGGTGCGGGTCTTCGGCAAGGGGTCGAAGGAAAGGCTGGTGCCGTTCGGCGAGGAGGCGCACCGCTGGATCGCCCGCTACCTCGCCGACGCGCGCGGCGTGCTGATGGCCGGCCGCGGCAGCGACGCGCTGTTCGTCACCGGGCGCGGCGAAGGCATGACGCGCCAGGCGTTCTGGTACCTGATCAAGCGGTACGCGCTGCTGGCCGGCGTGCACGTGCCGCTGTCGCCGCATACGTTGCGGCATGCGTTCGCGACGCATCTGCTGGACCACGGCGCGGACCTGCGCGCGGTCCAGCTGCTGCTCGGCCATGCCGACATCTCGACCACCCAGATCTACACCCACGTCGCGCGCGAACGCCTGAAGACGCTGCACGCGCAGCATCATCCGCGCGGCTGACGCACCTGACGCATGCCGCCGATATGAAAAAAATCCATGTTTCCGAGACGCCCGCCACGCAGTTCCTGCGCCGGCATGCGGTGGCGTTCGAAGGGCATCCGTACGACTACGTCGAGCATGGCGGCACCGCCGAGTCCGCGCGGCAGCTGGGCGCCGACGAGCATGCGGTCGTCAAGACGCTGGTGATGGAGGACGAGCGGGGCCAGCCGCTGATCGTGCTGATGCATGGGGATCGCAAGGTGTCGACGAAGAACCTGGCGCGGCAGGTCGGCGCGAAGCGCATCGAGCCGTGCAGGCCGGAGGTGGCCACGCGGCATTCGGGCTATCTCGTCGGCGGCACCTCGCCGTTCGGACTGCGCAAGGCGATGCCGGTCTATGTCGAGTCCGGCATCCTGGCGCTCGCGCGCATCCACATCAACGGCGGCCGCCGGGGTTTCCTGGTGAGCCTCGCGCCGCGCGTGCTGGTCGACGTGCTCGGCGCGAAACCGGTCGAGTGCGCGATGGAGGGGTAGAGCTGGAGTACAATCCGGCCGGCGCCGGCGTGCGGCCGTGCCGCCATCCACGAACAGAGGACCCCCCGATGACCCATCTGATTGTCGTTGTGCTGTCTTACCTGATCGGCTCGATTTCGTTCGCGGTGGTGGTCAGCGCGGCGATGGGCCTGTCGGACCCGCGTAGCTATGGCTCGGGCAACCCGGGCGCGACGAACGTGCTGCGCAGCGGCAACAAAAAAGCGGCGATCCTGACCCTGCTGGGGGACGCCTTCAAGGGATGGTTCGCCGTCTGGCTGGTCAGGGTGCTGGCGGTGCGCTGCGGCCTCGACGTCACCGACCTCGCCCTGGCGGGCATCGCGGTGTTCGTCGGCCATCTCTGGCCGGTGTTCTTCCGCTTCCAGGGCGGCAAGGGCGTGGCGACGGCGGCCGGCGTGTTGCTCGCGTTCGACCCCTGGCTCGGGCTGGCGACGCTGGCGACCTGGCTGCTGGTCGCCTTCGTCTTTCGCTATTCGTCGCTGGCCGCGCTGGCCGCCGCGATCGGCGCGCCGATTTTCGCGATCCTGCTGTTCGTCCCGCAACGCATCACCCTGGCCGTCGCCACCATGAGCCTGCTGCTGATCTGGCGTCACAAGAAGAATATCGGCAATCTGATCGCGGGCCGCGAAAGTCGCCTTGGCAAAAAGAAGGCGGTCACGGAAGCGTGACGCGCGGGCGCGGGCGCGGGCGCGGGAGTGGAAGCGGGTCGCAGGTTCCGCGCTCCGTCCGGGAGGTTCCCGCAACGCCCGCGCTCAGTCGCGGAAGTTGTTGAAATCCAGCGGCGTGTCGACGATCTCCTTGCGCAGCAGCGCGATCGTCGTCTGCAGCTCGTCGCGCTTGGTGCCGGACACGCGCACCGCGTCGCCCTGGATGCTGGCCTGCACCTTGATCTTGCTGTCCTTGATCGTCTTGACGATCTTCTTCGCGAGATCGCCCGACACGCCCTTCTTGATCGTGATCACCTGCTTGACGCGGTCGCCGCCCATTTTCTCGACCTTGCCGTATTCGAGAAAGCGGACGTCGACATTGCGCTTGGCCATCTTCGACAGCATCACGTCCTTCACCTGGCCGAGCTTGAAATCGTCGTCCGCGTGCGCGGTCAGCTCCTGTTCCTTGTGTTCGAGCCGGGAATCCGACCCCTTGAAATCGAAGCGCGTGGCAATTTCCTTGTTGGACTGCTCGACCGCGTTCTTTACTTCGATCATGTTCGCTTCACATACGACGTCGAACGTTGGCATGGTTCCATCCTCTTCAAGCGCCGCGCGGCCATCGGGGCCGTCGGCTCGTTATAATCACTGACCCCGTCATCTTACCGTCGCCACGGCCGTTGCCCTAGCGCCGGCACCAGCCAATCCCGCGCCATGCCCGAAATCGTTGCCGCCGCGTTCCCTTCGTCCTTTTCGGGCGACCCGTCCGCGCGCCCGGACGATGGCGCGATCATGCCGTCCGCTGCTTCTTCTGGCGCTTCTTCCACCGCTTCGTCCGCCAGGACGCCCATCATCCCGGCCCTCATCGACAACCTCGCACTGCGCGCGTACAACACCTTCGGTTTCGACGTCCATGCTCGGCTGGGCGCCGTCGTGCGCGACGCGGCGTGCCTGCCGGCATTGCTGGCCGACCCGCGGGTGCGCGACCTGCGCCGTTTCGTGATCGGCGGCGGCAGCAACATCGTGCTGACGGGCGACTTCGCCGGTTTTGCCCTGTGCATGGGCATCGCCGGGCGTCGCGTCGTCGCGCAGGACCCGCACCGGGTGCTGATCGAGGCGGGAGCGGGGGAGAACTGGCACGACTTCGTCGCCTGGACGCTCGACCAGGGCTTTCCGGGCCTGGAGAACCTCGCGCTGATTCCCGGCACCGTCGGCGCGTCGCCGGTGCAGAACATCGGCGCCTACGGGCTCGAACTGGCCGATCGCTTCCACTCGTTGCGCGCGTTCGACACCGAAACCGGCGTTTTCGTCGAGTTCGACGCCGCGCGCTGCGGCTTCGGCTATCGCGACAGCGTGTTCAAGCGCGAAGGGCGCGGCCGCTACATCATCACCGCCGTCACGTTCGCGCTGCCGCGGCCGTGGCGCGCGCTCGACACCTACGCCGATATCGCCCGCGCGCTCGGCGCCGCGGGCACGACGCACCCCGCACCGCGCCAGATCTTCGACGTGGTGGTGCGGGTGCGCCGCGACAAGCTGCCCGATCCGGCGCGGGTCGGCAACGCCGGGAGCTTTTTCAAAAACCCGGTGGTGGACGCCGCGCAGTACGCGGTGCTGCGGGAACGGGAGCCGGACCTCGTCGCCTATCCCCAGGCCGACGGCGGGGTCAAGCTGGCGGCGGGCTGGATGATCGATCGATGCGGCTGGAAAGGCCGCGCGCTGGGCGCGGCGGCCGTGCACGCGCGCCAGGCGCTGGTGCTCGTCAACCCGGGCACAGCATGCGGCGCCGATATCCTCGCGCTCGCGCAGGCGATCGCGCGGGACGTCGAACGCCGCTTCGGGGTCACGCTGGAAATGGAGCCGTCGATCGTCTGAGCGGTTCCCGCCGGGCCGCGCACCCCGTTCTTCCCACGCCGGGTCGCGCATTGCGCGCGCGTTCCGGCCATGCGTCAGACGACCGGACGCGCGACTCAGTGGCTCAGTCGGCCGAGCAGCAGGAATTCCATCAGCGCCTTCTGCACGTGCAGACGGTTTTCCGCCTCGTCCCAGACGACGCTTTGCGGACCGTCGATCACTTCGGCGCTCACTTCCTCGCCGCGGTGCGCGGGCAGACAGTGCATGAACAACGCGTCGGGGGCGGCGACCGCCATCAGGTCGGCATCCACGCACCAGTCCGCGAACGCCTTCTTGCGCGCCTCGTTCTCCGCCTCGAACCCCATGCTGGTCCAGACGTCGGTGGTCACCAGGTGCGCGCCGCGGCAGGCTTCGAGCGGATCGTCGACCACTTCGAGGCAGCCCGCCTCGTCGTCCGAGACCATTGCCGGGTCGAGCCGGTAGCCGGGCGGCGTCGACACGCGCAGCGTGAAGCCGAGGATGCGGGCCGCCTCGATCCAGGTATAGGCCATGTTGTTCGCATCGCCGATCCAGGCGACCGTCTTGCCGCGGATCGACGTCCGCATCTCATGGAAGGTGAAGATGTCGGCCAGCACCTGACACGGGTGATACTCGTTGGTCAGGCCGTTGATCACCGGGACCCGCGAGTTTGCGGCGAAGCGTTCGATGATTTCCTGGCCGAACGTGCGGATCATGATCACGTCGACCATCCGCGAAATGACCTGCGCCGCGTCCTCGATGGGTTCGCCCCGGCCCAGCTGCGTGTCGCGCGTGTTCAGGAAGACCGCATGGCCGCCGAGCTGATGGATGCCGGCCTCGAACGACAGGCGCGTGCGTGTCGAATTCTTTTCGAAAATCATCGCCAGCGTGCGGTCGTGCAGCGGGTGATAGGTTTCGTACCGCTTGAACTTCTGCTTGAGAATACACGTGCGTTCAAGCAGATAGTCGTACTCGTCAAGCGTCAGATCCTTGAAGCGAAGGTAATGGCGAATGGTCTTTTCGGGCATAGGGAGGCGGTGGCCCCGGGTCGGCGGCAGGATGAAGAACCGACGCAATCCACCGTTTTTTTGCGGTTAACGTATGAAAGCATAGAGGAATAACGTTGTTTTGACGAGTCTGCCGCATCGATCGTTACGCCGTGGATTCGTTTCGTGTCGCGCGCGATGCCTGCCGCGCACGGTATCGGGAGTCCGAATCACGTTATAATCGGAGCTTGAATCCGCTCTGCCTCTGCTCGTGCTCCTGCCCGCGCCTGTGCCTGATTCATGCCCGATCGCAGATCCTCCCGGCGAACCTGCCAGCCCGTCACGGGCTGCGGGCGCGAGGGGGGCGCCCGGAGTTTCGGGCCGATGCCCGGCGGTTTTCCAGTCCCACGGGAAACACCGTGGCCCCGCCGTTCCGCCCGAACCTCCCGGCCCGCCGCCGCGTTGCAACGGGAAGCGCGTCGGGGCCGGTTTCCGCGACGGGTTTCATTGACGGATCGTCACGATGTCATCGCCTATGTCCGAAAGTCCAACGCGCGAGTATTTCATTCAGGGCATCACGTCGAGCGGCAAGACCTTTCGACCGAGTGACTGGTCCGAGCGGCTGGCGGGTGTGATGTCCTCTTTCGGTCCCGGTGCGTCGGGCCCCAACGCGCGGCTCAAGTATTCCCTCTATGTACGGCCGATCATGCTGGGCGACGTCAAATGCGTGGTCGTCGACGAGCGTCTGAAGGAATCCCAGAAAATGGCGTTCGACTTCGTGATGAATTTCGCGAAGGACAACGATCTGGTCGTGACCGAGGGGTGCCTGCTCTTCGAGGACCGGCCGCGACCGTGATCCGGCACGGCGGCGGATGCCGCCGAATGACGCAGGAAGAAGGCGAGGGCGATCTCGCGCGATACGTCGCCCTCAATGCAAAAAGCCCGTTCTCACGGGCTTTTTCGCTACCGGCCGGGTTTCGATCAGATGTCGAGAACCCGCTGCGGCTTCAGGCCTGGGCTGCGGCCTGACCTTCGGTTGCATGCTTCTTCAGGCGCGCGGCCAGACGGCTCTTCAGGCGCGCGGCCTTGTTCTTGTGGATCACGCGCTTGTCCGCCATCGTGTCGAGCGTCTTCGCCGACAGCTTGAACGCATCGGTGGCCTTCGCCAGGTCGCCGGCCGTGATGGCCTTGACGACGTTCTTGACGGAAGTGCGCGCCTGCGAGCGCTGCGCGGAGCGCAGGGCATTGCGTTGCTTGCTTTGACGAGCGCGTTTGATAGCTTGGGCAGTATTGGCCATGAGAGGTACCTTGTCCTGTTTTTTCAGTTCCGGCGCCGGTTTTCGATGAGTCGACGCCGGGTTGTGTACCGTCCCTGGGCATACCTGATCGAAGAACCGATGAAAATCGATGCTCGTCGAGCGTTGCCAGCTGGGTACTTTATTCAAACCCGCGAAACCGAAAATAACCGGAGAAGCGAAAAGGGATGATTCGAAACCGCTAAGTATAGCGGGTTTTGCCTGTTCCGGGCAAGCGTTGCTGTGGTCTCGGGCGGGATATCCGATTGGATTGCGGGTTGAATCGTATAATGGCCGCAACATGAATCTACTCAAAGCCCTTCTCACGGTCAGCGGTTTTACTTTGCTGTCCCGCATCACCGGACTCGCGCGCGAAACCCTGATTGCCCGGGCATTCGGCGCCAGCATCTACACCGACGCCTTCAACGTCGCGTTCCGGATTCCCAATCTGCTGCGGCGCCTGTCGGCCGAGGGCGCGTTCTCGCAGGCCTTCGTGCCCATCCTCGCCGAGTTCAAGAACCAGAAGGGGCAGGACGCGACCAAGGCGCTGGTGGACGCCACCGCGACGGTGCTGGCCTGGGTGCTGGTGCTGCTGTCGGTCGCCGGCATCCTGGGTGCGACCTGGGTCGTGTACGCGGTGGCGACCGGGCTGCGGCACGAGGGCCAGGCCTTTCCGATCGCCGTACACATGACCCGGATCATGTTCCCGTACATCGCGTTGATCTCGCTCACCTCGCTGGCCGCGGGCGTGCTCAACACCTACAAGAATTTCTCGACGCCGGCGTTCGCGCCGCTGCTGCTCAACATCAGCTTCATCGTCGCGGCCCTGTTCGTCGGTCCGCACCTGCAGACGCCCATCTACGCGCTGGCGATGGCGGTGGTGGTGGGGGGCGTGCTGCAACTGGCGGTGCAGATTCCGGCATTGCGCAAGATCGGCATGGTGCCGCGCATCGGCGTGAACCCGCTGGCCGCGCTGCGGCACGCCGGCGTGAAACGCGTGCTGCTCAAGATGGTGCCCGCGACGTTCGCCGTCTCGGTCGCGCAGCTCAGTCTGATCATCAATACCAATATCGCGTCGCGGCTGGCCGCGGGCAGCGTTTCCTGGCTGTCGTATGCGGACCGTCTGATGGAGTTCCCGACCGCGCTGCTGGGCGTGGCGCTCGGCACGATCCTGCTGCCCAGCCTTTCGAAGGCCCATTCCGACGGCGACGCCGCCGAGTATTCTTCGCTGCTTGATTGGGGCCTGCGGCTCACGTTCCTGCTCGCCGCGCCCAGCGCCGTCGCGCTCTTCGTCTTCGCCACGCCGCTCACGGCGGTGCTGTTCAACTACGGGCATTTCGTCGGGCACGACGTGGCGATGGTCTCGCATGCGCTGACCGCGTACGGCGTGGGTCTGCTCGGCCTGATCCTGATCAAGATCCTGGCGCCGGGCTTCTACGCGAAACAGGACATCAAGACGCCGGTGAAGATCGCGGTGGTCGTGATGATCGTCACGCAGTTGTGCAACTACCTGTTCGTGCCGTACTTCGCCCATGCCGGTCTGGCCCTGTCGATTGGCGTGGGGGCCAGCCTGAACGCCACCCTGCTGTTCATCGGGCTGCGCATGCGCGGGCTCTATCGGCCGTCGCCGGGATGGGGCAAATTCTTCATTCAGCTGCTGGGGGCATGCCTCGTGCTTGCAGGGGTGATGTTGTGGTTCGCGCAGACCTTCGACTGGGTCGCGCTGGGCCAGACGCCGCTGCTTCGCATGGTGCTGCTGGCCGCCAGCCTGGTGGTCTGCGCCGCGCTGTATTTTGTCATACTGATGACGATGGGCTTCAAGTACAGCTACTTTCGACGGAGAGTGACGTGACCCAATCCACCCGGGTGCTGGATTACTTCGCGGCGCTGGTCGCCGAGGACGAGGGGCTGCCGCTGACCGAGGCGGCGTTGTCACTGGCGCAGGACGCGTATCCGGACCTCGACATACAGGGCACGCTGGCGGACATCGACGCGCTCGTCGACCGCTTGAAGAAGCGCCTGCCCAAGGACGCGGGCAGTGCGCAGAAACTGCCGTTGCTGAACCGCGCCTTCTTCCGCGAAATGGGCTTCTCCGGAAACCTGAACGATTATTACGACCCGGACAACAGCCACCTGAACGTGGTGCTGCGCAAACGCCGCGGCATTCCGATCTCGCTCGCGGTGCTGTATCTGGAAATGGCGCAGCAGCTGCAGTTGCCCGCGGGCGGCGTGTCGTTTCCCGGTCACTTCATGCTGCGGGTGACGCTGCCCGCCGGCGAGGTGATGCTCGACCCGGTGAGTGGCGAATCGCTGTCCGAGGCGCAGCTGGTGGACCGGCTCGACCCCTATCTGTCGCGCCGGGGCGAGCCGGTGGGCAGCGCATTGCGCGCGTTGCTGCAACCCGCGAGCGCGCGCGAGATCCTGGCGCGGATGCTGCGCAATCTGAAGGGGATCTACCTGCAAACCGAGCGCTGGCAGCGTCTGCTCGCCGTCCAGCAACGGCTGGCGATCCTGCTGCCCCACAACATCGAGGAGCGGCGGGACCGCGGTCTGGCGTTCGCGCGTCTGGACTACCTGCGGCCCGCGATCGACGATCTGCAGGCCTATCTGGGCGAATGTCCGGCCGCGGAGGACGCGACCGTCATCGAATCGCAGTTGACGGACCTGCGTCGCCGCGTGCAGCAGGCGAGCGCCGGGCCGCACTGAAAGGAAAAGGGGCCCGCATCGACGGGCCCCGCATCGGTGACGCCCCCGGTCCGGGGACGTCGCGCCGATTCGCTCAGTCCTGCAGCGCCGCGAACACGCGACCGCGGATTTCCTCGACCGGGCCCTCGCCCGAAATGCAGCGATACGCCGGCGCCGGCATGGTGTCGCCCTTGCCCGACTGCGCCCATTGCTGATAATAGTCGACCAGCGGCCGGGTCTGCGCGTCGTACACGTCGAGGCGCTTGCGGACCGTGTCTTCCTGGTCGTCGGTGCGCTGGATCAGCGTTTCGCCGGTCTCGTCATCCACGCCGTCGACCTTCGGCGGCTGATGCACGACGTGATAGGTGCGTCCCGACGCGGCATGCACGCGGCGCCCGCTGATGCGCTGGATGATCGCGTCGAAGGGCACGTCGATCTCCAGCACGTGATCGATCGCCACGCCGCTGCTGCGCAGGGCCTCGGCCTGCGGGATGGTCCGGGGAAAGCCGTCGAACAGATAGCCGTTCGCGCAATCCGCGTCCTTCAGGCGTTCCTTGACCAGACCGATGATCAACTCGTCGGTGACCAGTTCGCCGGCGTCCATGAAGCGCTTGGCTTCCAGACCGAGCGGCGTGCCGGCCTTCACCGCGGCGCGCAGCATGTCGCCCGTCGAGATCTGGGGAATGCCGTACTGTTCCTTGATGAAGGTGGCCTGGGTACCTTTGCCCGCGCCGGGCGCGCCTAGCAGGATCAAACGCATGAGGATGACTCCGTTTACATGGATAGATGAATAGGGAATGAGGTAGGCAAGCGGCGGCGGCTCGCGGGCCGCTGGCAAACGGGTGCAAGGGCGGGTCTGACCCGGCGGAGGCAACACGCCGGACATCCAACAACGCCTGGCACGCGATTAGGCCCAAAGCGAA
>JBPBQT010000012.1:0-10698 GCA_050955065.1 Janthinobacterium lividum | reverse complement strand
ACATATTGGGAATAGGAAAGAGGATTTTTTGTTCAATTGAAGCGTCAAAGCGAAGCCGCTCAATATGAAAAACAGCAAGACTGCCTCATGGCCGCTGCTCAGTAGCCGCAACGGGGTCTTGCGTAAAAAACCAACGGCTCGAGCAATGTGAAATGAGCGAATACCACCATCAGTACCCCGATGCCACGCAGTGAATCCAGTTGCTCGTAACGGGGTTGACGCGGATTTTCCATGACGGACTCGTGGCTGATGGAGCACATGAATCGACGGCAGGGATGGTCGGAATCGGCAGGCTGTCTGACGCCTATCGAGATCATGTCCTACAACTAAGGCTTGGTAATAGGAAAGAAATATGGTGCGTTTCGAATAAGAAAGCAATGAGTTCACGGGTTTGGAAAGATCGGCCGAGTCGTCGTACCGTGTGCCAGGAAATGGAAGAGATACGACACGTAAAACATGCAGTCGGATCGCCATTCGAATGCGCATCATCCGGGCCATTTTTCCAAATGGCGATGTTGCCCTGCGCTGAAGCGGTCGATGCTCCCGGCATCGTGAAATTACAGCGCCCGCCATCCCTGGCGCCATCGCCGGTGCCGTAAGCCGGCATCTCGCCCGGTATAATGACCACTTGCGCCGCGCCGCTTTTCAAAGCTCACCGAATGCCTCTCGCTTCTCTCTTCCTGTTGACCCCCGCCGTCCGTCTCGAAGCACGCCTGCTGATGCGCCTGGCCCTGCCGATCATCGCCGCGCAGCTCTCGGCGACGGGCATGAACCTGATCGACGTCGTGCTCGCCGGCCATCTCGGCGTGCATGTGCTCGCCTCGGTCGCGATCGGCACCAGCATCTGGTCGCTGGCGCTCGCGACGATACAGGGCGTGTTGTTGTCGGTTCCCACCGCCGTGGCGCAGCTCAACGGCGCGGGGCAGCGCCGCGAGATCTGGGTCCTGTTCCGGCAGACGCTGTGGCTTGCCGTCGGCGTCGGCGTGGTGATGGCACTGGTCGTGGCGTTGCTCGGGCCGGTTCTGCTGGGGACGATGGGCGTGGCGCCGGAACTGGTCGGCGACGCGTCGCGTTTCCTGCGCGCGATCGCGCTGGGCGCGCCGGCGCTGGCGATATTGTTGAGCTGCCGGGGATTTTCCGAAGGGCTGTCGATCGCACGTCCGTCCTTCCGGTTCGGCCTCCTCGGGCCGCTGCTGCTCGCGCCGATCGCCTATTCGCTGATGTACGGTCATTTCGGGTTTGCGGCGCTGGGCGTGCTGGGCAGCGGCATCGCGACGGCGCTGGTGCTCTGGATCCAGGCGCTGGCCTTTCTGTCCTACGTCATGTTCCATTCGCGCTACCGCGGCCTGGGTCAGGACCGACCCGGGTATGCGCCGGACGGGCCCCGGATCGCGGAGCTGCTGCGCGTGGGCATACCGATGGGCATGACGTTGCTGATGGAGGTCGGGTTGTTCATCGCCACCGCGCTGGTGATCGGCCGGCTGGGCGACCGGGCGGTCGCGATGCATCAGATCGCGATGAGCGTGATCACGATCGCCTTCATGGTGCCGCTGGGGCTGTCGATGGCCATCACGGTGCGGGTGGCGGGCGCACGCGGGCGGCGCGATGCCGCTGGCGTGCGCCGCGCCGCCTATGTCGGCATGGGGCTCGCGCTGGGCCTGCAACTGGTGTCGGGAAGCGTGATGCTGCTCCTGCCCGGCCTGATCGTATCGCTCTATACCGATTCGATCGCGATCGTCGCGGGCGCAAGTCTGCTGCTGCAGCTCGCGGGACTGTTTCAGATATCGGACGGACTGCAGGTCGCCGGCAACGGCGCGCTGCGTGGTTTGAAGGACACGCGTATTCCGATGTTCCTGACGATGTTCGCGTACTGGGTCGTAGGCATGCCGGTGGGCGTCTGGCTGTCGATCCATCGCGGTTACGGTGCGCCCGGCATGTGGATCGGTCTGCTGGCGGGCCTGAGCACGGCCGCGGTGCTGCTATGGACCCGGTTTTTCCGCATCAGCCGAAATCGGCAGGCGCCGGGCGCATTCGCCGCGCAGCCCCTGTCCGGGAAATGAGGGAGAGCGTGATAGAGTTTGGCGCGGGTGAGGGCAACGGGCGGGAACCG
Source organism: Janthinobacterium lividum (assembly GCA_050955065.1). Taxonomy (GTDB): domain Bacteria; phylum Pseudomonadota; class Gammaproteobacteria; order Burkholderiales; family Burkholderiaceae; genus Robbsia. The sequence goes on along the minus strand of JBPBQT010000012.1, from coordinate 8,588 downwards.
GACAGGTTTCAATTCGGCGGGAATCGAAAGCAGGAATCGAAAGCGGGGAGTGACTGATGACGTCTTTGCAGCATGCGAGAGGATCTTGGCAACGTTTCTGTGCGGCGGCGTTGCTGGCGTCGTCGTTGTACGGGTTGCCGGTACTGGCGACGTGGTCGATGGCGTCGACGGCGAGCGCCGCCGCCATCGACGAGAGCGCGCCGGACGCGATGATCGGCACGCTCGCCGACGACATACTGCAGACCATCAAGGCCGATCCGCAGGTGAAGGCGGGCGACATGGCGCGGATCACGCAACTGGTGAACCAGAAACTGCTGCCGCACACGGATTTTCGCCGCACGACGCGACTCGCTCTCGGACGCTTCTGGAATCAGGCGTCGCCGGTGCAGCAGGAGCAGCTGGTCAAGCAGTTCGAATTGCTGCTGATTCATACGTACGCCGGCGCGACCGCGAAGGTGGGCGATCAGACCGTGCGTGTCAAGCCGCTGCGGGCCGCGGCCGATCAGACCGACGTCGTGGTGCGTACCGAGGTCATGAGCGAGGGCCGGCCGTATCCGGTCGATTACCGGCTGGAAAAAACACCTGACGGCTGGAAGATCTACGACGTCAACGTACTGGGCGCCTGGCTGATTCAGGCCTACCGCCAGCAATTCGCCGCGCAGGTGCAGAAGTCGGGCGTGGCGGGTCTGCTGGCGTTCCTGACGCAGCGCAACGAGGAACTCGCCGCCGCACAGCAGTCGACGCGGTAAAAAGGGCGCCCGGCATCGCGGGATGCGGCGGGGCGGAAATACGAAGCCTGTGCATCCGCCCTGTACCTCTCGTCCGTATCGGACGCTTCAGCCTCCTTCACCGCCTGCACGGCCGCCGCCAGGTCCGCCAGGTCCGCCATGGCCGCCGCCCTGCGCGCCGCCACCGCCATTCCAGCGGCCCTCGCCGCCGCCGGAGCGCACGCCGCCGTTACCGGATCGGGGGCCGACGGGAGGCGAGGCGGGACGGGCGTTCTGTCCGCCTGGCTGTCCTCCCTGACCCGGCTGTCCGCCTTGCCGCGGCTGCCCCGAATCGTTTTGCCGGGGGCGTTCCTGCCCCGGATTGTTCCGCCCCGGGCCTTCCCGTCCGGCATTGCCGAAGCCTGGCTGATCGCGACCGTCGTGGTGCGGGAAGCGCGGGCCGTCGTCACGGTAACCGGGAGGCGGACCGCGCCAGCGGGGACCTTCCTCGTAATACACCGCGCCACCTTGCACCGGGCCATAGTAGGGCGCGGGCGCGTAATACGTCGGGCCGGTCTCGATATTGGCCGGTTGCGCGACATAACCCGAATAGTCCGAATAGCCGCCATAGGGCGCGGCGACGCACGCGGCAAGCGTCATGCACAAGCCCGCTGCCGCGAGGCGCGCGCGGCAGGGACGGAGCACGGCGCGGCTGCACGGGTACAGGGTGTGGGCGATACGCATTCGGTTCTTCATGGCGGGCGGTTCGGCCTGAGGCCGGTAAGGGACGTTTCCGGGCGGAGCACGTGACGGTTGTTTCACTTTACAAGTATTACGACAATTCCGTTCGCTTGCAGGACCTTTCCCTGTGGCGCGCACGGGGCCTTGCGCCTGTTCGCCCGTCCACGCCAGGCGTGCGATGCCGGCCGTGCGCGCGCTGGGTAATACTTGACTAATTCACTAGGACATTTATACTTGACTAAACTTGTCGAGAATTCTTCACCAATTGATTGAGGCTCCCAGATGAGACTCACCACGAAAGGTCGTTTCGCCGTCACCGCGATGATCGATCTGGCGCTGCGCCAGGATCAGGGTCCGGTGACCCTCGCCGGCATCAGCCAGCGGCAGCATATCTCCCTGTCGTACCTGGAGCAGCTTTTCGGCAAGCTCCGGCGGCACGAGATCGTCGAGAGCGTGCGCGGCCCCGGCGGCGGGTACAATCTGGCCCGTCCCGCGGATGCGGTGACGGTCGCCGACATCATCATCGCGGTGGACGAGCCGATCGACGCCACCCAGTGCGGTGGCAAGGGCGAGTGCGAAGGCGCGAAGAAGCTCGATGGGCACTGCATGACGCACGAACTCTGGTCGACGCTGAACCGCAAGATGGTCGAGTACCTGGATTCCGTCTCGCTGCAGGATCTCGTCGACCAGCAGGGCGGCCAGCCGCATGCGACCGCGGTCGTGCGCGACCGCCGGCAGACGGCGGCGCCGGTGATCGAACCGCCGGCGCGCGTGGTGCCGCGAGGCCCGAATTCGGTATTCAATCTGGCCCGGTCCTGAGCATTGCGCCGGGTCCGGACAGACATCAGCAACAGTACGCCGAGCAGCACGCTTACGGAGCACATAATGAATAACGACACTCCCCATTTGCCGATTTACATGGATTACAGCGCGACGACGCCCGTCGATCCGCGCGTGGTCGACAAGATGATTCCGTTCCTGCGCGAGCAGTTCGGCAACCCCGCGTCGCGCAGCCATCCGTATGGGTGGGACGCGGAGCGTGCGGTCGAGGAAGCGCGGGGCGAAGTCGCCGCGCTGGTGAACGCCGATCCGCGCGAGATCATCTGGACGTCCGGCGCGACCGAATCCAACAACCTCGCGATCAAGGGCGCCGCGCACTTCTATGCGAGCAAGGGCAAGCACATCATCACCGTCAAGACCGAACACAAGGCGGTGCTCGACACGGTGCGCGAACTCGAGCGTGAAGGCTTCGAGGCGACCTACCTGGATGTCCAGGAAAACGGTCTGATCGATATCGAGGTCCTGAAGGCGGCGCTGCGCCCCGACACGATCCTGGTGTCGATAATGTATGTGAACAACGAGATCGGCGTGATTCAGGACATCGCCGCGATCGGCGAGCTGCTGCGTGCGAAGGGCATCGTGTTCCATGTCGACGCGGCGCAGGCGACCGGCAAGGTCGTGATCGACCTCGCGACGCTGAAGGTGGACCTGATGTCGTTCTCGGCGCACAAGACCTACGGTCCGAAGGGCATCGGCGCGTTGTTCGTGCGTCGCAAGCCGCGCATACGCATTCAGGCGGAGATGCATGGCGGCGGTCACGAGCGCGGCATGCGCTCGGGTACGCTGGCGCCGCACCAGATCGTCGGCATGGGCGAGGCGTTCCGTCTGGCGCGCGTCGAGATGGCGGCCGAGAACGAGCGGATTCGTGCGCTGCGGGACCGGCTGCTCGCCGGGCTCAAGGGCATGGAAGAGATCTACGTGAACGGCGACCTCGAACACCGGGTCGCGCACAACCTGAACATCAGTTTCAACTTCGTCGAAGGCGAGTCGATGATCATGGCCGTGAAGGATGTGGCCGTGTCGTCGGGATCGGCCTGCACGTCGGCGTCGCTCGAACCGTCGTACGTACTGCGCGCGCTGGGCCGCAACGACGAACTGGCGCACAGCTCGATCCGTTTCACGATCGGCCGTTTCACGACGGAAGCCGAGGTGGACTACGTGATCGACCTGATGAAGAACAAGATTTCCAAGCTCCGCGACCTGTCGCCCTTGTGGGAAATGTACAAGGACGGGATCGACATCAATTCGATCCAGTGGGCCGCTCACTGATTCTGGAGAATCAACATGGCATATAGCGAAAAAGTACTCGATCACTACGAAAATCCCCGCAATGTCGGTTCGTTCGACAAGGGCGACGACAGCGTGGGCACCGGCATGGTCGGCGCGCCGGCGTGCGGCGACGTCATGAAGCTGCAGATCCGCGTGGGTGCCGATGGCATCATCGAGGACGCGAAGTTCAAGACCTACGGTTGCGGCTCGGCGATCGCGTCGAGTTCGCTGATCACCGAATGGGTGAAGGGCAAGACGCTCGACGAAGCGGCGTCGATCAAGAATTCGCAGATCGCCGAGGAACTGGCGTTGCCGCCGGTGAAGATCCATTGCTCGATCCTTGCCGAGGACGCGATCAAGGCCGCGATCGCCGACTACCGCCAGCGTCACGGCGAATCGACCGATCTCGCGACCGATGCGGTGGGCGCGGGCGCCGTACAGACGCCGGGCACCGTGCATACGGGCACCGCGTTGGAAGGCGCGGCGCGCGCCGCCTGACGGAGCATCCCCGCCGCATGCGGCGGGGGCGATACGGTACGACCGCGGCAGATCCGGCCTTCCGCGGCGATGATGGACCAAAGGAGCACCTCGCAGCGAGGCGTGACAAGAGACATGGCGATTACTTTGACTGAGAAGGCGGCGCAGCACGTCGCGAAATTCCTCGTACGGCGCGGCAAGGGCATGGGCCTGCGCCTGGGCGTACGCACGACCGGTTGCTCGGGGCTGGCCTACAAGCTGGAATACGTCGATGCGCTGGCGACCGAAGACCAGGTGTTCGAGAGCCACGGCGTCAAGGTGATCGTCGATCCGAAAAGCCTCGCGTACATCGACGGCACGGAACTCGACTTCGCGCGTGAAGGCCTGAACGAAGGTTTCAAATTTAACAATCCGAACGTCAAGGACGAATGCGGATGCGGTGAATCCTTCCGTATCTGAGCGTACCCGACGGACGGTCAGCCGCTTCAACCGAACGACGCCGATACCGATGTCCATCCTTACCGCCGACGCGACGCACTTCGCGCTGTTCGACCTGCCGGCGCGTTTCGCGCTCGATCAAACCGCGCTCGACAGCGCCTATCGCACGGTCCAGGCGCAGGTGCACCCGGACCGCTTCGTCGGTGGCGACGATGCGCAGAAACGCGTCGCCATGCAATGGGCGACGCGCGCCAACGAGGCGTACCAGACGCTGCGCGACCCGCTGAAACGGGCGATCTATCTGCTGCAACTGCGCGGTATCGACGTGCAGGCGGAGCAGAGCACCGCGATCGCGCCGGACTTCCTGATGCAGCAGATCGAGTGGCGCGAAGCGATCGACGACGGCGCCGCCGCGCGCAATGTCGGCGCGCTGGATGCGGTGCTCGGCGAACTGCGCGACGCCGCGCGGATCCGTTTCGACAAGCTCGCGGGCTGGCTCGACAGCGGCGCCGACCAGCCGGCCGCCGAGACCGCCCGCGAGCTGCTGTTCATCCAGCGCGTGTCCGAAGCCGCCGGCAAGCAGATCGCGCGTCTCGAAGACGCGTAAGCGTCGGCATGGCGGCAGGGGCATGCCGCCGCCTGGTCCGGGACGGCAGGCGTTCCGGCGCTCTCCATTTCCCCTTAAAACGACAAGATGGCCTTACTCCAGATATCCGAACCGGGCATGGCGCCCGCCCCGCACCAGCGTCGCGTCGCCGTGGGCATCGATCTCGGCACCACGAATTCGCTGGTGGCGGCGGTCCGCAACGGCATCGCCGACGTTCTGCCGGATGAAGCGGGACACGTGCTGTTGCCGTCCGTCGTGCGTTACCTGCCGGACGGCGAGCGCCGTGTCGGCCGCGCCGCGAAGCAGCAGGCCGCGATCGATCCGCGCAACACCATCGTGTCGGTCAAGCGCTTCATGGGGCGAGGGCTGGCCGACGCGCAGCGCAGTCAGGCGCCCTATGCGTTCGTCGACGCGCCGGGCATGGTCAAGATCGACACGGTCCAGGGCGTGAAGAGCCCGGTCGAGGTGTCGGCCGACATTCTCGCCGTGCTGCGCGAGCGCGCCGAGGCGACGCTGGCGGAATCGCTGGTGGGCGCGGTCATCACCGTTCCCGCGTATTTCGACGAGGCGCAGCGCCAGGCGACCAAGGACAGCGCGCAGTTGGCCGGTCTGGAGGTGCTGCGCCTGCTCAACGAGCCGACCGCCGCGGCGATCGCCTATGGCCTCGACAACGGCGCGGAAGGCACCTATGCGGTGTACGACCTCGGCGGCGGCACGTTCGATCTGTCGATCCTGCGCCTGACGCAGGGCGTCTTCGAAGTGCTCTCGACCGGCGGCGACACCGAACTGGGTGGCGACGATTTCGATCACGCGGTGCTCGCGCAGCTGCTGGCGCGGTCGATGAGCGCGACGGATGCAGGCGGCACGTTGCCCGCGGAAGACACGCGCCTGCTGCTCGATCGCGTCCGGGTCGCCAAGGAAGCGTTGTCGGATGCGGATAGCGCCACCGTCAACGCGACGCTGTCGAGCGGGCAGGTGATCCGTTTCACGTTTTCCGAAACCGATTTCGCGCAGTGGGTCGAGCCGCTCGTCAAGCGCACGCTCGCGCCCACGCGCCGCGCGCTGCGCGATGCGGCGCTGGCGCCGGCCGACGTCAAGGGCGTCGTGCTGGTCGGCGGCGCGACCCGCATGCGCTGCGTGCGCCGCGCGGTCGAGGCCTTCTTCGGCCAGCCGCCGCTCACCGACATCGATCCGGATCAGGTCGTGGCCGTCGGCGCCGCGATCCAGGCCGATCTGCTGGCCGGCAACCGCGGCGCGGACGGCGACGACTGGCTGCTGCTCGACGTGATTCCGCTGTCGCTCGGCGTCGAGACGATGGGCGGCCTGGTCGAGAAGATCATTCCGCGCAATTCGACGATTCCGGTCGCGCGCGCGCAGGAATTCACGACGTTCAAGGACGGCCAGACGGCGATGGCGATCCATGTGATGCAGGGCGAGCGCGAACTGGTCACCGACTGCCGTTCGCTGTCGCGTTTCGAATTGCGCGGCATCCCGCCGATGACCGCGGGCGCCGCGCGCATCCGCGTCACCTACCAGGTGGATGCGGACGGGCTGCTGTCGGTGTCCGCGCGCGAAACGCTGTCGGGCGTCGAGGCGTCGGTGGTGGTCAAGCCTTCGTACGGCCTGGGCGACGAGGACATCACGCGGATGCTGGAAGACAGTTTCCGCAGCGCGTCCGACGACATGAAGGCGCGTGCGTTGCGCGAGCAGCAGGTGGACGCGGGACGTTTGCTCGACGCGACCGCGTCCGCGCTGGCGCTCGACGGCGAGTTGCTCGACGGCGACGAGCGGCAGGCGGTGGACCGGGCGTTCGCCGCGCTGCAGGCCGTGGTCGCGGGCGACGACGCCGACGCGATCGAGGCCGCGATCAAGGACATGTCCGCCGCCACCGACGAGTTCGCCGCGCGCCGGATGAACAAGAGCATCCGCGCGGCGCTCGCCGGGCGTAACATTCGCGAGATCAATTAAGGCATTGCCGGTTTCCCGCAGGGGCCGGCGACGCCAGGACCGTTCGAACAGGAAGAATGCAATGTCCCAAATCGTAGTGCTGCCGCATGCGCAGTTGTGCCCGCAGGGCGCGGTGATCGACGCCGACACCGCCAAGACCATCTGCGACAATCTGCTCGATCACGGCATCGAGATCGATCATGCGTGCGAGAAGTCGTGCGCGTGCACGACCTGTCACGTCGTGATTCGCGAGGGTTTCGAGGCATTGACGCCGGCCGAGGATGACGAGGAAGATCTGCTGGACAAGGCGTGGGGGCTGGAACCGGCGTCGCGCCTGTCGTGTCAGGCGTTCGTGCCGGCCGATACCGACCTCGTCGTCGAGATCCCGCGCTACACGATCAATCACGCGAAAGAAGAACACTGAACGGAGTCCGGATCATGAAATGGCATGACACCAACGACATCGCGATCTCCCTGTCCGAAGCGCATCCCGACGTGAATCCGCTGCAGGTGCGGTTTACCGATCTGCACAAGTGGGTGGTGGCGCTCGACGGCTTCGACGATGCGCCGGAGCGCTCGAACGAGAAGATCCTGGAAGCGATCCAGTCGGCGTGGATCGAGGAAGCGGATTATTGAGCGGGCTTGCGCTCGACGCGCCTGTGTCGAGCGCAACGCGTGAAGCCCTGGCCGCGCGCGTTGCCCGACAGGCGCGTCAGTCGAAGATGCGTCTTTCGCATTTGACGTAGGCCACCCCCCACATTTCCCTGATATAGGCATACGGTGCCTGTCCGCGTACCCACCACCGCTTGCGGGACAGGCCAGCGCTGTGACGCATCGTGGCATCGTAGAGATCGTCGACGTAGTCGATCGCGCAGGTGTCCCATTCGTCATCGACATACCCGACGGAGTAATTGTTTTGCAGCGGATAGCGGGGTCCGACCTTGACGGGCATGGTCCGTTGTTCCAGTCGGCCTTCTTCCCGCCGATGAATGATCCGCACTTCGTGCGCAACGGTCCTGGCGTCCGCGCCGATCTCCGTCCAGTGTCCGGCGCGGCATTGAAGCAGCGTGGCATCCGGCCCTGCCGACAACGCGCCGTTCGGCTGGCAGGGTCGTTCCGCCTTCACGGTCCCGAGAATCAGGCTGTGCTGCGTGGAAAGGCTGCCGCGAGAGACAACGGTACCGTCCACTTCCAGATTGCCCTCTGCGTGGATGGGACCTTTCGCATATATCCTGCCGCCTTGAAGCAGGCCCTCGGCGACGATGGTCCTGCTTGCCGACAATTCGCCCGTGCTCATGCTTCCGGTGGAATGGACGTCCGCCGCGCCCATGTCGATTTTCCGCGGCGCGATGGTGACGACCGTTTCTTTCCCGTCACCATCGCGCTCTTTCACGACGAGTCTCGCCGCCGAGACGGTATCGATATTTTCAAGATCGTGATGGGTCATGTCGACCGGTCCGCTGATCTGCCCGCCCGTCACGCGTAAAAACGGCAGGTGATCGACACGGCGCAGGTTGTCGATCAGCAGAATGCCGGCGGGCCGGTTTTTCGCGGGATTTTCA
>JBPBQT010000011.1:0-10872 GCA_050955065.1 Janthinobacterium lividum | reverse complement strand
CCGCCCGCCGCCCACCGCCTGACGCCCGCCGCCCGCCGCCCGCCGCCCGCCGCCTGACGCCTGACGCCTGACGTCGGCCGTCGGCTGTTAGCCGTCCGTCAGATACCGGACGGCCTCGTCTGCACCGTCCGATCCGTTTTCGACGCCGCTTGCGGTAAGCTAGCATCCTGCCGTGGTTCCACGGCCCCGGCACACGCCGGCGTCGACCGTCCCTTCCCGGCACGGCCCCGGCCGGCGGCGTGCCGGCAACCCGCGGTGGCATCCACGTGGCGTCCGCGCTTCACCCGCGGCTGCCCCACGTGGCACCGCGTTGCCCCCCGCGGTTGCACCCGCGGTCACACCTGTGTTGAAAGGAGTCGCATGGCGGCGGTATTGGCGTGTATTTCGCTATTGATCTGGACGGTTCTCCTGTTTTTCCGCGGCGGCTTCTGGAAGGTGCGCCTGCCCGCGACCGACCTGTCGTTACCCGTCGGCGAGACATGGCCCGCGGTCGTCGCGGTGGTGCCCGCGCGCAACGAGGCCGACGTGATCGGCCTGGCGGTGCGTTCGCTGCTGTCGCAACGGTATGCCGGCGCCTTCTCCGTGATCGTCGTCGACGATCATAGCGACGACGGCACGGCCGCCGTCGCGCACGCCGCCGCCGCGGCCCTGGGGGGCGACGCTCCCGCCCGGTTGCGGGTGGTGCATGCGCGCGACCTGCCGGCCGGCTGGAGCGGCAAGGTCTGGGCGCAGGCCGAAGGCATCGCCGCGCAGTCGACATGGCTGCCGGACGCGGAATGGATCTGGCTGACCGACGCCGATATCACGCATCCCGCCGACGGCCTGGGCGCGCTGCTGGCCCGGGCATTGCGCGAGCGTCTCGACATGGCGTCGCTGATGGTGCGGCTGCGCTGCACGTCGCCCGCCGAACGGCTGCTGATCCCGGCCTTCGTGTTCTTTTTCGCGAAACTCTATCCGTTCCGCTGGGTCGCCGACCGCCGTCAACGCACCGCCGGCGCCGCCGGCGGCTGCATCCTGCTGCGCCGCGCCGCGCTCGAGCGCATCGGCGGTCTGGCTGCGATCAAGGGCGCGCTGATCGACGACTGCTCGCTGGCCGCCGAGATCAAGAAGCGCGGCGCCGAGGGGAATGCCGGGGGTGGGTCGATCCGTCTCGATCTCGCCGACGACGCCTGGTCGATCCGGCCGTACGACGGCTGGCCCGACATCTGGCGTATGATCGCCCGGACCGCCTACACGCAGTTGCACTACTCGCCCTGGCTGTTGCTGGGTGCCTGCGCCGGCATGGTGTTGACCTACCTCGTGCCACCGGTGCTGACGATCGCCGGCCTGGTCGCCGGTGCGTGGTGGACGCTGCCCGCGCTCGCCGCCTGGGGCATGCTGATGTTCAGCTACGGGCCGATGCTGCGGTATTACCGCCAACCGGCCTGGCAGGCGGTTCTACTGCCGGCGGTCGCCGCGTTCTATCTGGCCGCGACCATCGACTCGGGACGTCGTCACTGGCTGGGCCGCGGCGGCGAGTGGAAAGGGCGCGCGCAGGCGAACAATGTCAATCACAGCGCAAAGGCGGACGAAAAATGAAGAACGGGATCTTGTGCGGAATCGGTCTGTTGCTACTGGCCGGATGCGGTTCGGCGCCGCCGCTGTTCACCGCGGACGGCCGGCCGACCATGCAGGTTGGCTGCAACGGTGGCGGCGACTGGTCCGAATGCGAACGGCGCGCGCAGGTGGCCTGCGGCGAGGGCGGCTACGAGGAACTCACGCGCAGCGTGAATTCGGGACAGCAGACCCTGTACCTCGCCTGCCGCCGCCCCCCGGTGAAATACTGACCCGCATGACGTGCCGACCCGCGACGGACACGGACGTCATGCGCGGGGTGCTCAGTGATTGCTCAGGCAGTCCTTCATGAATGCCTTGCGATCGTCGCCCTTCTTGCCGGTCGCATCGTGGCTGCACATGCGCATCTTGTCCTGACGGCTGGGAGGCGGCGCCGGCTTGTTCGACAGGCACTCGTGCATGAAGGCCTTGCGGTCGGCGCCGGTCTTGCCCGCCGACTGATGGTTGCATTCACCCATGCGCGACGGCGCGCCCTGTGCATGTGCCGGCAATGCGGTCACCAGCATCGCGATGGCGACGCCCAGACCGTACAGCATGGTGAGCAGGGGGCGGCGGTCGATTGCGCGCGTATTTTTCATCCAAAGGCTCCGGGGAACAGGTTCGAGGTCGAGACCCAGTCTCGAATAACGAGCATACTCGCTCGCTCTGGATAAGTATGCGCCAGAAACAATGACTTACCGAACGACGCCGGGCGCCTGTTACCATCGGTAGCCCGTTCGCCCGAGAACCCGGTCCGTCATGCGCCTGCCTTCCGTCCATCCAGCGCCGCGTCGCGTGTTTCGTCGTGGGCTTCCCCGCGCATCTTCCGGCGTGTTTCTGCCCTGCGTCCTGCTGGCCTATGCCGTCCTGCCGGTCGTGCCGCTGCACGCCCAGACCCTTCCCGACGCCGCCGCGTCGTCCTCCGCGGCGATGCGATATCTGCAATCCACCTTGCATGTCCGGCCCGAGGTCGCGGCGTGCGTGGCCGCGCTCGGCCGCGTCATCCAGGCGAATCCGCGCTATGACCGGCTGGTGCAGCTCGACCGTTACGTGATCCGCGCGCAGGTGCGTCGTGACGATGCGATCTTCAGCATCGAGAAGCCGCTCGGCATCGACGCCCAGGTCGTCATCAAGGGCTCGGCCCGGGTTCGCCGGCAATGGACATGGCGACCGGTGATCACGCGTTGCGGACTGAAAGCGGGACAGGTCGTGGCCACCTCGATCGCACCGCGCAACGTGCCGGCCGCCTCGCCCACGACGTCGCAGCCGCGACCCGATAGCGACGACGAGGGCGACGGTCTTTCGACAAGCCCGTCGGCATGACGATCGGGACCTAGGGTTAACTCGGATTGTTGTCTTGGATAGAACAGTGTTTTAAGCTATCGAGTGTTTATCTTTGATAGGTAAAGTCTAATACTGTCTCTGTCGACGGGATATCCGCCATTGGATGCCCTGCCTTACCGAGAAAGATAATGAAAAAAATCACCACCGCCGCGCTGTTGCTTTCCACCGTCCTCGCCGCTCCGGCCTTCGCCCAGAATACGCGGGTGCTCAACGCCGGCGACAATACCCAGTGGGCGGACGTGCAGCAGTTGCAGACGGCGAGCCATGTCGACAACAACCTGCCGAAGACCCGTGCCGAAGTGCGCGCCGAGCTGGCGGACGCGGTCCAGGCCGGCTATGCCCCGCAGAGCGCGAATCGCCGCGACACCGCCTTCGTCTATGGCACCGTGGTGCGCGCCCAGCATGCATCGCACTCGGTGTCGTCGATCCCGGTCGAGAACGACACGGCGGACTGAGCGTCCGACCGGCCGCCGCATCGGGCGCCGGTGGAAACCCGCGGAGAGTCGGTAGAATCGCTGAAGTCGGTAGAATCCCTGACGACAGCCGCTTCCGATGACCCGCCTCTATGTTTCGAACTCTCGCACCAACGCTAAAGAAATGGCGTGCCTCCCGCAACGGCGGGCGGCAACTGATCGAACTGCTCACACACGTCGAATGGCAGGCGCCGCATGGCGCCCGCAACCACTGGTTGATCGAACTGGTCCGCTGGGTGCGCCGTGGCGGCCTGCCCGACGGCAAGGTCGACCGGCGCGTGTCCCGGCCCCAGCATGTCCGCCTGCGCTATCTGTTGCGCACGCTCGACCAGCATCCCGACTGGAAGCGCGACGTCGCGCGCCTGCTGCGCGCCACGCTGGCCGAAGGTGACGCGATCTCGCTGCTGTGCGACACCGGCATGCCGACCCGCTCGGGTTTCTGGGGCGCGCTGGTCGAGCGCGTGCAGTCGTCGCTGATCCCGCCGGCGCCCAATACGCGGAACCTGTCGGCGCTGGTGACGCTGATGTTCGCCGATGCGGACGACGGCCGTGTCGCCGACGAAGCCAGCTGGATCGACACGATTCCCGCGGAACTGCTCGACGCGCTGCATGGCCTGCTGCTTTACGGCCTCGATGACGCGAACGCCGGCGCCGAGGCCGATACCCCGCATCACAACCGCGATCGCGACCCGCACCACAACCGCGACCCGCATCACAACCGCGACCCGCACCACAACCGCGACCCGCACCACAACCGCGACCCGCATCACCACCGCGACCCGCATCACCACCGCGACCGCGACCACGCGGACGAAGGCGCGGCACGCCGTCCCCGGCCTGCGGCCGACGCCGGTGGGGGGACGGGCGCCGTCAGCGCCGGCGACTTCTCGCATGCCCTGCTCGCGGCGATGCACAACCTGTGCTATCAGATCGGCTCGACCGGGCTGTCCTCGGCCGTCCGCTCGCGCCTGTCCGAGGCCCGGATCCAGGCGCTGCCGTTCTACCGCCTCGGCCCGGCGATGCAGAGCGTCGAAGCCGCGCACGCGATGCGGGAGGCGGCGCCGCAAGCGTTCGGCGCGTCGCCGCAGTCGGGGGCGCATCTGGCAGCGGACCTGGCGCCCGATGCCGCGCGCGACGGCACGACCGCCGCCGAGCGTGCGGACCGCATGGCGGCCGCGCTCAGACTGCTGCAGGAAGTGAACGTACTGCGTGCGCTGCTGGACGGATGCCATAAAGCGATCCGCGAACTCTATGCGCATCTGGATGCGAACGGCGTCAGTGTCGAGGTGGTGTTCCAGGTCGAGCGGATGCGCGAGCGGCTGATCCGCTTCGAGCGCCTGCTCGATGCCTGGATGACGACCGACAACCCCGCCTCGCAGGCCAGCCTGATCGCCGACCTGATACGCGCCACCCGCGCCCGGCAAAGCATCGGGCATCTATTGCGCATGAGTTTCTCGCTGCTGGCGCGCAAGATGGTCGAAAGCTGCGCGCAGACCGGCGGGCATTACATCGCGCACGACCGGCGCGAGTATCGCCAGATGCTCTGGATGGCGTCGGGCGGAGGGGCGGTGACCGCCGTCACCGTGTATTTCAAGTTCTTCATCACCGGCGCGCACATGCAGCCCATGGTCGAGGGTTTCCTCGCCGGGCTCAACTATGCGTGGAGCTTCGTGCTGATGCATTTCCTGCATTTCACGCTGGCCACGAAGCAGCCGGCGATGACCGCGCCGGCCATCGCGCAGCGGCTGGAAGCCGCCGGAACGCCGGAGGGCCTGGACGCGTTCGCCGCCGAGGTGGTGGCGCTGATGCGCTCCCAGGCCGCGGCGATCTTCGGTAATCTCGCGCTGGTCTTCCCGCTCTGCCTGCTGGTGCAGCTGGCCTGGTTCCGCCTGACCGGCGGCCACCTGATCTCGCCCGAGAAGGCGCGCGCCACGCTCGCATCGTTCTCGTTGCTGGGCCCCACGCCCCTTTACGCGGCGATGACCGGCGTGCTGCTCTGGGTGTCGAGCCTGCTCGCCGGCTGGGCGGAGAACTGGTTCTCGCTGCACCGCATCGGCGACGTCCTGCACTACAACCGCCGCCTGCGGTTCGCGCTCGGCAATGCGGGCGCGGCCCGGATCGCCCATTTCTGGCGGCATAATTTCTCGGGCATCGTCAGCAATGTCGCGCTCGGGCTGATGCTCGGGCTCGTGCCGGCCGTGATGACCGCGTTCGCGTTGCCGTTCGAAGTTCGGCACGTGACCCTGTCGACCGGCTCGATCGCCGTGGCGCTTGGCGTACTGGGCCCCAAAGTGCTGCATGAAAGCGTACTCTGGTGGGCTGTGGCGGGTACGGCGGCGATGGCCGTGCTGAACGTGGCGGTCAGTTTCACGCTGGCGTTCCAGATGGCGCTGCGCTCGCGCACGACGCTGCCGGTGGACAGGCGGGAGATCTATCGCAGCGTGGGACGCCGCCTGCTGGCGCATCCGCTGGAGTTGCTGCTACCGGCGGCGCAGCGCAAGCCGGAGCAGGAGTTGTCGGGTCGGGAAGGCTAGCGGGCCCATCGCCCTTCCTGCGGACGTTCGCGCGCCACCCTTCCATCGCCGGCGCCCTGCCATCCGGGCCCCCGGCATCAACGAGACGAGAGCATGGATCTGATTCACGCGATGCGGGTCTTCACGCGGGTGGCGGAAGGGGAGAGTTTCACGCGCGCCGCGCAGCAGCTGGATGTGTCGGTGCCGGTCGTCACGCGCAGCATCGCCAGCCTCGAATCGCATCTGGACATCCGCCTGTTCAACCGCACGACGCGCCGCGTCGCGCTGACCGAGGCCGGTCAGTCCTATCTCGAAGGCTGCCGCGCGGTGCTCGATCAGATCGACGACATCGAGACCAGCGTCGCGCGCGCGTCGAGCGAGACGCGGGGCGCGCTGCGCGTGGTGTCGTCGGCCGGTTTCGCGCTGATGCGCCTCGCGCCGGTCTTCGCGTCCTATCGCGAGCGATTTCCGGGAATCGCCGTGCAGGTCACGTTGATGGACCGTCCGGTGGACATCATCGACGAGGGCTACGACGTCGGCATCGTCGCCGATCACATGGTCAAATCCGAAACGCTGGTCATGCGACCGCTGGATACCCTGTCGCGCATTCCGGTGGCCGCGCCGGCCTACCTGGCGCGCGCCGGCATCCCGCGGCAGCCGCTCGATCTCGAATCGCATGCCTTTCTCGCACCCAGCAACGACATGCGCAGTCATCAATGGCAATTCGTCGACGGCGAGAACGCGTCGCGCGTGCACCTGACGCCGGTATTTTCATCCAATTCGCCGATGATGCTGCACGGCGCGACGCTCGAAGGCATGGGTTTCTCGATCCTGCCGCAGGCCCTGGTCGAACGCGACCTGAAAAGCGGCAAGCTGCAACGCCTGGTGGCACCCGCCATCGTCAACGACGGCGACGTGTCGCTGTTTCTGGTTTATCCCAGCCGCCGTTTCGTCAACCGTCGGGTGCGTACCTTCATCGACCATGTCACCGAGACGTTCCGGCAGCCCGCGTGATGCCGGCATTGGCGCGGAGCGACGCTTCGAGCCGGCGCGCGCTGTCAGGAAGCAAGGCGCGCGGTAAACGCATGAGGGCGGCCGAAGCCGCCCTCCGCATCGTGCACAGGGTGCCGAAGCGCGCCGGGTCTGCCGGATCGGTGGGTGAAATCAACTGACCGATCCGGCCATCGAAACCGGTTGCCGGAATCAATTGCCGAAATACGTGCTGCAGAAGCTCGCGGGCCCGGTGCAACCGTTGTCGTTCGACGCAGGGCGGCGCGACGGGCGCGTCGGCGCCGACGTCGATGACTGGCGGGATGGGGACGTCGCCGCCGGCGCGCTGCTGCCGTCCTGTGCGTGCACGGTGGGTACCGCGCCCAGGGCGGCGATGCCGGCGCAGGTGGCGACGATCAGTTTCAGGTTTTTCATGAGGCACACTCCATCTGTCGGGACCTGCGTCAGCGCTGGCCTTTGCAACGAGGGCAGCCCGGCCTGCGGGTCCAGCAATACAATGAATCGCAAAAGGTCATTGTCCATGTCGACGATCGCCGGTTTCACGACCATCGTCCTCAGACAAGGAACACTTCGAATTCCCGAAGCACGCGGGCGAGGACATAGGGGGGCAGGATCGGCGCGGCGCCCGTGGAGGGATCCTCCACCAACTGGCTCGGATAGGCCTGAACCGCCTGTCGTTTCGCCTGTGCGACTGATGGAGAGAGCAGCAGGCGGCGTGCCCGGTGCCACGGCACGCGACTGTCGCCCGGGGCGGCCCAGTGCCAGGTCCAGACCGGCACCTCGACCAGCGTCGCGCCGCTGTCGGCGACGGCGCGCGCCGCTGCCCGCCCCACTGCCTCGTGATCCGGATGGCCATCGAACCGCCAGGTCGCGAACAGCACGTCGTCCGCCCGCAACCGGCTGCGCAGAAAATCGCACAGCGCGTCCTCGTGCGCGGCGACGCCGCCGTCGGGCAGGCCGGCGCGCACGACGCGCAGCGCCCGTGCGGGCGCCTCGTCTTCACGACAGGGCGCGGCGCCGTCCAGAAGGACGCGCAGCGCGTCCGTGGTCTCGGCCGGACGCACCTGCGCCAGCCGCCCGGCCGGCCACAGGGGCGAATCCGGATGACTGCCGGTCCCGTCGGTCACGGCGATGACCAGGACTTCGGTGGGGGCCTCGGCGGCGGGCAGCGCCAGCAGGCTGGCGATCAGCCCGCCAGTGCCCAGCAGCTCGTCGTCCGGGTGCGGCGCGACGATCACCGCGCGGCGTCCGGACGGCACCAGCGTCGTCACCGCGATGCCGGCGAGCGCGGCCAGCCCCGGCCAGGCCCGCCAGGCGGTCTCCGTCGTGCCCTCGCCGGCGATGACCCGCTCCGCTGCATTGTGTTCGGAAGCCTGCTCAAGAGCGTGCTCGACTACCCCGTTGCCAGATGACATGTCGTTCCTTCATCAAAAATTTCTTCCATTGTCCGTCACTGGCGCGCCGGCCGCCGGAACGCCGGCCGCTGGTGCGCCGGAATGTCCGAACGTCCGGGCGTCCGAACCTCGGCCACCGGGCCGGATGTGCGCTTCAGCGTTCCGGCGGCGTCGGGCCTTGCGGCAGCGCGCCGTCGTCGAGCGCAAGGTCGCGTGCGCCGAAACGCTGCGCCAGCACCGAGCAGACCATCAGCTGGATCTGATGAAACAGCATCAACGGCAGCACCACCGTGCCCGCGCCGCCGACCGCGCCGGCGAACAAGACCTTGGCCATCGGAATGCCGGCGGCCAGGCTCTTCTTCGACCCGCAGAACATGATCGTGATGCGATCCGCCTGGGAAAAGCCCAGGCGCCGGCCGACCAGCGTCGTCACGCCCAACGCGATGGCGAGCAGGATCAGGTTGACCAGCACGAGGCCGCCGATGGCCGCGGGAGGGATCTGGTGCCAGAGGCCCTCGATCACGGCCGCGCTGAACGCGCTGTAGACCGTCAGGATGATCGAGCTGTTGTCGACCAGCTTCAACATGGCTTTCTTGCGCGTGACCCAGGCGCCGATCCAGTGCCGGGCGATCTGGCCGGCGACGAAGGGCACCAGCAGCTGCATCACGATGCCGCCGATCATGTGCAGCGGCGAGTCGCCGCCGCTGCCGTGCGTGGAAAGGATCGCGCTGGCGAGCAGGGGGGTGAGGAAGATGCCGAGCACGCTCGACGCGGACGCGGCACAGACGGCGGCCGGGACGTTGCCCCTGGCGATCGACGTCAACGCGATCGACGACTGCACGGTGGACGGGAGCATGCAGGTGAACAGCACGCCGGTGTACAGCGCCGGGGTGACCAACGGCGACAGCACCGGACGCAGACCGAGCGCGAGCAGCGGGAACATGACGAAGGTGCTGCCCAGTATCAGCAGGTGCAGACGCCAGTGCTTGAGCGCGGCGATCAGCGCCTCGCGGGGCAGTTTCGCGCCATGCAGGAAGAACAGCAAGACGATGGCGACGGTCGTCAGATGACCGAAGATCGTCGCGCCGATGCCGTGCGCGGGGAAAAAACTGGCGACCACGACAGTCGCCACGAGCGACAGCGTGAAATTATCGGGCAGGTATTTGGGGCGGGCCATGGCGCATGGAATGGGGACGGCCGGAGACGTCCCGGCAAAAGGGAATGGCATCATTCCAACCGAAATCAATTGAAAAAACAAATTCATTCTTTTTGCTTATTCATTCTCATAATGCATGAATGACGCGTGCGTCGTGACGTTGGCGAGGAGCGCGGCGACGCAGTGAATTTCACCGAAACATACCCCGATCGATTGCAGCCGCTGGCGAAACCGGTACCCCATGCCGTGTTTCGCGCCGCAGCGCAAGGGGGAATCGGCATGGTTGTAACAGGGTTACACGTGGTTACAAGAGCGCTCGGCACTTAACACTTTGACGCTCGACATCGTGTCGTCGCGCGCTTAAATTCAAGCCCAGCGCATGCCGTTTTCACCACGCGTGCGCCGTTTTTTCCTATTTCGTATTTCGTCCACCTACATACCATGTCCCGGGTCGGTTCCATTTCGCGCGCTTCTGACATGTCCACTGCCATACGTCGCAAGAAATCCCGTCCTGCCTGGCTGGCGCTGATCGCCGTGGCGGCGGCGGGCGTCACGATCGTGGTGACGCTGGGGACGGTCGTGGTCAACAGCGTAATCCAGGCGCGGCGTGCGTCGGAGCAGTCCGCCCCGATGGCGTTGATAGCCCGGTCGGAAGGTCGAACGAGCGTACGCGTCACCGTGCCGGCAGCGTCGCAGGAGTCGCCCGACGCGCTGGCCGCGCAAGCCGAAGCCGGATCCAAGGCGGCCGCGCAGGCGGAGGCGGGAGCCATGACGGGCCCCGCCCAGGCTGCGGGCACGGATTCGAACGTGGCGGCGGCCACACCCGTCATGTCCCCGGCGGTCGATAAAACGCCCGTGTCCGCCGTGGGAGACACCGTTTTGCGTATGCAAAAAACAACATCGACAGGCACGACGGACGCGCTCACGCATATTGCCGCCGGCGGCGAGGCGAGCCCGCATCCGGCGGCGCCGAAACACCGTTATCTGCCCTCGCGCGCGGCCGCCCATGCCGGCGCCCGCCACGCGGGCGGCAATGCCGGAGCGGACGCGGTGCGGGGCGAGGGGTCGCTGCGCGCCGACATCGCCCGCTACAACGCGGAACGGGGCAACGGCGCGGAACGCCGGCGGGCGTTGACGCTGCGCGCCGCCAGCGTGCCGAGCGTGCGCTCGCTGTGGGATGAAGTGCCGCAGCCGCTTTCCCAGCTCTATCGCAACTGACGAGGCGACCATCCGGCCGTCAAGGCGCGGTCGCGCGCGGTTCCGAAATGGCGCCGCGGGTCGCGGGCGAAGCGACGGCGGGTGCCAGCGTCGCCATACGCCGCGCCGCGGCGGCATACTCCGCGGTCATCCTTCGCAGCAATTCGCTCACCGTCGGCACGTCGTCGATC
>JBPBQT010000010.1:0-11808 GCA_050955065.1 Janthinobacterium lividum | reverse complement strand
GCCCGCGTTCGACAATGTCGCGGGACGGTTTTTCGTCGACGGCCGCCGGCTGGGTTTCGACGTTACCGGGGGCCATTTCCGGGGCGTGCAGGTCAACGCGCTCGCCGGGCGCATCGCCGACCTCGGCGACACGACGCGCGATCTGCTCATCGACGGCACGACCGCGGGCCCGCTGGACGATTACCTGCACTACGTGAATGCCAGTCCGCTCGGCTACTGGAGCGGCCGGGCTGCCGAGAAACTGCATGCGCAGGGCCCGGCGACGCTGAAACTGCATCTCGCGGTGCCGCGCCGCCGCGCCGCGCCCGTCATCACCGCCGTTGTCGTCCCGGCCACTCCGGCCACCGGTGCGGCGCCGGACGTCGCGTCGACCCCGGCCGCCCCCAGGGCCAACGCCATCGTGACGACCTCGACCTCGATGCCCCGGGACACCGACAGCGCCGTCGTCCATGCGCCGGACGGCCCCCGCCCGGCACGCGTCGTCGCCAATCCGCTCGCCCTGATCGTGCCCGCCGCGCCGGCCCGGATACCCTCGACGCGCAAGAACGGCATACATGTCGCGGGCACGCTCAGCTTCGATCACGATCGCCTCGAGAGCGACCGTCTGCCGCCGCTCGACGCGCTCGTCGGTCAGGTGGACTTCACCGCGCATACCGCTCACACGACCGGCCTCCACGCACGGTTGCTGGGCGGCGATATCGACGCCAGCGGCGATCTGCAAGGCGACGGCAGCGTCGACGTGCGCATCGGCGGCCGCGTCACGCCGCAGGCCATGCTCGCGCAACTCGGCACACATGCCGATGTGAATCGCTTGAGCCCGGCCATGGTCGCAGGGCTGCGCCGTCTCTCGGGTACGACCGGCTACCAGGGCGAACTGCACCGCGTGGGCCACGGCGAACCGACCTTCCACATGGCGTCGGATCTGGTGGGGCTGGGCGTCGATCTGCCCGCACCGCTGGGCAAGGCGGCGCCGACGGCGATGCCGCTGGCGCTGGACTGGCGCGCGCTGGCCCAGGAAGATGGCGGCACGACGGCGTCCGGCGCCGATGCCGGTGCGACGCTGGAAGGCCCGGCGCTGCTGCCGGCGTTCCGCGCCTTCCAGCGTGCTTCGCGCATGCCGACACTGCCCGCGCCGCTGCAACGCATCGACGTCAGCGCCGGCCCCGTGCATGCCGTCTATCTGCGGCGCGGCGGCAAGACACCCGAGGTGCTGGCAGGCACGATCACGGTCAACCGGCCGCTGGCGATGCCGCGCCATGGCGTGACGGCCGCCGTCGCGCTGGAGCGCTTCGATGCCGACGCGTGGCGCGCGGTGGTAAGCGCCTTCAGCGCTGCGGCGTCCGGCGCGAGCGGTGGCGTCCAGGCCGACGCTGCGGTCCCGGTCGCCGCGATGGCAGCCACTCCCCTTCCCACGCCGGCCGGGACGAAGACCGCCACCGATGCGGCCGCATGGCGGCTTGCCCCGCCTGCTCCCGTTGCGTCTCCGGCCACCGTCGTGTCCGCCGTCCCCGTCCCCGTCCCCGCGCCATCCCCGTTCGCCACCGACGACGGTACGGCGGGCGCCGCCGATACGCCCGCCGATACGCCCGCCGATACGCCCGCGGATGCGGGTGCGGGTGCAAGCGCCGGCGCGAGCAGACGTCCTGGCGCCCCGCTCGTATTCACGACGCCGGGACACGCACCCGAGCGCGCGTCGCGCTTCCATCCGGGCGGCACGCCCCCACAGGGCGCAATGGCGCAGTGGCTGCCGGACCGCTTCGACATCGATATCGGCGAGCTGACGCTGCTGTCGCGCCACTGGAACGACCTGGTCGTCACCGGCAATCGCAACACGATGCAGGGTTGGGAAGCGCAGATCACGTCGCGGCAGGTCGCCGGCGCCGCCGAATGGCAGCCGCAGGGCGGCGGCGCGATCCACGCCCGCTTTTCGAAGCTGACGGTGCCGGCCGCGGATCCGGTACTGGCGCAGGCCGCCGCCGCGGGCGCTGCCGCCGCCCCCGCCGCCCCGTCGACCCGGCCGACCCGCCATTTCCCGGCGATCGATCTGGCGGCCGACGACGTCATGATCGGCACCCGCCGTCTCGGCCGGCTGGAACTGCTCGCGCACAATATCGAGGCGGGCGGCGCGCCGGTCTGGCGCATCGACCGTTTCGCGCTCGGCACGTCAGCGGCGCAGTTGCTCGCCACCGGCAACTGGCGCACCACCGCCGCGAGCCGTAACGCGCCGCAGCCCGAGTCCGAGTCCGACGTCGCATTCCATCTGGCGGTACACGACGGCGGCGCCCTGCTCGACCAGCTCGGCATGCCGAACCTGCTGCGCAGCGGCGCGGGCACGGTGGACGGCGCGGTCCACTGGCACGGCGCCCCCACCCGCATCGACATGCAGACGCTGGACGGCCAGGTCGCGGCCGACCTCAAGCGCGGGCAGATCCTGAAGGTGCACCCGGGCGCGGCGCGTCTGCTGGGCGTCGTCAACCTGCAGGGGCTCGCGCGCTTCATGCAGCTCGACTTCAAGGGCATCTTCGGCAAGGGGCTCGCGTTCGATCGCCTCAGCGCCAGCGGCCAGATCGCGCACGGCATCGTCACCGTGAGCGACGGACGACTGACGACGCTGCCGGCGAACGTGATGCTCGCGGGCACCGCCGACCTGCCGGCCAGACGCCAGGATCTGCATGTCACCGTCGTGCCGAACCTGAACGCCGGATCGGCGTCGATCGCCGTGGCGGTCGTCAATCCCCTGCTGGGTCTGAGCAGCCTCGTCGCGCAGATGGCACTGAGCGAGCCGCTCTCGCGCAGCCTGACGCGCCACTATGCGGTGACCGGTGCGTGGTCCGCGCCACACGTCCAACGCACCGACGGCAATCGCGGTAACATGCCCTCAGCGACGGCGCTTCCGCCTGATTGATCTGTCTGATCAAGCTGCCCGGATCAAGCTGCCCGATCGAGCCGGGCCGGTGTGGCCCGGGCCGTGCACGGGTCTGGCGAGGCCGGGCCCGATGCGGCCGAATCCGATGTCGTTCGATGAACCTGCCGCCCATGACCCTCGTCACCGCCTTGCCGCAAGACCCCACCGCTGCCGTATTGCCCGCGCCTTTCCGGGTCGCGGCATTGCAGATGGTCAGCGCGCCCGATCTGCAACGCAATCTGGACGACGCCTGCGCGCTGATTGCCGAAGCCGCCGCCGCGGGCGCGGGTCTCGCGCTGCTGCCCGAGTATTTCTGCTACATGGGCCGCCGCGACACCGACAAGATCGCGCTCGCCGAGCCCGGCGACGACGCGGTCCACGGGCTGATCCAGCGTACGTTGTCGCAGGCGGCGCGCGCGCATCGCATCTGGGTCATCGGCGGCACCCTGCCGGTGCGGGGCGACGACCCCGCGCGGGTGCTGAACACCACCTTCGTCTATGGGCCGGACGGCATCCAGGCCGGGCGCTACGACAAGATCCACCTGTTCAATTACGTCAAGGGCGAGGACGCGTTCGACGAGGCGCGCACGATCGCGCCGGGCCATGCCGTCGCCGGTTTCGCGGCGCCGTTCGGCCGGGTCGGGCTGTCGATCTGCTACGACCTGCGCTTTCCCGAGCTGTACCGGGCGCTGGGCGACTGCGCGCTGATCGTGGTGCCCTCCGCCTTCACCTATACGACCGGCCAGGCGCACTGGGAGATCCTGCTGCGGGCCCGGGCGATCGAAAACCAGTGCTACGTGCTGGCCGCGGCACAGGGCGGCGAGCATCCCACGGGCCGGCGCACATGGGGCCACAGCATGCTGATCGACCCGTGGGGCGAGATCGTCGCGGTGCGCGACACCGGCCCGGGCGTCGTCACCGGGCTGGTCGATCCGCAACGCATCGCCGACGTCCGGCAGAGCCTGCCGGCCTGGCGGCACCGGGTGCTGACCTGAATGATTGACCTGAATGAGGCGCTGAACGATCGCCCCGACACACGCCTGCCTTACTAGGAAGCCAAGCATGAATCTCATTGAACCCGCGATCCAGTCCCTGGCCATCGCCAAGGACGCCCTGCTGACGCCGCACGGCCTCGACGAAGGCTTGCTGATCAAGACGCTGGGCGCCATCTTCCAGGAGCGCGTGGACTACGCGGATCTGTATTTCCAGACCACCCGCAGCGAAGCGTGGAGCCTGGAGGAAGGCATCGTCAAGTCCGGCTCGTTCAGCATCGACCAGGGCGTGGGCGTGCGCGCGATCGCCGGCGACCGTACCGCGTTCGCGTATTCGGACGACCTGACGCCCGAAGCGTTGCGGCAGGCGGCCGAGGCCACGCGCGTGATCGGCGCGCATGGCGGCAGCGGCCGCGTGAAAGTACCCGGCACCAAGGCAGCCAGGCAACCCAGGCGCATCATCCCGGCGACCGCGCTGCGTGGCGTGTCCGGGCGCGACCTGTACCTGCCGCGCGATCCGCTCGAGTCGCTCGACGCCACCGAAAAGGTCAAGCTCCTCGAACGCGTCGAGAAGATGGCCCGCGCGCGCGACCCGCGCATCAAGCAGGTGATGGCGGGCCTGGCCGGCGAGTACGACATCGTGATGGTCGCCCGCAGCGACGGCGTGATGGCCGCCGACATCCGGCCGCTGGTGCGCGTCTCGGTGACGGTGATCGCCGAGCAGGACGGCCGCCGCGAGATCGGCAGCGGCGGCGGCGGCGGGCGTTACGACTACCATTATTTCACCGACGAACTGCTGTCGTCGTATGTCGACGACGCGATCCGCGCGGCGCTCGTGAACCTGGATGCGCGCCCCGCCCCGGCCGGCAACATGACGGTCGTGCTCGGTCCGGGCTGGCCCGGCGTGCTGCTGCACGAGGCGATCGGCCACGGTCTGGAGGGCGATTTCAACCGCAAGGGCTCGTCCGCCTTCGCCGGCAAGATCGGCGAGCGCGTGGCCGCCAAGGGCGTGACGGTCGTCGACGACGGCACCATTCCGAACCGGCGCGGTTCGCTCAACATCGACGACGAGGGCAACCCGACCCAGTGCACGACGCTGATCGAGGACGGCATCCTCAAGGGCTATATCCAGGACTCGATGAACGCCCGTCTGATGGGCATGCCGGTGACCGGCAACGCGCGCCGCGAGTCGTACGCGGCGCTGCCGATGCCGCGCATGACCAACACCTACATGCTCAACGGCGACCGGGAACCTGGGGAGATCATCGCGTCGGTCAAGAAGGGCCTGTACGCGGTCAACTTCGGCGGCGGCCAGGTCGACATCACGAACGGCAAGTTCGTGTTCTCGGCGTCCGAGGCGTACATGATCGAGGACGGCAAGGTGACCTATCCGGTGAAGGGCGCGACACTGATCGGCAGCGGCCCGGAATCGCTCAAATACGTCAGCATGATCGGCAACGACATGGCGCTGGACCGCGGCGTGGGCGTGTGCGGCAAGGACGGACAAAGCGTGCCGGTGGGCGTCGGCCAGCCGACGCTGCGGATCGACCGGATGACCGTCGGCGGCACGGCCTGAATCAAGAACGACATTTCCATGCGGCATTCCCGCATGGAAATGCGATTCCATGCGATAAATCCGCTTTTATCGGCGAATCGTCTGCGGCGCCTTGCCGCGCTCCGCCGTGCGGCGTATAAAGTCTTACCGCGTCCCGAACGACGCCGAATCCTCATCGAACCGAAATCCGATCTTCAGTGATGCCGACCTTTGCCCGCCCGTACTTCTGGTTTTATTTTTATCTCGAGCCCATGGCGGACTGAGAGGCATGCTGACGATCAGCAGGACCGAATCAACCGCCAGCGAGTCTGGCGGTTTTTTTTTGCCCCGGTCCCCGGCAGGATTTTGGAAGCATCCCGACAAGCAAGGAACACGACATGCCCCCGCATAACACCGACGACGTCCGTATCCACGAATTGAAGGAACTGATTCCGCCCGCGCACCTGATCCGCGAGTTTCCGTGCGACGCAGCGTCGTCGGACCTGATCTATCACTCGCGCGGCGCGATGCACCGGATCCTGCACGGCGCGGAGGACCGCCTGATCGTCATCATCGGCCCCTGCTCGATCCATGACCCGAAGGCCGCGCTCGACTACGCGCGCCGCCTGGCCGAGCAGCGCCAGCGTTTCGCCGGCGAGCTCGAGGTGGTGATGCGCGTGTACTTCGAGAAGCCGCGTACGACGGTGGGCTGGAAGGGGCTGATCAACGATCCGCACATGGACAACAGCTTCAAGATCAACGACGGCCTGCGCATGGCGCGCGACCTGCTGTTCCAGATCAACCGGCTCGGCGTGCCGGCGGGCACCGAATACCTCGACATGATCAGCCCGCAATACATCGCGGATCTGGTCTCGTGGGGCGCGATCGGCGCGCGCACGACCGAATCGCAGGTGCACCGCGAACTCGCGTCGGGGCTGTCCTGCCCGGTCGGCTTCAAGAACGGCACCGACGGCAACGTCAAGATCGCGGTGGATGCGATGAAGGCCGCGTCGCAGCCGCACCATTTCCTGTCGGTGACCAAGGGCGGTCATTCGGCGATCGTCTCGACCACCGGCAACGAGGACTGCCACATCATCCTGCGCGGCGGCAAGCTGCCGAACTACGATGCGGCGAGCGTCGACGCGGCCTGCACCGAGATCGGCCGCGCCGGTCTGGACGCGCGCCTGATGATCGACGCGAGTCACGCGAACAGCGAGAAGAAGCACGACAACCAGATTCCCGTGTGCGCGAATGTCGCCACGCAGATCGCCGCCGGCGAGCAGCGCATCGTCGGCGTGATGATCGAGTCGAACCTGGCGGCCGGCCGGCAGGACCACGTGCCGGGCACCCCGCTCGAATATGGCAAGAGCGTGACCGACGCGTGCATCGGCTGGGAAGAGAGCCTCGGCGTGCTGGAAACGCTCGCGGCATCGGTGCGGCAGCGCCGCCTGCTGCGCGGTCGCGGCAACTGAGCGGCCATGGCCGGCGCGGCGTGTCCGCCAGCCGGCCGTGCATCGGACCGCGTTTGCCGGGCAGCATCCGGCGGCGCGGCGCGTTTCTGTCTCACGCTTCAACCCTGCGCTTCAACCCTGCGCTTCAACCCTGCACTTCAGCCGCCGCGCGCAGGCGTGGTGAGCGCCAGCAGACGTCTGCGACGCCGGCCTGCCGGTTGATCTCGCGCGACAGCACGAACAGCAGGTCCGAGAGCCGGTTCAGATAGAGCCGCGCGCCCTCACCCACTCCCTCGTCTCCCGCCAGCGTGATCACCGCGCGCTCGGCGCGCCGGCACACGGTGCGCGCCACGTGTGCGAGCGCCGCCGCGCGGCTGCCGCCGGGCAGGATGAATTCGACCAGCGGCGGCAGGTTCGCGTTGTACGCGGCGATCTCGCCGTCGAGCCGCGCGACCTGCGTCTCCCCGATCGCCACCCGGCCCGGAATCGCCAGCTCGCCGCCGAGATCGAACAGATCGTGCTGGATCTGCGCCAGCGTGGCGCGCAACGCGTCGGGCAACGCCTCGGCAAGCAGCACGCCCAGCTGCGAATTCAACTCGTCGATATCGCCCAACGCGACGACGCGCGCGGCATCCTTCGGCACGCGCCGGCCGTCGCCCAGCCCGGTGGTGCCGTCGTCGCCCGTACGGGTGGTGATCCTGCTCAATCGGTTGCCCACGGCATTCGCTCCTTGATCGCTGACGCGTCACGATAGCATGGCGCACCCGGCGCCGATCCGACGCGGTTCATGGACGTCCGCCGCAGGTCCCTCGTCCCGCGCCCCTCCGCCAGGCACGTCCCCACCACCGGAATGCCCGCCCCGATTCCGGAAACGCAGTAAACTTGCCGCATTCCGCTCGACGTCAGGCACCCCTTCCATGACCTCTTCCCTGCATTCCGGCAGCGTGCTGCGCCGCCCGTTTCCCGAGGCGCTGCTCGCCGCGCTGACCCAGCGCTTCGGTGCCCGCGTCACCACCGCCCAGGCGGTGCGCGACCACCACGGCCGGGACGAATCCTCGTACGATCCGCAGGCGCCCGACGCGGTCGTCTTCGCGCGCAGCACCGACGAGGTCGCGTTCGTCGCCGCGCTGTGCGCGCAGCACGGCGTGCCGATCATCCCCTACGGCAGCGGCTCCTCGCTCGAGGGCCATCTGCTCGCCGTGCACGGCGGCCTGTGCGTGGACCTCTCGGAGATGAACCGGATCGTCGCGATTCATCCGGAGGACCTGACCGCTACCGTCCAGGCGGGCGTGACCCGCAAGGCGCTCAACGAGCATCTGCGCGACACCGGCCTGTTCTTCCCGATCGACCCGGGCGCGGACGCGAGCCTCGGCGGCATGGCCGCGACGCGCGCGTCGGGAACCAACGCGGTGCGGTACGGCACGATGCGCGAGAACGTGCTGACGCTGACCGTGGTGCTGGCCGACGGCCGCATCATCAAGACCGGTACCCGGGCGCGCAAATCGTCCGCCGGCTACGATCTCACGCGGCTGTTCGTCGGTTCCGAGGGCACGCTCGGCCTCATCACCGAGGTCACCGTGCGGCTCTATCCGCAGCCGGAACACCTGTCGGTGGCCACCTGCACGTTCCCGACGATGACCGCCGCGGTGCAGACGGTGATCGAGACCATCCAGATGGGCGTGCCGCTATCGCGGATCGAATTCGTCGACGCGCTGGCGATCCGTGGCCTGAACGCGCACGCCAAGCTGTCGATGACCGAGGCGCCAACACTGTTCTTTGAATTCCAGGGCTCGCCGAGCGCCATCGACGAGCAGATCGCCGTCGTCCGGGAACTGGCCGACGGCCACGGCGCGTCCGATTTCGCCTGGGCCAACCGGCCCGAGGAACGCAACCGCTTGTGGGCGGCGCGGCACAACGCGCTGTTCGCGCTGCTGCAGCTGCGTCCGGGCGCGAAGGCGATCACGACCGATGTCTGCGTGCCGATCTCGCAACTGGCCGCCTGCGTCACCGAAACCGGCGCCGACATCGCGGCATCGGGCCTGATGTGCCCGATCGTCGGCCATGTGGGCGACGGCAACTTCCACGTGCTGATGCTGATCGATCCCGACAGCGAGGAGGAGCGCGAACGCGCCGAGGCGCTCAATCACCGCATCGTGCGCCGCGCGCTGGCGATGGACGGCACCTGCACCGGCGAGCACGGCATCGGCCTGCACAAGATGGGGTTCCTCATCGAGGAGCACGGCGAGGCGGCGATCGACGTGATGCGCTCGGTCAAGCACGCGCTCGACCCGGGAAACCTGATGAACCCGGGCAAGATTTTCTCGTTCACCGGCTGATGCGCGCCGTCTCTCGCCGTGTGGCGCACATGGCATGAACATCGAACCCCACGACCGTCCGGAGGCCACCATGTCCACCATCGCCCGGCAACTCGACACCGTGCGCGGGCGGATCGCCGCCGCGGCGCGCCAGGCCGGCCGCGCGGCCACCGACGTGCGCCTGCTCGCGGTCTCGAAGACCTTTCCCGCCGAGGACGTGCGCGTCGCCCACGCCGCCGGCCAGCGCGCGTTCGGCGAGAACTACGTGCAGGAAGGCGTCGACAAGATCGCCGCGCTCGACGACCTGCGCGCCGCGGTCGAGTGGCATTTCATCGGCCCGCTGCAAAGCAACAAGACGCGCCAGGTCGCCGAAGCCTTCGACTGGGTGCACTCGATCGACCGGCTGCGCATCGCCAGCCGGCTCGCCGAGCAGCGTCCCGCCCATCTGCCGCCGCTGAACGTCTGCGTGCAGGTCAACGTCAGCGGCGAGGCCAGCAAGAGCGGCGTGGCGCCCGCGGACGCGCTCGACCTGCTGCGCGCGGTCGATGCGCTGCCCCGGCTGAAACTGCGCGGACTGATGGCGATTCCGGCGAGCGCCGTCGGCTTCGACGCGCAACGCGCGCCGCACCGGGCGTTGCACGACCTGTTCGTCGCCGCGCGCGCCGTCGGGCTCGCGCTCGACACGCTGTCGGCGGGCATGTCCGACGACCTGGAGGCGGCGATCGCCGAGGGCGCGACGCTGGTGCGCATCGGCACCGCGATTTTCGGCCACCGCGACTATTCTTCCTCTCCCCTGGAACACCCATGAAAATCGGCTTCATTGGCGGCGGCAACATGGCAACGGCCCTGATCGGCGGCCTGCTGCAAAGCGGCACCTCGCCGTTGGACATCCATGTCGTCGACCGCGCCGACGCGGCGCTCGCGTCGCACGCCGCGGCGGGGCTCTCCACCCGCCTGCGGATCGACGCGGCGCTGGCCGGCTGCGACGTGGTGGTGTTCGCGGTCAAGCCGCAGCATTTCCGCGCCGCCGCGGCCGACGCCGCGCCGCATGTCGCCCGGGCGCTGGTGGTGAGCATCGCCGCCGGCATCCGGATGGTCGACATCGCGCGCTGGCTCGACGGGCATGCGCGCGTGGTGCGCACGATGCCGAACACGCCGGCGTTGATCGGCGAAGGCATCACGGGCGTGGTCGCATCGCCGGACGTGGATGCCGGGGATCGCGCGCGGGTCGACCGGATCCTGCAGGCGGCGGGCAAGGTGGTCTGGCTCGCGCCGCAGGACGGGCAGAGCGCCGACGACCGCATCGACGCGGTCACCGGCATTTCGGGCAGCGGTCCGGCCTATGTGTTCGCCTTCATCGAGGCGCTCGAGGATGCCGCGCGGCAGATGGGATTCGATGCGGCGGATGCGCATGCGCTGGTCATGCAGACGGTCCGCGGCGCGGCGGAACTCGCGGCGCGTTCACCGGAGACGCCCGGCGTGCTGCGCGAGCGGGTCACGTCGCCGGGCGGCACGACCGCCGCGGCGCTCGCGTCGTTTCGCGACGACGACCTGCATGGCGCGATCGTGCGCGGCGCCCGGGCCGCCGCGGCCCGGGCGAAGGCGCTGGCCGACGAACTCGGCGGCGCCTGAAAAACGCGCCTAGCCGACGACCGTCGCCAGCCCCAGCGTCAGCAGCAGCGCCATCACCGAGATGATGGTTTCGCAGACCGTCCAGGTCTTGAAGGTCTGCGGCACCGTCATGTTGAAGTACTCCTTGATCAGCCAGAAGCCGCCGTCGTTCACGTGCGACAGGATCAGCGACCCCGCGCCGGTGGCCAGCACCAGCAGCTCCGGCCGGGTGCCGGTCGCCACCGCGGCGATCGGCGCGATGATCCCGGCGGCGGTGGTCATCGCCACCGTCGCCGAACCGGTCGCCACGCGGATCAGCGCGGCGACCAGCCAGGCGAGCAGCAGCAGCGGCACGTGCGCGCCGGTGGCGACGTCGACGATCGCCTTCGACACGCCGCTGTCCATCAGGATCCGGCCGAAACCGGCGCCCGCCCCCACCACCAGCGTGATGCTCGCCGTCGGCGCCAGGCACTCGTTGGTGAATTTCAGGATCGATTCGCGGTTGAAGCCGCGCGCCGCGCCGAAGGTGTAGAAACTCAGCAGCACCGCGAGCAACAGCGCCATGTCGGGGTTGCCGATCAGGCGCAGCAGATCGTTCAGCGTCGTCTTCGGCGGCGCGAACACGTTCGCCCAGCTGCCGACCAGCATCAGCAGCACCGGCAGCAGCACGGTCGCCAGCGTGATGCCGAAACCGGGGAGCACCCGTCCGGCGCTGCGCGCCTCGTCCTCGACGAACTGCTCGGCGATCGGATTGCGCTCGGGCAGCACGACGTGGCGCGCGATCAGTTTCGCGAACAGCGGACCGGCGACGATGGCGGTGGGAATGCCGACGATCAGCGCGTAGGCGATCGTGCGGCCGATGTCGGCGTTGTACGCCGTCACCGCGAGCAGCGCGGCCGGGTGCGGCGGAATCAGCCCGTGCACGACCGACAGCCCCGCCACCATCGGAATGCCGACCCGGATCATCGACGTGCCGGTGCGTTTCGCGACGTTGAAGGCG
>JBPBQT010000009.1:0-13299 GCA_050955065.1 Janthinobacterium lividum | reverse complement strand
CTGCCGAATGCGGTCGCCGTCGTCGCCGCGCTGAGGATCACCGCCTGCGTGAGCGCCGAATGCAGCAGTCCGGTCTGCCCGCGTCGCCAGGCCAGCACGTAGTAGATCTTGAACGCCACGCCGATGCCGAGCAGCAGCGGCAACGCGATGATGTTCGCGAAGTTCAGCGGCAGGCCGAACAGCACGCACAGCTCCAGCGTCACCGCGCCCGACACCAGCAGCGGGATCAGCGTGCGCAGCACATCGTCGAACCGGCGCAACGCGACCCACAGCAGCAGCGTGATGGCCACCAAAGCGATCGCCGTCGCCTGGAGAAAGGCGGTGATGATCGCCCGTGCCGACTCGATGATCGAGATCGGGCCGCCCACCGCCTGCGGCGCCGCCTGCAACACGGCCGAAGTGAAGCGGCGCAGCATCGCGTCGTCGCCCGGATCGGTGCCGGCGGGCACGCGCGGCGAGACCTCCACCAGCGCCTGCCCCG
The DNA here is from genome assembly GCA_050955065.1 of Janthinobacterium lividum. Lineage (GTDB taxonomy): Bacteria > Pseudomonadota > Gammaproteobacteria > Burkholderiales > Burkholderiaceae > Robbsia. The sequence continues at coordinate 12,818 of JBPBQT010000009.1, read as the reverse complement.
CCTGGTTCTGCCAGTTCTCGCGCAGGACCGCCGGCAGGTCGGCCAGCCCGACCGGGCCGGCCTGCAACAGGCTCGCCAGACGCGCCAGCGAGATGCGCAGCGGCAACGCCAGCGCCGCCTCGGCACGGTCGCGCGCGGCGGCGTCGGCGTCGGCCAGCCGTTTCAGGCCGGCGGCCAGACGTTTCGCCTCGTCGGCGCCCGGCCCCGGGTGGTCGAGCGCCGCGTTGCGCAATTGCAGCGATGCCTGACGCAGCGCCGAGACGCGCGCCGCGTCGGTCGAGGCCGGCAGCGGCGTTTGCGCCAGCACGGGCGTGAGTTGCGTGCCCAGCGCCGCGACGGTGCGCAGCTTCGCGTCCTGGTCGGCGGGAATGAAGCTGTTCAGCGACACGGCCCGCCCGACCTCGGGCACCGCGGCGAGCCGCGCCACGCTTGCCTGCGCGGCCGCCAGCGACGGCACCAGCACCTGGATGTTGTTCACGCTCGCCACCGAGGCGTCGAGCGCGGCGAGCGTGCGCATCGATTCGCTGTGCGGATCCTTCAGATGCAGCGGGTTGAAATCGAAGCGCAGGAAGAACAGCAGCGGCAGGCCCGCGATCACCAGCGCCAGCGTGCCGATCAGGATCGGCTTGCGCTGGCGCTCGAACAGGCGGTCCACCGGCGCGAGCCAGGCGAAGCCCGGGGGCGCCCGCTCGCCGCGCGGCTTGAGCAGGACGATCAACGCCGGCAACAACGTAAGGCTCGACGGAAACGCGACGAACAGGATACCGACGCCGGCGATCAGGCCGAGTTCGGAAATCCCGCGATAGGCGGTGGGCAGAAAGGAGAAGAAGCTCACCGCGGTCGCCACCGCCGCGAGCGACAACGGCAGGGCCAGCCCGCGGGCGGTGCGCAGCAACGCCGCGGCCAGATCCGCGGCGAGGAAGCGCTCCTCGCGGTAGCGCACGCCCACCTGGATGCCGAAGTCCACGCCGATGCCGACGAACAGCACGGCGAACGCGATCGAGATCAGGTTCAGCGCGCCGACCATCCACAACCCCAGCGCGGCGGTGGCGGCGAGGCCCGCGAGCAGCGTGACGAACACGGCCAGCACCAGGCGCAGCGAGCGCACCGCGTACCAGAGGATCGCGAGCACCGTCAGCAACGTGGCGATCGCGTTCGGCAACGCGCCCTCGGCGACGGAGGCGAACTCCTCGTCCGACAGGGGCCGCGCGCCGGTGAGCCGCACCGTCGCGTGAAAGCGCGCGTCGAGCCGCAGGTCCCGGGCGGTGCGGCGGATCACCTCGGACGCCGCGGCGCCCGGCTGCAGCGCGCTGAAATCGAGCACCGGGCGCACGGTCACGTAGCTGCGCCCCGGCGCGTCCGCGTTGCTCCCGGCGCCACCGCCATTCGCGCCATTGTCGCGGGACTGGGCGAGGTTGCGCCACGACAGCGCGGCCGGCTTGCCGCCCAGCGCCCCGTCGACCGCGTCGGCGCTGCGGCTCAGCAGCGTGCGCATGTCGGCCAGCGCCAGCTTGCCGCTTTGCACCGGCACCAGCAACGTCACCGAGAGCAGATTCGCCAGACCGCGCAGGCTCGGGTCGCGCGCCAGCGAATTGAGCAGCGAGCGGCCGTCGGTCAGCTGCCTGCCCAGCCGATCGACCTGCGCGGTGGACAGATACAGCAGTCCGTTCTTCTCGAAGAACGGCCCGCCGTCGGGCCGCGCCACGGATTCGAACCGTTTCGGGTCGCCGGCGAGGCGCGCCGCCAGCTCGTTGGCCGCCTCGTCGGCAAGTTCCGGCGCCGGGGCGTCGATCACCACCAGCGTCGTCTGCGAACGGCCCGGAAACGCCGCGTCGAGCGCCCGGTCGCGCGCGGCCCAGGGCCGCTTGCTGTCGATCAGGCCGCTGATGTCGGTGTTGATGGCGAAATGCCGGGCAACGTACACGACGCTGCACACGGCCAGCAGCAGCGACACCATGACCACCCGCCAGGGATGTCGGATCGAGCCGTTGACGACTCTCGTAATCAGCGAAGTCAGCATGGCCTCGGTGCGCTCCTGTTGCGAAAGGCTTGCAGTATAGCGGCACCGCGCGGTGCCGGACACGCCGGCCGGGCGAGAGATGCCGCCGGCCGGGCGACGCCGCCTGCGCGCATCCGTCACCCCGGATGTCGCGGCGCGCCCCGGGAACACGCGGGCCGATCCGCTATACTCGACGGCAACGCTGCCGGGAGGCCGCCGCGACGGCCTTCCGTTCCCCACCCTGCTCAAGGATGACATACCGCTTGCGCCCGCACCTTCTTTCCCATCGCCGCCGCGCGCCGAACGCGGCGACGCCCCCGAACCGCCTGCTGCGCGCGCTGCTGTGCGGCGGCGCGAGCCTGCTGCTCGCCGCGCCGGGCCTCGCCGCGGCCGCCGGCCCTGCCACAGCCGCCACCGCCGCGCCGCCGCCAGCCGCATCGGCGGCCGCCGCCCGGCCCGCGCCGGACGCGAGCGCCGCCGCAAAGGCCGCGCCGGATGCAAGCGCCGCCGCGAAGGCCGGGCCCGGCGTCGTCGTGCCGCCTGCCTCCGCCAGCGCCGACGCGACGCTGCGCGCCGCGGTCGAAGGCACCCTGGCCGCCATCCGCAGCGACCCGGTGGCCAAGGGCGGCGACCCCACCCGCACCGCGCAACTGGTCGAAACCCATTTCCTGCCGTTCACCGATTTCCGCCGCACCGCGCGGCTGGCCGCCGGCGACGCGTGGAAGACCGCCACGCCGCAGCAGCAGGACGCGATCTTCACGCAGTTCCAGGCACTGCTGGTCCGTGTCTACGCCGCGCAGCTGACCCAGATACAGGGCCAGCACATCCAGTTCCGTTTCGATCATCCGAAACCCGTGCCGAACTCCACCGACGTGGTGGTGCGCAGCCAGGTGCACACCGACACCGACGACATGTCGACCGGCTATCGGCTCGCGAAGACGCCCGCGGGTTACAAGGTGTACGACATCGACCTGATGGGCATCTGGCTGATCCAGGTCTATCGCCAGCAGTTCGGCGACCAGTTGCGTCAGGGAGGCGTCGACGGCCTGATCAAGTTCCTCGCCGCGCACAACGCGGAACGCGGCGCCGACTGACGGCAGAAGACCGGGTGGGCCGTGATGGCCCGTGACGACCGACGATGGCGCCTGACGACGGCCGACGGCAACGCCCCGCCAAAAGAGAATAAAACCCCGGCTGGAACGTCCTCGCAAGCGAGCCGGGACGCGTCCCGGCTGCGGTCGACACGAATCTCGTTTATATTTCGGCTTTGCATTTCGTGTTGTATCGCCCATGCCGCCAAAACCTCGCACCTGGGATGGACGTCTCGCGCGTCAGATGATCCTGCCCCTGGTGTCCACGCCCGTCACCCCGAACCATCTCACTACCGTCCGCCTGATCGTGGGGCTCGGGTGCGCCTGGGCGTTCTCGCTGGGCGACTATGGCTGGACGAATCTCGGCGCGCTGCTGCTGGTGATCTCCAATGTCATCGATCATGCCGACGGCGAACTCGCGCGGCTGAGCGGCAAGAGCAGCCGGTTCGGCCATTTCTACGACCTGGCCGCGGACTCGCTGGTGACCGTGCTGTTGTTTGTCGGCATCGGTGCCGGCGTGGCGCACGTGCATACGGCCACGACCCTCGCGCAGTACGCGACGGCGGCCGGCACGGTGGCCGGCGTGTCGGTCGCGGCGATCTTCTTCCTGCGCATGCGCATCGAGGAAATCGCCGGCAAGGCCGGCACCGCGCAGCCCAGCTGGGGCGGTTTCGAACTCGAGGACATCCTGTATCTGATGCCGCTCGTCACGCTGTGCCACGGACTGCAGACGTTCCTGATGCTCGCCGTGATCGGCGCGCCGGCGTTCGCGCTGTGGATCACCTTCGACTATTTCCGCGTCACGCGCCGCCGCGACACCCTCGCCCCCGCGGTTTCCAAGACCCCCAGCAGGCCGTAACATGCGTTCCGCCACTTTGCCCGAAAACGTCTCCCCCCCGCCCGTCGCGTCCCACCCGGCATCGGCCCCGGCATCCGGCGCCGCGGCGCTGCCGGCGCGCCTGGCCGAACTCGACGGCGCCGCGTTGCAGGACACCTTCCACGCGCAGGGCGAATTCCTGTTCCTGAAGGACTTCCTGCCCGAGGCGACCACCCGCATGCTGATCGACGGCATGCAGGCCGCCCGCGTCGAGATGAACCGGAACTACCTGCCCGGTCACAAGAAGGGCGGCAGCGTCAGCCGTCATGCGATCGACCGGCTCGCCCCCGGCATCGCCGAGCTGTACCGGTCGCCGGCGCTGATCGCCTGGCTCTCGCGTCTGTCGCGCCAGAAGCTGCAGGTCTCGCCGGAAACCGATCCGCACGCGTATGCGCTCTATTTCTATACCGAGCCCGGCGACCATATCGGCTGGCACTACGACACCTCGTACTACAAGGGTCGTCGCTACACGCTGCTGCTCGGCGTCGTCGACCGCTCGTCGAGCAAGCTCGAATACCGGCTGCACACCCGCGACGCGTCGAAGCAAACCGTCGCGGGCATCGAAGGACTGGACCCGGGCGGTCTGGTCTTCTTCGACGGCGACCAGCTGCACCATCGGATCACGCCGCTGGGCGTCGGCGAGGAGCGCGTGTCGCTGACCTTCGAGTACGTGACCGACCCGGACATGGGACGCTGGCAGCGCTTCATCTCCAACATGAAGGACGCGGTCGCCTACTTCGGCTTTCGTCAGGTCTTCCGCTCCCGCCGCGCCGGATGAAGCGCTCCGCTTTCGTCGCCCTCAGTCTGGGGCTCGCGGTGTTCGTCGCGTTGCTGTCGTGGCGAGGCGCGGGGCTGATCGCCACGACCTTCGTCGCCGCCGGCTGGGGGCTGCTCGCGGTATCGCTGTTTCATCTGGTGCCGCTGCTGCTCGACGCGGCGGCCATGCACGTGCTGGCGGCCCCCCGGACGCGCTTCGCCGCGACGCTGGGCGCGCGCTGGGCCGGCGAATCCGTCAACAGCCTGATGCCCGCCGGCCAGATGGGCGGCCCGGTGGTCATGGCACGCATGCTGGCCGGGCGCGGCGAACCGGACGGCGGATCCCCGGCGCACGCCCCGGTGCACTCCCTGTCGCAAGCCGGGGCGGTGGTCGCCGTGGCCACCACGCAGCAGGTGCTGGCGCAGGCGTTGTTCGCGATCCTCGGCGTCGCGCTGTTGTCGCTGCGCACCGGCAGCGGCCATCTCGTGCTGCCGCTGATCGCCGGCATCTCGCTCTTCACGCTCAGCGGCGCGTTCCTGTACCGGCTGCAACGCCGTGGCCTGTTCGCGAAACTGGGCGCGCTGGGCGCGCGCATCGGCATCGGCGCCCACACGGGCGCGGGCAGCAACTGGGCGCGCCGCGCCGCGCGCCTCGACGCCATGGTCGAGTCGATGTATACACAGGCGCGTGCCGTGCGGGCCTGTTTCGGCCTGAATCTGCTGGGCTGGCTGGTGGGTACCGGCGAGGTCTGGCTGGCGCTGCATTTCATCGGCCATCCGGTGAATCTCGTCGACGCGCTGCTGCTCGAAAGCCTGGGCCAGGCGATCCGCGGCATCGCCTTCGCGATCCCGGGCGCCCTTGGCGTGCAGGAGGGCGGCTTCCTGCTGCTCGCGCCCTTCGTCGGTCTGTCGCCCGAGGCCGCGCTGGCGCTGTCGCTGTGCAAACGGACCCGCGAATTGCTGTTCGGCCTGCCGGGGCTCGGATACTGGCACTGGCGCGAACGCCTGCGCCGGCGCGGCGCCGCTGACGGCGCGGCAAGCGACGCGATGAACGGCACGACCGGGGGCACGGCGGGACGCACGACGGGGAGCGTGGCGCAGTCGCCCGTGAACGCCGGCTATCCCGCCCCGCGTCATGCGGACCTGGAACCGCGCGCGGTGAGCGTGTCGCATGTCGTGTCCGGCCCCGCGCCCCATGTCGTCAAATCGCCCTGACCCGCGGTAGCGCCCACCCGTCGCGAACCCGTGCCGGGCAACCGGTCGCGGACAGCACGGCGCGCTAAGATGGTGTCTGGCCGGGCATCGATGTCGGGGTCGCCTCTCCGGATCCGCGTCGGGCGCTTTCTCCTCTTCCCCTTTTCTTGCCTAACTGATCTCATGAGCAAACGCGCAGTCATCCTGGCGGCAGGCGTCGGACAACGGTTGCAACTGGCCGCCGACGCGCCCGCCCCGAAGTGTCTTCTGCGCTTTGGCGGGCACAGTCTGCTGGAGCGGCATCTGCGGCTGTTGCGCGCAGCAGGCATCGACGACGTGGTCATCGTCGTCGGGTACGAACACGCGCAGATCGCCGGCGAGCTCGACCGGCTCGACTGGTCGCCCCGCCCGGCGCTGATCCTCAACCCGCACTACCGGTCGGGCAGCGTCGTCAGCGTGGCCGCCGCCGCGCAGGCGCTGCGCGCGGGCGGCGACGTGCTGCTGATGGATGCGGACGTGCTGTACGACCAGCGCATGCTCGCGGCGCTGGTCGACGGCGACACCGCCGACCGCCTGCTGCTCGACGCCGGTTTCGAAGCCGGCGACGAGCCGGTCAAGCTGTGTCTGCGCGACGGCCGGCCGGTCGAGCTGCGCAAGAAGGTGGCCGACGGTCTGCGCTACGACCAGGTGGGCGAGTCCGTCGGATTTTTCCGCTTCACGCAGGCGAGCGCGGCGCGCCTCGCGCAGATCGTGCAACAGTACGCGCAGACCGGTCGCGGCGACGAGCCGCACGAGGAAGCCGTGCGCGATCTGCTGCTCGAGTCGCCGGAGCGCTTCACGTGTGCCGACGTCACCGACCTGCCGTGGCTGGAGATCGACTTTCCGGTCGACGTGGCCCGGGCCCGCGACGTCGTGCTCCCCCAACTTCACCCTCTTCTGTGATTCCCAACATGAACGCACCGCATTCCCCGACCGGCTCGAACGATTCGACCGATTCGACGAAGATCCTGAGCCGCGCCGCGCAGTTCCGCGCGATGCTGACCAGCCCGCAGCTCGAATTCATCATGGAGGCGCACAACGGCATAAGCGCCCGGATCGTCGAGGAAGCCGGTTTCAAGGGCATCTGGGGCTCGGGCCTGACGCTGTCGGCGCAGTACGGCGTGCGCGACAACAACGAAGCGAGCTGGACCCAGGTGGTCGACATGCTCGACTTCATGGCCGACGCGAGCAAGCTGCCGATCCTGCTCGACGGCGACACGGGCTACGGCAACTTCAACAACTTCCGCCGCCTGATCCACAAGCTCGAACAGCGCAGCATCGCGGGCGTGTGCATCGAGGACAAGATCTTCCCGAAGACCAACAGCTTCATCGACGGCGAGCGCCAGCCGCTGGCCGATGTCGACGAATTCTGCGGCAAGATCAAGGCCGGCAAGGATTCGCAGTCGGACCCGGACTTCTCCATCGTCGCGCGCGTCGAAGCGCTGATTTCCGGCTGGGGCATGGACGAGGCGTTGCGCCGCGCCGAGGCGTACCACGCGGCCGGCGCCGATGCGATCCTGATCCACAGCAAGCGCTCCAAGCCCGACGAGATCCTCGAGTTCGCGAAGGAATGGGCCGGCCGCAGCCCGCTGGTGATCGTGCCGACCAAGTACTACAGCACGCCGACCGACGTCTTCCGCCGCGCCGGCATCAATCTCGTCATCTGGGCGAATCACCTGCTGCGCGCGGCCATCCCGGCGATGCAGGCGGTGGCGCGCGACATTCACGCGAGCGAGACGCTGGTCGAGATCGAGGACCGCGTCGCGCCGGTGGACGAGATCTTCCGCCTGCAGGGCGCCGCCGAATACAGCGCCGCCGAGCGCCGCTACTTCGCACCGGCCCGCCCGGCGCCGCGCGCCGTCGTGCTGGCCGCCAGCCGCGGCGACGGCCTGGAGACGCTGACGCTCGAGCGCCCGAAGGTCATGCTGCCGATCGGCGGCAAGCCGCTGCTGCGCTGGCTGGTCGACGCGTTCAAGAAGGAAAGCGTCAACGACATCACCGTCGTCGCCGGCTACAAGGCCGAGGCGATCGACATCCCGGGCCTGCGCAAGGTGCTGAACCCCGACTATGCGAGCAGCGGCGAGCTGGTCTCGCTGGCCACGGCGTCGGACGTGCTCGACAGCGACGTCGTCATCACCTACGGCGACCTGCTGTTCCGTCAGTACATCCTGCAGGACCTGCTGCAGCAGGACGCCGACATCTGCATCGTGGTCGACTCGTCGCAGGCCGCGGGCACCGGCGTGGACCTCGCCTGGTGCTCGGCGCCCGACGACCGCGGCCTGTTCGGCCAGCAGGTCACGCTCCAGCATGTGGGCAACGACGCGAACCCGCAGCTGGGCGCCGCCGCCGGCCGCTGGATCGGCATGCTGAGCGTGCGCGGCGCGGGGCGTCAGCGCGTGGCCACGGCGCTCGAGCAACTGCGCGCGCGGCCGGATTTCACGCAACTGGGCATGCCCGCCCTGCTGAACGCGCTGACCGAAGCGGGTCATCCGGTCGGCGTGCTGTACGTGCACGGCCACTGGCGCGGCGTCAACGACCTCGAGGACTTCCGCCTGGCCGGCGAATTCGCGCATGCGCAGCGCCCCATCGGCACCGGTGGCGCGCATGATTGAAGCCGCCCAGTTCGTCGAGGCGGCACGCGCGCGCGGTTTTTCCCGCTACGCGGGCGTGCCCTGCTCGTACCTGACGCCGTTCATCAACTACGTGATCCAGGATGCGTCGCTCGACTACGTCTCCGCGGCGAACGAAGGCGACGCCGTGGCGATCAGCGCCGGCGTCGCGCTGGCCGGCGGGCGCGCGGTGACGATGATGCAGAACTCGGGCCTCGGCAACGCGGTCAGCCCGCTGACCTCGCTGACCTGGACCTTCGAACTGCCGCAACTGCTGATCATCACCTGGCGCGGCGAACCCGGCGTCGCCGACGAACCCCAGCACGCGCTGATGGGACCGATCACGCCGGCGATGCTCGACACGATGGACGTCGCCTGGGAAATCTTCCCCACGCAACCCGACGCCATCGACGCCGCGCTCGAACGCGCCTGCGCGCACATGGCACGCACCGGCCGGCCGTACGCGCTGCTGATGAGGAAAGGCAGCGTCGCGCCGTTCAAGCTGGCGGGTTCCGGCGCCCCCGTGCCGCGCCCGGCCTGCGTGCTGTACGCGCCGGCGAAGGAATCGGCGGATGCAGCGGCAACCGCGCAAACGCGTGCACACGCGACCGGCGCGCCGGGCACGCCGGACTCCCGTGGCGCACCCGGCGCACCCCGCGCGCGCGCCGAGCGGCCGAACCGCACCGATGCGCTCGCGCGGGTCATCGCGCACACGCCGGTCGGCGACACCGTCGTGCTCGCCACCACCGGCTTCGCCGGGCGCGAGCTGTATGCACTCGACGACCGCGCGAACCAGTTGTACATGGTCGGCTCGATGGGCTGCGTCGCCACGCTCGCGCTGGGACTCGCCCGGGCGCGCCCGGACCTGCAGGTCGTCGCCGTCGACGGCGACGGCGCGGCGCTGATGCGCATGGGCCTGTTCGCCACGCTCGGCGCCTACGGCCCGTCTAACCTGCTGCATCTGGTGCTCGACAACGGCGTGCACGATTCGACCGGCGGCCAGGCGACGGTCTCGGCCGGCGTGTCGTTCGCGCATGTCGCCGCGGCCTGCGGCTATGCGTGGGCCGTCGAAGGCGATTCGCTGGACGTGATCGACGCCGCGTTCGCCGCGCAGCCGGTCCCCGGGGCCGCCCGGGCTGAGAGTGCGGTCGCGGCACCCGCGGGAACCGTGGCCGAAACCGCCGCCGGCGCGGCCGAACCCCTGATCGGCACCCGCTTCGCCTGCCTGCGCACCCGCCCCGGCAGCCCCGCCGACCTGCCGCGGCCGTCCGTCACCCCCGTGCAGGTCCGCCAGCGCCTCCAGGCGCACATCGCCCGATGACCGCTCCCATGCTCCTGCTCAATCCCGGCCCCGTGACGCTGTCCGAACGCGTGCGGCGCAGTCTGCTGCAAACCGATCTGTGTCACCGCGAGGACGAATTCTTCGACCTCCAGGACGAGATCCGCGCGCGGCTGCTCGACGTCTACGCGCTCGATGCCGCGCGCTGGGCGCCGGTCCTGCTGACCGGGTCGGGCACCGCCGCGGTGGAGGCGATGGTCTCCTCGCTGCCGAACGCCGACGCCCGTCTGCTGGTCATCGAGAACGGCGTCTACGGCGAGCGGATGAGTGCGATCGCCGCGCGCCACGGCATCGCCCACGAGACGCTGCACAACACCTGGGGCGCGCCGATCGACATCGACGCCGTGATCGCGCGACTCGATGCGGCGACGTCGGCCATGCCCGCCATCACCCACGTCTGCATCGTCCATCACGAGACCACCACCGGCCGGCTCAATCCCGTCGGCGCCGTGGGCGCGGCCTGCAAGGCGCGCGGCATCGGCGTCCTGCTCGACGCGGTCAGCAGCTTCGGCGCGGAGACGATCGACTTCGCCGGCTGGGGCATCACCGCCGCGGCCGCCACCGCGAACAAATGCCTGCACGGCGTGCCGGGCGCGTGCTTCGTGATCGCCGCGCGCGACGCACTCGCGCAGGCCGCGCCGCGCACGCTCTACCTGGACCTGCCCGCATGGGCGCGCGCGCAGGACGCGCGCGGCACGCCGTTCACGCCGTCGGTGCATGCGTACTATGGTCTGCTCGAGGCGTTGCGGGAATTCGACGACGAAGGCGGACTGGCCGCCCGGCACGCGCGTTACGCCGCGCTGGCCGAACAGGCGCGCGCCGGTCTCGCCGCGATGGGCATCGACGGTCTGCTCGACGCGCGCGACGCGTCGGTCGTGCTGCGGGCCTATCGCCTGCCCGCGGACATCGACTATCCGCTGCTGCACGACACCCTCAAGCGCCATGGTTTCGTGATCTACGCGGGCCAGGGCGCGCTGTCGAAAGCCATGTTCCGGATCTCGACGATGGGCGCGATCACCGCACCGGACATCGACCGCCTGCTGGACGCGGTTCGCACGTTGCGGAGCGGCGAGCGCACGCCCGCCTGACCCTTTCCACCGGCACGCGACGCGCCCGGGCGCGTCGCGCAGGCATCAGCGTCCGGGCTCCGCCGCCCCACAGCCCTTCGCCGCCGAGAGTTCCTCCAGCGCCTGCTTGCGTTCGCCCGCGCTCTTCAGCGCCGAGCTCTTTTCGAGAACGTTGCCCAGACCGAAATCGACGAGGAACGAGCCCACGGAGCGCAGATTGAACTCGCTTTCCTTCTCGACGCGGTGGATGAAACCGTCCACCTTGGCGAGTTCCAGACCGATCTCGCGGCAATCCAGCTGTGTGCGTTCCGCCGGCGTCATATCGCCCATCCGCCCGTAATGCTTGGTCGCGCATCCCGCCAAAGCAAGCATCGTCATTCCCGCCACGATCGTTTTCATTCGTTCGTCCCCTCCTGTTGGACCGCCGTGCATTCCGGCAAAACGCGATCTTGCCGTCCACGGGAACGTCATGGAATCAGACGCATCCTGTTGTGCGGCCGCAAGCGCATACCTGTCTCGCCCGGCGCCAAATAAATAATGTCTGCCTGGGCACACGCCATTACGGCGTCAGCGTCGCTGCGTTACACTCGTTCAGATACTCGTTCAGACACGCGCCCGGACACGCACCCCGGGTACACGCACCAGCACGCAACCAGGCCGGACCGCCACCCCACAGGATTTCGTATGAAGCTGATAGGCATGCTCGATTCTCCCTATGTGAGACGCGTCGCGATCACACTGGCCGCCCTCGACATCGCGCACGAAAGCGAACAGCTCTCCGTATTCCGGGATTTCGACGCGTTCCGGGAGATCAATCCGATCGTCAAGGCGCCCACGCTGATCACCGACGACGGCACGCTCCTGGTGGAATCGACGCTGATCACCGATTACCTCGATGCACAGGTCGCGCCGGAGCGCCGCCTGACGCCGGCCGACGGCGCCGCGCGCCTGCGCGTGCTGCATCTGGTCGGCTTCGCGCTGGCCGCCGCCGACAAGGCGGTCTCGATCGTCTACGAGCAACAGCTGCGGCCGCAGGACAAGCAGCACCAGCCCTGGCTCGACCGCGTGCTGGGACAGCTGCACGCCGCCTTCTCCCTGCTCGAGACCGCCGCCGCCGGGAAAAACGAAAGCTGGCTGGTGGGCGAGCGCATGACGCAGGCCGACATCACCACCGCCGTCGCCTGGCGTTTCACCCAGCATCTGCTGCCGGGCGTCATCGACCCGGACGCGTATCCTGCGCTTGCGACCTTGTCCGCCCGTGCCGAAGCGTTGCCGATCTTCATCGGCGCGCCACTTTGACACCGGAGCCACGTCGATGATCGAACCGCTCCTGCTCGCCGTCTGCCGGGTCAGCACCTACCACGGCGAACGCCGCCTCACGAACGCCAGCAGCTTTTTCTTCCAGCGCGATCATCGTCTGTTCCTGGTCACCAGCCGGCATGTGATGATCGACGACCCGAGCCGGCACTATCCGACGCGGCTGCAGGTGGAACTGCATACCGATGCCGAGGACATGGCCCAATCCACCGGTTTCTCGATTCCGCTGTACGAGGACGGTAAAAGCCTGTGGCGCCAGGGCATCGACGCCGGCGGCGAGATCGACGTCGCGGTCATCGAGATCGATCGCAGCGCGTTGCCCGAAGGCGCCGTGTACCGTGCCTTCGGACCGGCGAACCTGCTCGCCCCCATCGACCAGGTCGAGGTCGGCTCCTCGTTGCTGATCGTCGGCTTTCCGCTGGGTTTTCACGACACGCTGCACCACATGCCGGTGGTGCGGCACGCGGTCATCGCCTCGTCGTTCGGCTTGCGCTTCAAGGGCGAGGGCTACTTCCTCACCGACGCCCGCA
>JBPBQT010000008.1:0-13769 GCA_050955065.1 Janthinobacterium lividum | reverse complement strand
CCGGCGACCACGGCGATCTTGCCGGCGATCATCACGTCGGTCGCGCGCTTGATGCCGTCGACCAGCGATTCGCGGCAGCCGTAGAGGTTGTCGAACTTCGACTTCGTGACCGAGTCGTTGACGTTGATCGCCGGGAACGGCAGGCGGCCGTCGCGCTCCATCTGATACAGGCGATGCACGCCGGTGGTGGTTTCCTCGGTGACGCCCTGGATCGACTTCAGGCGGACCGAATACCAGTGCGGATCGATGTCCAGATGCGCGCCGATCGACTTGAACAGCGCCACTTCCTCTTCGTTGCCGGGCGTGCCGATCACCGACCGGTCCGACTCCGCGCGCGTGCCCAGCACCAGCAGCACGGTGGCGTCGCCGCCGTCGTCGAGGATCATGTTCGCGTGTTCGCCGTTCGGCCATTCGAAGATGCGGTGCGCGTATTCCCAGTACTCGTCGAGGGTCTCGCCCTTGATCGCGAACACGGCGGTGCCGTTCGCGGCGATCGCGGCGGCGGCGTGGTCCTGCGTGGAGAAGATGTTGCACGATGCCCAGCGCACTTCGGCGCCCAGCGCTTCGAGCGTCTCGATCAGGACCGCGGTCTGGATCGTCATGTGCAGGGAGCCGGCGATGCGGGCGCCCTTGAGCGGTTGCGACGCGCGGAATTCGTCACGCACGGATACCAGGCCCGGCATTTCGGTTTCGGCGATCGCGATTTCCTTCTTGCCCCACGCGGCGAGCGCGTGGTCGGCGACGATGGCTTCGGTACTCGGTGTGCTTTTCAGGACGGCAGCGTTCATCACGCCTCCTTTCTAATATAGATAGAAATCAAGACGTGAGCGCCGTTGGCAGGAGGCCCGCGGGCCTGACGTCGTCGCCCGGCCGCGTCCGCGCCGATGACCGGCCGGGACGCGGCCGGGCGACGGTCGCCTTCCGAGCCTGGCGGACAGTGACTGCCCGTTGCAACGCTCCTCGGAAGTCTGGGATTGTAGCAAAGAATGTCGGCGCGATGGTCGGTGGCGCGGAGCGGCGGACCGTCGCGCCGCGCGACTGACGGATCAGCGCAACAGCCAGCCGATCAACGGTGCGGCGAGGACCATCACGACGCCGGCGATGGTCATCGTCAGGCTGGCGATCATCCCCTCCTCGCTGCCCAGCGAACGCGCGGTGGCGGTGCCCACGCCGTGCGCGCCCGCGCCGAACAGCGCGCCGCGCGCGATGCCGCTGCGCATCGGCAGCCAGACGAGCAGCGCCTTGCCGATCAGCATCCCCACCAGCCCGGTGATGATGACCAGCACCGCGACCACGTCCGGCGCCGCGCCCACCGGACCCGACACCGCCAGCGCGAACGGCGTCGACACCGAGCGGATCGCCACCGCCCGCTGCAGGTCGGGCGGCAGGTGCAACAGTTTCGCGAGAAAGAAGGACCCCGCCACGCCGCTGACGATGCCCACGGCCACGCCCAGCGACAGCGACAACCAGTGCCGCCGGATGACGCCGCGGTATTCGTAGATCGGCAGCGCGAACGCGATGGTGGTGGGTCCCAGCAGCCAGAGCAGCCAGCGGGTATCGGTCAGGTAGACCGCATAGGGAACACGGGCCAGCAGCAGGACCGCCCCCAGGATGACCGGCACGGACACCAGCGGCATCAGCCAGATCCGCGGAAACCGGGCATACAGGCGCTTGACCGCGAAATACAGCAGCACCGTGCTCAACAGACAGAAGGCGCCCAGCCACTGTATTCCCGGCGTGGGGTCGGCGCTCATGCCGGCCGGTCTGCCCGGCGCGCCACGTGCGGCGGCGTGCTGCGCGCCCGGCGCGCGTGGCGCAGCCGGCGCAACAGCAGCCCGCGCTCCAGGCGCACACCGAACTCGACGGCCAGTGCCGTCGCGCACATCACCAGCAAGGTCCCCGGCACGACCACCAGCGCCAGCCGTACGCCGTCGTTCTCGATCAGATGCCCGTACTGGATGATCGCCACCGCGGCCGGGACGAAGAACAGCAGCATCTCGGAAAGCATCCAGTCCGCGCCGGACTTGATCCAGCGGGGCGAAAACCACCCCGACAGAAACAGGCCGAGCAGAAGGAACAGCCCGACGACGCCGGCCGGCAGCGGCAGATGCAGCCAGCGCACCACGGCATCGGAGACGAACCACAGAGCGACCAGCGCGCTCACCTGCATGGCGATCGCCGTCGCGCGGCGTAGTGTCGCATGCAGGCCGCGACGCGTGGGCACCACCGCGCCCTGAGCGGCGGTTGCCACGGAAGCAGGTCGCTTCATAAGGGAAAATCCGGATAGGCAAATGAATTTGAGAATAATCCTAATATACGATGCGCCCCCGTATAGTGCCAATGAATTAAAATAATTGTCGCTTCGGCATGCAGTTGCCCGTCTACCGAAGGTCACCCGTTCGAGGACCCGACAGCAGCGGCATGGCCTGCGTGCGACGCGCGGCGCATCTTTTCGCCGTCGACGCGGCGATCCACGGACGCTGTCCGGGACACCACCCGCAACGCCGCGAGTCACTCTGCGCACCCGGGCGCGCTGGGAGGTCTGATACCCCTCCGCGCGATGCACGACCATCACGGCGATACCCTCGCCGCATGCGCCGCCGCGCACGCCGATCCGGCATGCGTGCGGCGGCCGATGACGCGCGACATGCCGCCGGCGCCTACCCTGCTCGGCCTGCCCACTCCGCGCGTTCCCACCGGCCCTCCTGGGTCCGGATCGCGTATCGAAGCATTCTTTGAATATCTAGGAGTTACCCGCAGGATGAGTCTGTTTCGTACTAAAAACATCGCCACGATGGTCGCCGACAGCCGTCGCGCGGCGCTCGACAAGACGCTCGGGCCGCTGGATCTGACCTTTCTCGGCGTCGGCGCAATCATCGGCACCGGCATCTTCGTGCTGACCGGCACGGGCGCGATGCTGGCCGGGCCCGCGCTGACGCTGTCCTTCGTGGTCGCCGCGATCGCCTGCGCGCTGGCCGCGCTGTCGTACGCGGAGTTCGCCTCGACGATTCCGGTCACCGGTTCGATCTATACCTATACCTACGCGGTGATCGGCGAACTGGTCGCCTGGCTGATGGGCTGGATCCTCGTGCTCGAATACGGCCTCGCGGTCTCGGCGGTCTCGGTCGGCTGGTCGGGCTATTTCCAGTCCTTCCTGAGCGGCTTCGGCGTGACGCTGCCCACCGTGCTGACCGCGGCGCCGGGCGCGGTGCCCGGTGCGACGACGTGGTTCAATCTGCCGGCCTTCGTGGTCGTGATGGTGGTCGCCGCGCTGCTCGCGACGGGCGTGCGTCAGACGGCCCGCATCAACAACATCATGGTGTCGATCAAGATCGGCGTCGTCCTGCTGGTGCTGGCCGTGGGCGTCTTCCATGTGAAGCCGGCCAACTGGCATCCGTACATGCCGATGGGCTGGCACGGCGTGTTCCAGGCGGCGGCGATCATGTTCTTCGCGTACATCGGCTTCGACGCGGTCAGCACCGCGGCCGAAGAGGTGAAGAACCCGAAGCGCGATCTGCCGATCGGCATCATCGCGTCGCTGCTGGTCTGCACGCTGCTCTATATCGGCGTCACCGCGGTGCTCACCGGCATCACCCCCTGGCGTCAGTTCGCCGGTGTCGCGCATCCGGTCTCGCTGTCGTTTCAGCAGATCGGCGCGACGTGGATCGCCGGCTTCATCGACCTGGGCGCGGTGCTGGGCATGCTGACCGTGTTGCTGGTGATGGGCTACGGGCAGACCCGCCTGCTGTTCGCGATGTCGCGCGACGGATTGCTGCCGCCCGCGCTGTCCCGGGTGCATCCGCGGTTTCGCACGCCGTTCAACGCGACCTGGGCGGTGGGCGTCGTGTTCGGGCTGATCGGTGCGCTGGTGCCGCTCGACGTGCTCGCGGAACTGGTCAATTTCGGCACCCTCACGGCGTTCGCGATGGTCTCGCTGTCGGTGATCGTCATGCGGCGCACGCATCCCGACCTGCCGCGCGGTTTCCGGTGCCCCGGCGCGCCGGTCCTGCCGGCCCTCGCGATCGCGTCCTGCCTGTTCCTGCTGTCGCAATTGCAGAGGGTGACCTGGGTTGCATTCGCAATCTGGGTGGCGATCGGCCTGGTGGTGTATTTCACGTATTCGCGGCATCACTCGCATCTGGCGAAACAGGACGCGTAGAGGCGGCGGTCTCGGGCGCATCGCGTGTGCCCGGGACTGCGCCGTAAACGCGAAAAGGCCGCAACGCATGACACTGCGTTGCGGCCTTTTCGCATTCCTTGACCGGACTTTCGGTCGAGACACCCGGTCGAGACACCCGGTCAGGGACGCCCGGTCAGGGACGCCCGGTCAGGGACGCCCGGTCAGGGACGCCCGGTCAGGGACGCCCGGTCAGGGACGACTCCAGGCGCACCGAATCGGAACGTTCCGCCTCAGGCAACCTTTACCCGATGCGCGACGCCAGCAGCGTCCGCCAGCAGCGCGGCCTTGTCGCGCGCTTCCCAGGTGAATTCCGGCTCTTCGCGGCCGAAGTGCCCGTAGGCGGCGGTCTTCTCGTAGATCGGACGCAGCAGGTCGAGCATCTGCACGATGCCCTTCGGACGCAGGTCGAAGTGCTCGCGCACCAGATTCGTGATCACCGAGTCGGACACGCGGCCCGTACCGAAGGTGTTCACCATCACCGAGGTCGGCTCGGCCACGCCGATCGCGTAGGAAACCTGGATCAGCGCGCGCGACGCGAGGCCCGCGGCCACGATGTTCTTCGCGACGTAACGGCCGGCGTAGGCGGCCGAGCGGTCGACCTTCGACGGGTCCTTGCCCGAGAACGCGCCGCCGCCGTGCGGCGCCGCGCCGCCGTAGGTGTCGACGATGATCTTGCGGCCCGTCAGGCCGCAATCGCCCTGCGGACCGCCGATCACGAAACGACCGGTCGGGTTCACCAGGAACTTGATGTCCCCCTTGATCAGTTCCTTCGGGATCACCGGCTTGATCAGTTCCTCGATCACCGCCTCGCGCAGCGCTTCGAGCGAGATGTCCGGCGAGTGCTGGGTCGACAGCACGACGGTATCGATCGAATCCGGCTTGCCGTCGACGTAGCGCACGGTGACCTGCGACTTCGCGTCCGGACGCAGCCAGGGCAGCCGGCCGTCGCGGCGCAGGTCGGCCTGACGCTCGACGAGGCGGTGCGCCAGGTAGATCGGCAGCGGCATCAGTTCGGGCGTCTCATCGCACGCATAACCGAACATCAGGCCCTGGTCGCCCGCGCCCTGATCGAGATTGTCGTCCTGTGCGTGGTCGACGCCCTGCGCGATATCCGGCGACTGCTTGTCGTACGCGACCAGCACCGCGCAACCGCGGTAATCGATGCCGAAATCCGTGTTGTCGTAGCCGATGCGCTTGATGGTGTCGCGCGCGATCTGGATGTAGTCGACGTTCGCGGTCGTCGTGATCTCGCCGGCCAGCACCACCAGACCGGTGTTGCACAGCGTTTCGGCGGCGACGCGGGAATATTTGTCCTGAGCCAGAATGGCATCCAGGATCGCATCCGAGATCTGGTCGGCGACCTTGTCCGGATGCCCTTCGGAAACGGATTCAGATGTAAACAGGTAATTGTTCGACACTTCGAAGCTCCTTCCAGCCACTGAGGTTACGAGATGAACAAAACAGAGCACGTCACGTAGCCGACCCCAGCGCTTTCCGGCACTTCGAAGCGGCGACGCTTTAGCGGTTTTTTTCACCCGACGGCACGCCGCCCGGTATTCGCCCCGCAAGTTGTCCGTTAACTCGGCGAAGCGCTTATTATAGCGACTTGGTTTTTTTCTGCTTGTCACGGCGGAGATGGTGTCGTCTCTGCGACATCCGCTCGCGACGCGGCACTCCCTTTCTCGGCGGAACATGTTGAAACGATTCGGGATCGCGCTGGCGATCGGTTTCCTGCGCCTGCTCGCCGTGCTGCCCTACGGGCTGGTTGCGCGTTTCGGCGCGGCGCTGGGCGCACTGCTGTACCGGATTCCGAGCCGGCGGCGCGGCATCGTCCATACGAACCTGCGGCTGTGTTTTCCCGAATGGTCGAAAGCGAAGCGCGAGCGCATCGCCGCCCTGCATTTCCAGCACGCGATCCGCAGCTACGTCGAACGCAGCGTGCAGTGGTTCGGCTCGGCAAAGAAACTCGAACGGCTGATCGAGGTCGACAGCGCCGTCGATCTGCGGGACCCGGACATGCCGCCGACGATCCTGCTCGGCTTTCATTTCGTGGGCATCGAGGCCGGGTCGATCTTCATCAATTACTGCATCGGCCGACCCTGCGGCGCACTGTACCAGCCGCTATCGAATCCGAAGATCAACCAGATCGCCATCGAGGCGCGTGGCCGTTTCGACGCGGAGATGGTGTCGCGCGCGGACAGCGCGCGGGTGGTGTTGCGGATGCTGCGCCAGAACAAGCCGGTGATGCTCGGATCGGACATGGACTACGGCCTGCGCAACTCGACGTTCGTGCCCTTCTTCGGTGTGGACGCCTGCACGCTGACGACGGTTTCGCGCCTGGCGAAAGCCGGCCGCGCGCAGGTGCTGCCATTCATCGGCGAGGTGCTGCCGGACTACCGCGGCTATCGGCTAAAGGTCTTCAAGCCGTGGGAAAACTATCCGACTGGCGACGAAGTGGCGGATGCGCGGCGGATGAACGAATTTCTGGAAGAACAGGTGCGCAAGATCCCGGAGCAATACTACTGGGTGCACAAGCGGTTCAAGACGCGGCCGGCGGGGGAAGCGGGATTTTATTGAGATAAGAGTGCAGCGCCGGTCGGCTTGCTCGGCGCCGTGCGGGCCGGCCCGTGATCGCGGACCGGCTTCGCGTCAGTCGCGTTTCCCGGATTTCCGACCCTTTTCGGCCTTTCGATCCTTTTTGGATTTGCCGGACTTCCCGAGTTTCTTGAATTTCCCGAACGCCCGTGCCTCCCCGGACAGCGCGGATTTCTCCGGTTTCACGGGTTTCCCGCGCTTTTCGCCCAGGTCGTCACGGCGCGGGTCTTCCCCGGCATCGTTCAGGCCGGCATACGGCTCCCGCCGATCCGCCTCTTGCTGCTTCGCCAGCTTCTTGGCCTGCTTCTTCGCCTGCTTTTCTTCGTGCTTCCGATCTTTTTTCGCCTGCTTTTCTTCCCGCTTCCGGTCTTTTTTCGCCTGCTTGGCGTCCTGCTTCGCGCCTTGCCGCCCGTCGTCCTGTTTCGCGCGCGTCGCCTCGCTGCTCCACGCGTCCTTGCCGATCTGCCACTTTTCCCCGATGGCGCCGTCTTCCCCGGACGTCGGCTGTTCCGCCTGCACGAGCGGCGTGTCGATCGACGCTTCGGCGCTCGCCTGCCGCGTCTGCTTGCGCGGCTTGCCGGACGCACCGCGCAATGCGGCCAGCTCGCTCTCGCGCTGCGGTCGCAATGCGACGATGGCGCTCTGGGCAGTTTCCGGCAACCGCTTCCAGTCGCGCTTTTCCACGCGCGTGCGGTAGCAGGCCTTGCACAGGCCGGTGACGGGTTCGAATTTGCAGACGCCGATGCAGGGGGATTTTAGTTTCATCGTTCGATCATACGGGAAATCGCGTCAAACGGCGTCGCCGCGCCGGCTCACCACGGGACATGTCCCTGCCGGCAAACACGACGCCGACCCGTGCCGCGGATGCGCCGGCCGCTTCCGGCTGTCGTCGGTATCGAACAAATCGAGGCCATCCGCCAGATCCCTGCCGCCCGGCAAAGGGAAACGCGCATCCGTCACCCGGGCGCCGGCGGTCCTCGCCCATTTTTCGTCATGCTGACGAATGGCCGGGCGTGACATCGGGCATCGCGTCCGGGAATCGCTCTCCCCCTGGCCGATCATTCGGCATGGAAAAGGTACAATCGCGGATGCGCCGCGGCCTGTCGCCGCGGCGAAGTCTCCTTTCGGCCCATGACTGCGATGGCGTTTTCGCCGCCCCCTTCCGTCTCGAACATGCACTTCACCAAAATGCAGGGTGCCGGTAACGACTTTGTCGTGCTGGACGCCACCCGCACGCCCATCGCGCTGAGCGCCGAGCAGATCCGCCGCCTCGCCGACCGTCATTTCGGCGTGGGTGCGGACCAGGTGTTGCTGGTCGAGCCCGCGGACGACGCGAGCGCCGACTTCCGCTACCGGATCTTCAATCAGGACGGTGGCGAGGTCGAGCATTGCGGCAACGGCGCGCGTTGCTTCGCGCGCTACGTGGTCGATCAGGGTCTGACGCAGAAGCGTCGGATCCGCGTGCAGGTACAAAAAGGCCTGATCACCCTGACCCTGCAGGACAACGGCGAAGTCACCGTCGACATGGGCGCGCCGGAACTACGCCCGGCCGAGGTCCCCTTCGATACGGCCGGTCCAGGCACGGCCGGTCCAGGCACGGCCGGTCCAGGCACGGCCGGTCCAGGCACGGCCGGTCCAGGCACGGCCGGTCCAGGCACGGCCGGTCCAGGCGCGGCCGGCATGGCGATGGGCGACGACCGGCTCTGGCCGCTGGCCGTCAACGGCCGGGACGTGCTGGTGTCGGTCGTGTCGATGGGCAATCCCCATGCGGTGCAGGTGGTGGACGACGTCGCCGCGTTCCCGGTCGCCGCCGACGGTCCCGTGATCGAATCGCATCCGCGCTTTCCGGCGCGGGTGAACGCCGGCTTCATGGAGGTCGTCGACCGGCACACGGTGCGTCTGCGGGTGTATGAACGCGGCGTGGGCGAGACGCTGGCCTGCGGCACCGGCGCCTGCGCGGCGGCGGTGGCCGGCATCCGGCGCGGCCTGCTGGACTCGCCGGTGGCCGTGCACACGCACGGCGGCGTGCTGACGATCGGCTGGGAGGGTGCGCGCAATGTGACCGCGCCCGTAATGATGACCGGACCCGCGACCACCGTGTTTCGCGGCGAGATCGCGCTTTGACGCCGGACCGCAACACCGTGTCGCACCACTTGAAACACATTCCATGAACGAAAGCGACGTCGCCGATTTCCTGCTTGCCCATCCCGCTTTCTTCGAGCGCCACGCGGAGGTGCTCGGCCACATCCGGCTCGGCAACCCGCATGGCGGTCGGGCGGTCTCGCTGCCGGAGCGGCAGATCGCGATGTTTCGCGAAAAAACCGCCCAGCTCGAAAGACGGCTGGGCGAACTGGTGCGCTATGGACACGAGAACGACAGCCATGCGGTGAAGTTCGACCGCTGGACGGCCGAGCTGCTCGCCGTCCGCCACGTGGCGGCACTGCCCGACGCGGTCTGCGGCGGGCTGCGCGACGTTTTCGACGTGCCGCAGGCGGCGGTGCGGCTGTGGCACGTCGCCGAGACGTATGCCGAACACCCGGCGGCGCGTGTCGCCGGGCCCGAGATCGCGTATTTCGCCGACAGCCTGGGCGCGCCGCATTGCGGCGCGAACACCGGTTTCGCGACGGCGGCGGCATGGCTGGCGGAAACCGCCTGCGGGACGGAGACAGCATCGATTGCGCTGGTGCCGCTACGCGCGCCGCATGCGGACCCTGTCCAGCGCACATTCGGCCTGCTGGTGCTGGGCTCGCCCGACCCGCAGCGTTTTCACGCCGGCCTCGGGACCGATTTCCTGACCCGGATCGGCACGCTCGCCAGCGCGGCATTGAGCCGGATGCTGACGCCATGACGTCGGCCGGCCCGGTGAAGACGCACGCGGCCGGTGCCGCGAGGGACCGGGCGACCGGCGAGAAGGCAGACATGGCGGTCGATACGGCAACCGGTGCGCCGGGCGGCACGACCGCGAATACCGCCGCCTCGCCCGACGTCGCCCGCATCGATGCCTATCTGACGATGCTGGAGAACGAACGCCGCTATTCGCCGCACACGCTGCGCGGCTACCGGCATGCGCTCGACGAACTCGCGGCCCTCGCCGGCGCCCGGCCGCTGGCGAGCCTGACGGTCGTGGACATCCGGGGGGCGGTATCGCGGACGCACAGCCAGGGCCTGGGAGGCCGGTCGATCGCCCACCTGCTGTCCGTCTGGCGCGGTTTCTTCCGCTGGTTCGCGCTCGAAGGCGGGCTCGACGCCAACCCGGTCGATGCGGTGCGTGCGCCCAAACGCGCGAAAACCCTGCCCAAGGCGCTGTCCGCCGACGACGCGAACGCGTTGATGGAGGCCGCCACCGGTCAGGACGACACCGCGCTGCGCGACCGGGCGATACTGGAGCTGTTCTACTCGTCCGGCCTGCGGCTGGCCGAACTGGTGGGCCTGGACGCGCGGTACACCGATGCCGCCGGATACCGCTCGGAGGGCTGGATCGATCTCGACAGCGCCGACGTCACGGTGACCGGCAAGGGCGGCAAGCGCCGCGCGGTGCCGATCGGCAGCAAGGCCGTGGCGGCGTTGCGCGCCTGGCTGGCGGTGCGCGGAGGCTGGGTGCGGACGGACCCGCAGCCGCTGTTCCTGTCGGTGCGCGGCGCGCGGATGTCGCCCTCGGTGGTGCGCCTGACGGTCAAGCGCCTGGCGCGCGAGGCGGGCATTCCGGCGAACGTGCATCCGCACGTGCTGCGGCATTCGTTCGCCACGCACGTGCTGCAATCCAGCGGCGACCTGCGGGCGGTGCAGGAAATGCTCGGCCACGCGAGCGTCGCGGCGACGCAGGTGTATACGTCGCTCGACTTCCAGTACCTGTCGAAGATCTATGACGCGGCGCACCCGCGCGCGAAAAAGAAGTAGGGTGCGCGTGCGGTCCGACAGCGCCCGGACGCGGGCCCGCGCGTTCTTTCGCACGGGCGCCGGAGCGCCATGCAGCCAGCAGGCGACGTTTCGGCACCGCGCGGCAAATGGCGAACATCGCACCCGCCGCGCTGTTTTGTGCTTCAATTAACGGTTTTCCCCTATTTTCACCGGTCTGTCGCCGCGCCGCGAGGCGCGTGCCCCGGGCCGGGCATTCCTTATCCTATAGAGGCGACGAGCACATCATGAGCCAGATCCCCGTCACGATCCTTACCGGTTTCCTGGGCAGCGGCAAGACGACATTGCTCAAGCGCATCCTGGGCGATGCGCACGGCATGAAGATCGCCGTCATCGAAAACGAGTTCGGCGAAGAAAACATCGACAACGACATCCTCGTCCAGGATGAGGGCGAGCAGATCGTCCAGATGAGCAACGGCTGCATCTGCTGCACGATCCGGGGCGACCTGGTGAATGCGCTGAACGATCTCGCCGAGCGGCGCAAGAGCAAGGCGATCAGTTTCGACCGCGTCGTCATCGAGACGACGGGCCTGGCGAACCCGGGCCCGGTCGCGCAGACGTTCTTCATGGACGACAAGGTCGCCGAACAGTACCTGCTCGACGCGGTGATCACGCTGGTGGACGCGAAGCACGCGAACCAGCAGCTCGACACCCAGGAAGTCGTGCAGCGCCAGGTGGGATTCGCCGACCGGCTGTTCATCACCAAGTCCGACCTGGTCGACGCCGCCGCGGTCGACGCGCTGCGGTACCGTCTGCTGCGCATGAACCCGCGCGCGCCGATCGCCACCGTGAATTTCGGCGAAGCCGACATCAAGCAGATCTTCGACATCCGCGGCTTCAATCTGAACGACAAGCTGGAAATCGATCCGGACTTCCTGAAGGAAGACGATCACGGCCACGCTCACGCGCACGGTCATGAAGGCCACGCTCATGAAGGCCACGACCACGACCATTGCGACCACGACCACGGCAAGTGCGACCACGAGGGCCATGCGCACCACCATCATGCGCACCACGACGACGCGATCAAGTCCTTCGTGTTCCGTAGCGATCGCGCGTTCGACCCGCGCAAGTTGGAAGACTTCCTCGGCGGCGTGCTGCAGATCTACGGCGAGGCGCTGTTGCGCTACAAGGGCGTATTGTGGATGAAGGGCGTCGACCGCCGCGTCGTGTTCCAGGGCGTGCACCAGATGATGGGCACCGACCTGTCCACGCGCTGGCTGCCGTCGGAGAAGAAGAACACGAAGATGGTGTTCATCGGCATCGACCTGCCGCAGGATCTGATCACCGACGGGTTGGAACGCTGCCTCGCCTGAGGTCGGACGGACCGCGTGCGGGCAACGTCCGGCGCCCATCGGTCCGGGGGAGAACGGCGATACGCGGCAAATAAATCGGCGGCAGGCCGGCGATAAACCGGAATGTCGACCGGTTTTTTCCCCGCTTCGGCGCCTGTGCCAATCCGGCGCAAATTCGGGATAGACCGCGTCGATGAATAAATCAGCGCATGCTTGCGATTCAGTTACAATAGCTCGCCACCAGAATTGAGAATGACCGCCGACGCGCAGGATGTAACGACAAAGTCGGGGGCCCTCCCCGCCATTAAGACAGTACGCCAGATGACGACGACACGAATCTTGACTGAAGACGAAATCCTTGCGATGGACGACAAGGGTTACATGAACGAGGCTCAACTCGCGTTCTTTCGTACTCGGCTTGAACAGCTGCAGACGGAAATTCTGCGGAACGCGGGACAGACCACCGAGAATCTTCGCGAGACGGTCATCGTGCCGGATCCGGCGGATCGCGCGACGATCGAGGAAGAGCATGCGCTGGAACTGCGCACGCGCGACCGCGAGCGCAAGCTGCTGAAGAAGGTGCAGCAATCGCTGGCGCGCATCGAGTCGGGCGACTATGGCTGGTGCGAGGAGACGGGTGAACCGATCGGCGTGCCGCGTCTGATCGCGCGTCCGACCGCGACCCTGTCACTCGAAGCGCAACAGCGCCGCGAGCTGCGTCAGAAGCTGTTCGGCGACTGATCGTCGATTGCGTTCGGCGGCGCGCACGGCGCCCGTCGGACAAGCGCTGCGCGAGCGCTTCCCGCGCGTGATTCGCCGCGCCCGGGCCCGAGCAGGCGGCACGGGTGCAACCGGCGTGACCGGCGACCGGCGCGGCGAAGAGCCGGCGTTCATCGCCCGGCGCGTCCTTCTTCAAGTTCCCCTGCTGCGACGCTCCCCGCACTCCCCCCCCGTCCATCCGTTCGTCCTTTCCCGCCCGACCCCGTCCAGCGTTCCCCGTCCAGCGTTCCCCTTGCAGCCCCTGGTGCCGTTGCCGATCCGGCTTTCCGCCTTGCCTCGTCTCACCCCCGTCCGGCCCGTCATTCCGCGTCACATGCCGCTTTACCCCCCCTTCTCGTCCAGCTTCGCCGCGACGTGCCTTGTTTTTCGTCGCGACGCACCTATATAAGATGGAATGCGCGCCGCCATCGACGCTGTTTCCGTCGTCACGCCGCCTTGCCGGCCGTCGGCCGCCGGCGGCCCGCTGGCGGCGTCACCCGGGGCGCGGACCGTCGCGCTGTATCGCCCGACGGCGAAAACCGCGTCCGCACTGAACTCTGAGGAATTGTATGGAGCAATATCACGGCACGACCATCGTTTCCGTCCGACGCGGCAATCAGGTGTCGCTCGGCGGCGATGGCCAGGTCACGCTGGGAAACATCGTCATGAAAGGCACCGCGCGCAAGGTGCGCCGGATCTATCATGACAAGGTGCTGGTCGGTTTCGCCGGCGGCACCGCCGATGCGTTCTCGCTGCTCGACCGTTTCGAAGCCAAGCTCGAAAAACACCAGGGCAACCTGACCCGCGCCGCGGTCGAACTCGCGAAGGACTGGCGCACCGACCGGATGCTGCGCCGCCTGGAGGCCATGCTGATCGCCGCGGATGCCGAGACGACGCTAGTGATCACCGGCAACGGCGACGTGCTCGATCCCGAAGGCGGCATCTGCGCGATCGGTTCCGGCGGCGCGTACGCGCAGGCCGCGGCCCGCGCGCTGGCCGACAACACGGACCTGGACGTCCGGCAG
>JBPBQT010000007.1:0-14048 GCA_050955065.1 Janthinobacterium lividum | reverse complement strand
GGCGGGGCGGATTCGGTGATTTTCACGGCGATGCGTTCGCCGTGCCAGATGGCGCGGAGCTGTTCCAGCGACTCCGCACGCTCCAGCGGCGAGACCGCGAGGGTGGGATAGCGGCGCAGGAAGCCGGCCCGGTACGCGTAAATCCCGATATGACGGTAGACCGGGCCGGGCACGTCGTCGGAGGGGCCGATGCGACCATCGGACGCGGGCCCGGAAGCGGCGCCCGGTGCCATTGCGGCTGCCGCGGCTGTCGCGGCTGTCGTGTTCGTGGCGGCAGGGTCGCGCCCGACGGGTGGCGCGGGCGTGGCGGCAGGGACGGCGGTGACGGCGCCGGCCGCATAGGCGTCCCGGAACCAGGGAATCGGCGCGCGGGAAAAGTAGAGCGCGACGCCGCGCGCGTCGATCACGACCTTGACCGCGTTCGGATCGAAGATCTCGGCGCGCGTGTCCACCGCGTGCGCGGCGGTGGCGATCGCGCAGTCGGGATGCTCGGCGAGGTGACGCGCGACGTCGCCGATCAGGTCGGGATCGATCAAGGGCTCGTCGCCCTGGACATTGACGACGATCGTGTCGTCGGGCCAGCCGAGCCGGGAGGCGACTTCCGCGAGCCGGTCGGTTCCCGACGGATGGTCCGCCCGTGTCAGCAGGACGGTGAAACCGTGCGCCGCGACCGCGTCGAGGACCTGCTGCGAGTCGGTCGCGACGATCACCTGGACCGCGCCCGAGCGCCGTGCCCGCTCGGCGACGTGCACCACCATCGGCCGGCCGCCGATATCGACGAGCGGCTTGTTCGGCAGACGGGTCGACCCGAGCCGCGCCGGCACCACGGCGACAAAGGGCGGCGTGGTGCCCATCCCCACCGCGGAGCCTGTCACAGCGGCGCGCTGGGCGTCGTCACCGAGGCGCCGCCGCCCTCCGGATCGACGCGGCGGCCGGCGACGGTCGTGCGGGCTTCGTCGGCGAGCATCACCGGGATGCCGTCCTGGATCGGATAGGCGAGTTTGTCGACCGCGCACACCAGTTCCTGCGCGGCGCGATCATATTTCAGGGGACCCTTGCACAAAGGGCATACCAGGATTTCAAGCAGGCGAGCGTCCACGGACCTTCTCCACAACAAGTGCTATCAGACGGGGGTCGAGCACCCCCCGGACGGGGACGGCCCAAAGGCGGCCATCGTGCCAACCGCTGCATTTTACCGCATCCTTTTCGGTCACCAGGATCGCATCCGCCGGTTCCGCCGCGAAAGGGTTGTGCTCGAAATGGTGATGATCGGGGAACGCGCGTGTCTGCGGGCGGATGCCCTGTGCCCGCAGCATCGCGAAGAAGCGCTCCGGCGAACCGATGCCGGCGGCCGCCAGCACGTCTTGTTTCGCGAAGCTCGCCAGCGCGCGCCGTTCGGCGGGCGCCTCCACCCGCCACGCGGCCTGTGGCTCGAGCCGCAGGCGCGACGTCTCGGGCCAGGGCGGCAGGCGGGCGCCGGACGGATCGTTGATCAGGGTCGCGTCGCGGCGCCGCCGCAACGGCTCGCGCAGCGGCCCCGCCGGCAGCAGGAAGCCGTTGCCGCCCAGCCTTTGATCGAACACGACGATCTCGACGTCGCGCGCGAGCCGGTAATGCTGCAGGCCGTCGTCGCTGATCAATACATCGACGCGCGGGTGGTCGCGCCGCAGCGCGGCCGCGGCGGCGACGCGGTCGCGGCAGACGTAGACCGGCGCGCCGGTACGCCGCGCGATCAGTGCCGGCTCGTCCCCCGCTTCGCGAGGATCGGTGCGGGCATCGACCGCCAGCGGCAGACCCGCGCCCGCGGTGCCGCCATAGCCGCGCGACACGACCCCGGGGGTCAGGCCGACGTTCCGCAGCGCCTCGACCAGCGCGATCACGGTCGGCGTCTTGCCGGTGCCGCCCACGGTCACATTGCCCACCACGATGACCGGTACACCCGCCGACACGCTTTTCAGCCAACCGACGCGAAACCCGAGACGGCGCGCGCCGGCGATCGCGCCGAAGACGGCCGACAGCGGCAGCAGCAGCCAGGCCAGCACGCCGCGTCGTTGCCATTCGCGGCCGATCCAGCTCTCGAGACGGGCCCGCATCAGCCGGTCCGCCCGGTTGCGCAACGGGCGCTCCGCGCCCCGGACGCAGAGCGCCGGTCTTCCGGTGCATGACCGTGAACCTGCCCATGGCGACCGGCGCGGACGCGGTAAACGGACTGCGTACCGGCATGGGACCGTGCGCGGCCCGAAAGGGCGTGGGCTGCGGAAACGGAAACGGAAACGGGGACCGGGGCAGAGGGCATGGGGCGAGGACGCGCACGAAGATCGAGCCCGCACTCTAGCCCGGGTGGCGATCGATCGCAAGGCATCGCGTCCGACGGCGCATGGCAGGCGGCCGTCCCCTCCCGGAAATGCGCCGCGTCATCCACCGCCATGGTGCCCCAGCTTGTGGACAATATGGGGATCGTGTCGCTAACTCGTGGCCGGGACAGGATAATTTTCCTCTGCTTAAAAAGTAGGCAGGATACGGCGGTCGCGTGAACCCGGTCGAACCTGGCGCGGATCGGCAGACGCCGGCCGTCCCGCGGATCGTGCTGGCAACCGTGTCGCGCAGCCGTTAAGCTGGGAACCGAGCCGAGCCCGAATGGCGGCGTGGGCTCGCCGTTTCGGCGGCGCGTCCCGCGCTGCACGGCCTCTTATGGCTCTTGCCCTGTCTTTCTTCACCGGAACACCATGGATCCTTTTTCAGACGACCGGTCTTTCGCCGGCGAGGCGGTCATCCCGGTCTCGGCGTTGAACCGCGCGATCGGCAAGCTGCTCGAGCGCAATTTTCCGCTGGCCTGGGTCTCGGGCGAAGTGTCGAATTTCACGCGCGCGGCGAGCGGCCACTGGTATTTCACGATCAAGGATGCCCAGGCGCAGATGCGCTGCGTGATGTTCCGCAACCGCGCGCAGCATGCCGATTTCATCCCGCGCGAGGGCGACCGCATCGAGGTGCGGGCGCTGGTCAGCATGTACGAACCGCGGGGCGAACTGCAATTGAGCGTCGAAGCCGTGCGCCGCACCGGTCAGGGGCAGCTGTACGAACTGTTTCTGAAGCTCAGGCAGAAGCTGGAAGCCGAAGGCCTGTTCGACGCCGCGCGCAAGCGCCGCTTGCCGCCGCACCCGCGCCGGGTCGGCATCGTCACGTCGTTGCAGGCCGCGGCGTTGCGCGACGTGCTGACGACGCTGCAACGCCGCGCGCCGCATCTGGGCGTGATCGTCTATCCCGCGCCGGTGCAGGGCGCGGGCGCGGGCGACCGGATCGCCGGCATGATCGAGACGGCGAACCGGCGCGCCGAGGTCGACGTGCTGATCCTGTGTCGCGGCGGCGGGTCGATCGAGGATCTGTGGGCGTTCAATGGCGAGGGGCTGGCGCGGGCGATTGCCGCGAGCGCGATTCCGATCGTCGCGGGCGTCGGCCACGAGACCGACTTCACCATCGCCGATTTCGCCGCCGACCTGCGCGCGCCCACCCCCACGGGCGCCGCCGAACTGGTCAGCCCGCAGCGGCTGGTGCTGTTGCGGGATCTGGACCACCGGCATGCGCAACTGGCGCGGGCCTTCGGCCGCGAGATGGAACGCAGGCAGCAGCGCCTCGACTATGTCAGCCGCCGGCTGGTCAGCCCGGTCGAACGACTGGACCGGCAGCGCGCGCATGTACGGCAACTGGGCACGCGTCTGAGCGCGGCGGCGGCGCGCCCGGTGCGGGCCGCCACCGCGGCGCTCGCGCTCGCGCGTCTGCGCTGGCAACGGTGCGAACCCGATGTCGCCGGACAGCGCAGGCATGTCGAGCGCCTGGCCGCGCGGCTGGCGGACGGCGTGTCGCGCGAGCAGGAGCGGCGCCACGCGCGGCTCGGTTCGCTGGGGCAGCGGATCGAATTGCTCGGGCCGCGGCAAACCCTTGCGCGCGGCTACGCGGCGCTGATCGATCCGCACAGCGGCACGCCCCTGCGCTCGCCCGCCGCGCTCAAGCCCGGTCAGACGCTCAGCGTCCATCTGGCCGAAGGCGCCGCGGACGTCACGCTGGGCGATATTCAACCGCGTTTCGACGATAGCCTGTGATGGGTGGGGAGCGTGCAGCCCGGCGGAGCGGACCGGTTTACCACCGGTGCGCAATTGCCCTACAATCCACGCGGTCTTTCTTCGCCTGCGCGAAGGCGCCGTCGAGCGTCGTCGAAACGCGCAGTTCCCCCCACTCTCATCGAAGGATATTCGTCACGACCACCCATCAATTGCCGCCGCTCCCGTACGCCGAAGAGGCATTGCAGCCGCATATCTCGAAGGAGACGATCGAATTCCACTACGGCAAGCATCATCAGACCTATGTGACGAATCTGAACAAGTTGATTCCGGGAACCGAGTTCGAGAACATGCCGCTCGAGGAAATCGTGCGCAAATCGTCCGGCGGCATCTTCAACAATGCGGCGCAGGTCTGGAATCACACGTTCTTCTGGCACGCGATGTCGCCGAACGGCGGCGGCGAGCCGACCGGTGCGCTGGCCGAGGCGATCGCCGCGAAGTGGGGCAGCTTCGCCCGGTTCAAGGAAGCGTTTGCGGCGGCGGCGGTGGGAACGTTCGGCGCGGGCTGGGCCTGGCTCGTGAAAAAGCCCGACGGCTCGCTGGATATCGTGTCGACGAGCAACGCCGCGACGCCGCTGACCTCGGACGCGAAGCCGCTGCTGACGATCGACGTCTGGGAGCATGCGTACTACATCGACTATCGCAACGCGCGTCCGAAGTTCGTCGAGGCGTTCTGGAACGTCGCCAATTGGGATTTCGCCGCGCGGAACCTCGCGGCCTGAGCGAGGCCGCCCACGTTTTTCTAATCAACTATCCATTCAGGGACGCTCGTCGCGCAGGCCGGCGCATTGATAGCGTTCGATGATCTGTCCGTCGCCGTCCACGCTCTCCAGCTTCACATCGAACCCCCATAGCCGCGTGATGTGCCGCAGCATTTCGTTCGTCGAACCGTCGAGCGGCCGATTGTCGGCGCGGACATGCCGCAGCGTCAGGCTGCGGTCGCCGCGCCGGTCGACCGACCACACCTGGATGTTCGGTTCCCGATGGTGCAGGTCGTATTGCTTCGACAGCGCCTGCCGGACATACCGGTACCCGCTTTCGTCGTGAATCCCCGAGATTTCCAGCGCATCGTCGTGCTCGGCGTCGAGCACCGCGAAGAAGCGCATGTCGCGCATGACCTTCGGCGACAGGTACTGCGCGATGAAGCTCTCGTCCTTGAAATTGCGCATCGCATAGTGCAGCGATTCGAGCCAGTCGCTGCCGGCGAGATCCGGGAACCAGTAGCGGTCCTCGTCGGTCGGATGTTCGCAGATGCGGCGGATGTCGCACATCATCGTGAAGCCCAGCGCGTACGGGTTGATGCCGCTGTAGTACGACTTGCCCACCGGTGGCTGGAACACCACGTTGCTGTGCGAGTGCAGGAACTCCATCATGAAGCCGTCCGACAGCTTGCCCTGGTCGTACAGCGTGTTGAGCAGCGTGTAATGCCAGAACGTCGCCCAGCCTTCGTTCATCACCTGCGTCTGGCGCTGCGGATAGAAATACTGCGCGACCTTGCGCACGATGCGGATCACCTCGCGCTCCCACGGTTCGAGCAGGGGGGCGTTCTTCTCGGCGAAATACAACAGGTTTTCCTGCGGTTCGGACGGAAACCGCGCCTCGGTCTGGCCGGCGGCTTCCGCCTTGCGCGAGGGCAGCGTGCGCCACAGTTCGTTGACCTGCGACTGCAAATACGTTTCCCGCTCGCGCTGGCGCAGCCGTTCCTTCTCGAGCGAGAGTTTCTGCGGACGCTTGTAGCGGTCGACGCCGTAATTCATCAACGCATGGCAGGAATCGAGCAGTTCCTCGACGCGGTCCAGCCCGTGCCGTTCCTCGCATTCGGTGATGTAGTTCTTCGCGTAGACCAGGTAGTCGATGATCGCCTGCGCGTCGGTCCACAGCTGAAACAGGTAATTGCCCTTGAAGAACGAATTGTGGCCATAGGCGGCGTGCGCGACCACCAGCGCCTGCATCGTCAGCGTGTTTTCCTCCATCAGATACGCGATGCAGGGGTTCGAGTTGATGACGATCTCGTAGGCCAGCCCCATCTGGCCGCGCCGGTAGTCCTTTTCGGTCGAGAGAAAATGCTTGCCGAACGACCAGTGCCGGTAGTTCACCGGCATGCCGATCGACGCGTACGCATCCATCATCTGCTCGGAGCTGATGATCTCGAGCTGGATCGGATAGGTGTCCAGCCGGTACTGGGCGGCGACGGCCGCGATCTCCTCGTTGTACTGCTCGATCAGTTCGAAGGTCCAGTCCGACGGGCTGGGCAACGGGGCGCGGGTCTGCGGGCGCTCCAGGGTCGCTTCAGGTGGATGCATGGCTTGCTCAGCGCGTGGTGGGTTTCTCGAAAAGCTCGCGAAAAACGGGATAGATGTCCGAAGCCGCCTGCACTTTCTTCATCGCGAACTGCGGATGATCAGCGGCCATCTGGTGATATTCCTGCCACAGGTTCTGTTCCTCGGGCGCGACCTGGATATAGGCGAAGTAACGGCAGGCGGGCAGGATCGCCGAGCTCAGCAGGCCGCGGCATTTCGGGGAGTCGTCGTTCCAGTTGTCGCCATCGGACGCCTGGGCGCCGTAGATGTTCCATTCGTTCGGCGGGTAGCGTTCCTCGATGACCTTCGCCATCAGCTCCAGCGCGCTCGAGACCACGGTGCCGCCGCTTTCGCGCGAATGGAAGAACGTGTCCTCGTCGACTTCGTCGGCACGGGTGTGGTGCCGGATGAAGACCATCTCGATGCGCTCGTAATTGCGGCGCAGAAACAGGTACAGCAGGATGAAGAAGCGCTTGGACAGGTCCTTGCGATGCTCGTCCATCGATCCCGACACGTCCATCACGCAGAACATCACCGCCTGGCTCGACGGTTCCGCCTGACGCGTGCGGTTCACGTAGCGCAGGTCGAACGGGTCGATGAACGGAATGCGCTTCACGCGCGCTTCGAGCGCGACGATGTCGGCCTGCAACTGCCGGATCTCGTCGCGGCGCGACGGCGTGTCGATGGGCGCGCGCTCCAGCGCTTCGAGTTGCTCGCGCAGTCTGTGCAATTCCGCGGTGAGGGGCGAGCCCAGCGCGATGCGCCGCCCGAGCGCGCTGCGCAGCGAGCGGACGATGTGGATGTTGTTCGGCGTGCCCTCGGCGGAGTAGCCGGTGCGCACGGTTTTCCAGTTCGGCACGGTGAGGAACTGGTTGGCCAGCAGACGTGGCAGTTCGAGATCCTCGAAGAAATACTGCATGAACTCCTCGCGGCTCAGTTCGAACGCGAATTCGTCCTGACCCTCGCCGCCGCCGCTCGCGGCGCCGGCTCCCGTGCCGCCGCCACCGCCGCCGCCATTGGGCCGCGCGATGCGGTCCCCCCGGGTGTAATCCTGGTTGCCGGGGTGGACCACTTCGCGCGTGCCGCCCGGGCCGTGACCGAACACGGGTTCCGAGACGTCCTTGCGCGGAATCGTGATCTTCTCCGATTTTTCGATATCCTGGATGCCGCGACCCTTGATGGCCTCGGTGACGGCGCCCCGGATGTGGCTGCGGTAACGCCGCAGGAAGCGCTCCCGATTGGCAATACTCTTGTTCTTGCCGGAAAGTCTACGGTCGATGATCTGGTGCAGCAAGATACCGTCTCCTGCAAAGAAACATGGGTGCGCTAGCGGGGCGCCGTGTCCGGCGCCCCGGCACCGCGGCGTCGCCGGCTGAGGCTAGGAAGCCTTGCGCACGCGCAGATACCACTCGCACAGCAGCCGGACCTGCTTGGGCGTATAGCCCTTGGTCACCATCCGGTTGACGAACTCGTCGTGCTTGCGCTGCTCCTCCGTCGAGCCCTTCGCGTTGAAGGAAACCACCGGCAACAGTTCCTCGGTGTTCGAGAACATCTTCTTCTCGATGACCCGCCGCAATTTCTCGTAGCTGGTCCAGTGCGGATTGTTGCCGGCGTTGCCCGCGCGCGCGCGCAACACGAAGTTGACGATTTCGTTGCGGAAGTCCTTCGGGTTGCTGATGCCCGCCGGTTTCTCGATTTTCTCGAGCTCCGCGTTCAGCGACGCGCGATCGAAGCTCTCGCCGGTGTCGTGATCCCGGAATTCCTGGTCCTGGATCCAGAAATCCGCGTAGGTGACGTAGCGGTCGAAGATGTTCTGGCCGTATTCGGAATACGATTCGAGATAGGCGGTCTGGATCTCCTTGCCGATGAACTCCACGTAGCGCGCGGCCAGCTGGTCCTTGATGAACGACAGGTACTTCTGTTCCTGTTCCCCCGGAAACTGCTCCCGCTCGATCTGCTGTTCGAGGATGTACATCAGGTGCACCGGATTGGCGGCCACCTCCGACGAATCGAAATTGAAGACGCGCGACAGGATCTTGAAAGCGAAGCGGGTGGACACGCCGTTCATGCCCTCGTCGACGCCGCCGAAATCCCGATATTCCTGGTGCGACTTGGCTTTCGGATCGGTGTCCTTCAGGTTCTCCCCGTCGTAGACCTGCATTTTCGAGAAGATGCTCGAGTTCTCCGGCTCGTGCAGCCGGGTGAGAATCGAGAACTGCGCCATCATCTTCAGCGTGTTCGGCGCGCAGACCGCCTCGGCGAGCGACGAATTGCGGATCAGCTTTTCATAGATCCGGATTTCCTCGTTGACGCGCAGGCAGTATGGAACCTTGACGATGTAGATGCGGTCCAGCATCGCCTCGTTGTTCTTGTTGTTGCGGAAGGTCTTCCATTCCGACTCGTTCGAGTGCGCGAGGACGATGCCGTCGAACGGAATCGCGCCGAAGCCTTCGGTGCCCTTGAAATTGCCCTCCTGGGTGGCGGTCAGCAACGGGTGCAGCACCTTGATCGGCGCCTTGAACATTTCGACGAATTCGAGCAGGCCCTGATTCGCCAGGCACAGGCCGCCCGAGTAGCTGTACGCGTCGGCGTCGTCCTGCGAGAACTGTTCGAGCTTGCGGATGTCGACCTTGCCGACCAGCGACGAGATGTCCTGGTTGTTTTCGTCGCCCGGCTCGGTCTTGGCGATTGCCAGTTGCCGCAACACCGACGGGTAGCGTTTGACGACGCGGAATTGCCGGATGTCGCCGTTGTATTCGTGCAGGCGTTTGACCGCCCAGGGACTCATGATGTTCTTGAGATAGCGTTTCGGAATACCGAACTGCTCCTCGAGAATCGGGCCGTCCTCGTCGTGATCGAACAGGCCGAGCGGGGATTCGTTGACGGGCGAGCCCTTGATCGAATAGAACGGAACCTGCTCCATCAACTGCTTCAGGCGTTCGGCGATCGACGACTTGCCGCCGCCCACGGGG
This sequence comes from Janthinobacterium lividum, assembly GCA_050955065.1. GTDB lineage: Bacteria > Pseudomonadota > Gammaproteobacteria > Burkholderiales > Burkholderiaceae > Robbsia. The sequence continues at coordinate 4,661 of JBPBQT010000007.1, read as the reverse complement.
CCGAGCAGATAGAGAATCTGTTTCTTCTCTTCGAGCCCTTGCGCGGAATGCCGGAAATAGGAAACGACCTGCTCGATGACTTCCTCGGTGCCGTAGAACTCCCGGAACGCCGGATAGATCTTCATCACCTTGTTGGCGAAGATCCGCGAGAGCCGCGGGTCGCCTCGTGTATCGAGGCTCTCCGGCTCGCCGATGGCCATCAGCATGCGTTCGCTGGCGGTTGCGTAGACGGACGCGTCCTGTTTGCACAGCTCCAGGTAATCTTCCAGCGAAAATTCTTCTTCACGGGATTTGTCGAAGCGACTTGCGAAACTGCTGTAGATATCCATGCTTTTCCCTCGCCAACGTGGAACGTCGTGTCGAAGAAGGCGGACGCGCTCTTCGACATGTCTGTCTTGCCAAGATTCGCATTAGGTGCCGCGCCCCCTTGAATCGTTCCATCGTGCGTCGCCGGGGCGAGCCGCAGTAGAAAGCAGGAAGGGGTCTACATGAGTTGTATGTTATGCCAATGTCAACGCGTGTGGGAGGTCAAAAAATAAGCTTGGGTCGGCGACAGGGTGTTTGCGCAACACTCGGTAAAAACGCGCCGACCGGTCCGCGCCGGCCGGCACACGGAAAAAAGGACGCCCCGGGCGTCCTTTTCGGCCGGCAGGCGAGTGCGTCGCCTGCCGTCGGTGCATGTCGGGAATGCGGGTCAGAAGCGGTGACGCACTCCCACGCGAACCGCGATCTGACGATTGTTCACCGATTTTTCGAGGCTGTGCAGCGCCGCTTTCTGGCCGGCGTTGGCGCGCTGGAACGAACCGCTCGCGTAGAGGGCCGTGCGCTTGGACAGCGAATAGACCGTACCCAGCGAAACCTGATGCATGTGCGTGCCCTTGTCATTCAGCGACATCTTCGTGTAGCCGTAGCCCGCCCCCGCGAGCAGCGCTGGCGTCACCTGGTAGCGCAGATTGATTTCGCCGTTCTGCGCGCGCAGCATGGCGGAATTCGTTGCCTTGTTCGGCATCACGACCGTCAGTTCGTCCTGCGTCCTGCTGTAGGTCAGACCGATGGCCGCCGGCCCGAAGGTGTAGCTGCCGCCAGCGGCCAGGGTGCTGTGGCGGGTGCTTTCGTCAAGCCCGAATGGATTGGCGATCGTTTGACGCTGCTGGTTGAACACCGAATAACTCGGGTCTTTCGAACGCAGATAGGCGATGCCGAACTGCAGCGGGCCATTCGCGAGGCCGGCGCCCACCGACCAGCCGATGTTCTGTGTCGGATGCCCGGTCACGCCGTTCGGGCTGACGGCGCCGCCGAACGTGAAGCCGTCGTGGTTCACGCTGGTGTACTTCAACGTGCCGTTCGACGCGCGGCTGTTGTGCAGATTGTCGAAATCGAGCGGGTGGGCGCCGGTCGCGCCCGCCCACTGCGAACCCATGGCGAACGGGCCGACGTAATCGACCAGCGAATCGTATTGCCGCCCGAGCGTCACCGTGCCGGCGGTCGCGCTGCTCAATCCCACGAAGGCCTGACGGCCGAACAGGGCGCCGCCGTGCGTGAGGCGGCCATCGCTCACGTTGAAGCCGCTTTCCAGCGCGAAGATGGCTTTCAGTCCGGCGCCCAGATCCTCGGCACCGCGCAGGCCCCAGCGGCTGCCTTGCAGATTGCCGTCGGTCATGCCGATCTGCTTGCCGCCGCCGGCGCTGTTGGTCCAGCCGATTCCCTGATCCAGCACGCCGTACAGCGTCACGGAACTTTGCGCCGACGCGGCGCCGGTGAATGCGCACAGCGTGGCCGCTGCGATGAGTGATTTCTTCATTGCTCGATCTCCATTCGATTGAAAGGCGCCGGACACTGTTTTTTGTGTGTGTGCCAGGCTGACTTCGCGAGAAGTTGGAGAGAAGATAACAAAGTTGTTTTTGCAAACGCATGCCTGAAAACAGGTGTTTTCGATGTCGTATTATTTACGAGACACGGGCCGCGGACAGTGCGTTTCACGCGTGTTTGCGTCGTCAGGAAAGGTCGACGCGGCAGGAAAAGTCGCTTAGCAAAGCGCTTTCAAGATGTCATGCCGTGGATGCCGAACGATCCCTTCGCATGCCGTGCCGCGAAGGGATCGTTAGTCATGCTGAATTACAAGGTCAGAACTTGTGACGAATGCCGACGCGCGTCGAGACCTGATTTTTTGTCGAGGACATGGCGAGACCGTTCAGCATCGCGTTCGTGTTGCTGGCTTTTTGCACGGCCCCGACGAGATACACGTCGGTACGCTTGGACAGTGCGTAGCTGGTGCCCGCGGAAACCTGGTGGATCCTGGATTTCGCATCCTGTACACGCAACGCCGTGTAGCTGTAACCCAGACCCGCGCTCAACGAAGGCGTCAGCTGATAGTCGAAGTTGACCTCGGCGGTCTTGGCGCGCACCGTTGAATCGATCGAAAGGATCCGGCTTTCCTGCAGGGCGTCGCTGTACACGGCGCCGATCCTGGCCGGTCCGAACGTATAGGATGCGCCGCCCGCGGCCACGCGGTAGTTGCTCTTGCCAGCCAGAAGCGCCGTCGCCGATGCGGTGTCGGATGCGCCGGGAAGATGCTTCGCGATGCCGGGAAGCGCCGAGAACGTCGGATCCTTCGACTTCAGATAGGCCGCCGCAAGCACGAACGGACCGTTCGCGTAGTTCGCCCCCGCCGACCAGATCAGGTTCTTGCCCGCCGCGCCGGCGATGCCGCCGGGACTGACCGTCGCGCCGAACGAGAGGCCGCCATAGTTCGCGCTGGTGTACTTGATCGCGTTGTTGGCGCGGTGCGAATTGTCGAGATTGTCGAGATCGAGATAATGCGCGCCGATGCCGCCGGTGCTGCGCGCGGCGATCGTCAACGGGGAAACGAAATCGACGAGCATGTCGTACTGGCGACCCAGCGTCAGCGTGCCGAAGTCGTTGCTGGACAGTCCGACAAACGCCTGCCGGCCGAACATCCGGCCGCCTTGCAGCGCTTCACCATTGCCCAGGTTGAAGCCGTTTTCGAGCACGAAGATGGCCTTCAGGCCAGCGCCCAAATCTTCCGTGCCGCGCAGGCCCCAGCGGCTGCCTTGCCTCGCGCCGCTCGACGTGTTGATCAGCGACTTGCCGCCAGCGTTGTTCTGCCAGCCGATGCTTTGATCGAGCACGCCGTACAGTGTGACGCTGCCCTGGGCATGGGAGGCACCGGCGAACGCACTCAGCGTGGCGGCCATCAACAATGATTTTTTCATGAGTTGTCCTATGTTTTCAAAAGAATGCCCGACGATGGGGGCGGGTACCGGTGTCGGGCTGGCGAAAAGCTGTAGCGAAGATAGCAAAGTTGTTTTTGCAAATGATGAAAACTCGCACAGCCCACCGATTTCTGTGGTTTTCGATCACAGAAACCGGCGATATGAAACAGTTCGGACTGTGCTGATCGTCAAGCGGAGAAACACGTGCTAATGCACTCGTCGCGGATGACGCTTGTGGGCGAACGGTTCAGCGGAGGGCGGCTCAGCGGATGAACGGCTCGGCGGATGAGCGGATGAGCGGCTCAGCGGCGAGCGGTTCAGTAGAGAGCAGCTCGGCGGATGAACGGCTCAGCGGAGAGCGGCTCATTGGGAAAGCGGCTTAGCGGGAGGGCAGCTTGGTGGGAGGGCGGGGCGCCGCGCGTGGCAGTCGCCCGACGGGCAGATGACAGGCGATCGGGTGACCCGGCGTCACGTCGGCAAGGGGCGGGGCTATGCTGCGGCAGTGCGCGCCCAGTGACAGGGGGCAGGCCGATTCGAACGCGCACCCCGACGTGTCGGCACCCCGCGTCGCCGGCAGGGAGGCGGTGGGGACGGGCACCGATGCGGATGTGGCGCCTGGTGAGGTCGAGGGCGGGCTTGACGGTGACATCTGCGCGGCGCCGCCCACGGCTGCCGCGCCGCCCACGGCTGCCACGCCGCCGCCCCGGTGCGCGGCGAGGAGCTGTGCGGTGTACGGATGGTGCGGGCCGGCCAGCACGTCTTCCAGCGGTCCGATCTCGATCAGGCGGCCGCGATACAGCACCGCGATCCGGTCGGCCAGATACCGCACCACGTCGAGGTCGTGCGAGATGAACAGCAGACTCACCGCGCGGCGGCGTTGCAGGTCCGTCAACAGATTCAGGATCGCGGCCTGGACGGAGACGTCGAGCGCCGAGGTCGGCTCGTCGCAGATGACCACGCGCGGTTCTCCGGCGAATGCACGGGCGATCGCGACACGCTGCTTGAGCCCGCCCGAGAGCGCCGCGCTGCGGGCGTCGAGGAACGCGGCCGGCAGACGGACCGCGGCGAGCAGCGCCGCGAGACGTTCCCGGCGCGCGGTGCGCCGTGCGGCGGCATCGGCATGCCACGGCCATTGCCACGCGTGGGCCGGGCGGCCCGGTTCGAGCTTGCGGATCGCGCGCGCGACCAGGCGGCGCACCGTCCAGGCCCGGTTGAGCGCGCTGTCGGGATTCTGGAACACCACCTGCACCGCGCGAATCTGCCGCGCGGTGCGGCGGGTCACGCGCGGTGCGACGCGTTCGCCGTCGATGGCGACGCTGCCGCCGGCGTCGGGCGTTTCGAGACCGAGCAACAGACGCGCGAGCGTCGACTTCCCGCTGCCCGATTCGCCGACGAGTCCGAGCGTCTCGCCCGGGAGCAGGTCGAACG
>JBPBQT010000006.1:0-15953 GCA_050955065.1 Janthinobacterium lividum | reverse complement strand
CCGCCGAATATGTGCTGCTGGTGCATCATCTGGCGGAGCAACCGGATCTGGTGCTGGAAGCGAAGATCGCCGCGTACCTGCGGCGCGTTCAGGGCGCGCACGGCGGCTGGCCGCTTTTTCATGACGGCCCGCTGGACGTCAGCGCGAGCGTGAAGGCCTATTTCGCGCTGAAGATGATCGGCGATTCGATCGACGCGCCGCACATGCGCCGCGCGCGCGAGGCCATCCTCGCGCACGGCGGCGCGGCGGGCAGCAATGTCTTCACCCGCATCCTGCTGGCGCTGTACGGCGTGCTGTCGTGGCGCGCGGTGCCGATGATGCCCATCGAGATCGTGCTGCTGCCCCGCTGGTTTCCGTTCCACCTGTCCAAGGTCTCGTACTGGGCGCGCACGGTCATCGTGCCGCTGCTCGTGCTGCAACTCGACCGCCCGCGCGCGCGCAACCCGCGCGGCGTGCGGCTCGACGAACTGTTCGTGACGCCGGCGGTGAACGTCGGCCTCGCGAAGCATGCGCCGCATCAGAATCGTCATTGGTTCCGTTTCTTCCGTGTCACCGACATGCTGCTGCGGGCCACGGACTGGCTGATTCCGAGGTCGCTGCGCAAACGCGCCACGCGCGCGGCGGTCGACTTCGTTTCGTCCCATCTCAATGGCGAGGACGGCCTGGGCGCGATCTACCCGGCCATGGCGAACACGGTCATGATGTTCGACGCGCTGGGTTACCCGCCGGAGCATCCGCAGCGTGCGATCGCGCGGCGCGCGATCGACAAGCTGCTGGTGATCCGCGACGACGAAGCGTACTGTCAGCCCTGCCTCTCGCCCGTGTGGGATACGGCGCTCGCCGCGCACGCCCTGCTGGAGTCCGGCAGCGCCGCGGCGGTACGCGCGGCCGCCGCCGGCGCCGAGTGGCTGCGGCCACTGCAGATCCTGGACACGGTCGGCGACTGGTCGGCGCGCCGACCCGACGTGCGCCCGGGTGGCTGGGCGTTCCAGTACGCGAACGACTACTACCCGGACGTCGACGATACCGCCGTCGTGGTGCTCGCGATGGACCGCCTCGCCGGGCAATCCGATTACACCCGGGCGATCTCTCGCGGACGCGAGTGGGTGCTCGGCATGCAGAGCAGCGACGGCGGCTGGGGCGCGTTCGAACCCGAGAACACGCACGATTACCTGAACAACATTCCGTTCGCCGATCACGGCGCGCTGCTCGACCCGCCCACGGTGGACGTCTCCGCGCGCTGCCTCTCGATGCTCACGCAACTGGGCGCGAGCCGCGACGACCCGGCGGTCGCGCGCGTGACCGACTATCTGCTCGTGCATCAGGAGGCCAACGGCAGCTGGCACGGCCGTTGGGGGATGAACTATATCTACGGCACCTGGGCGGCGCTGTGCGCGCTCAATGGCGTGGGCATCGACGCGCATGGTTCACCGCTGATCCGCCGCTCGGTGGACTGGCTGTTCCGTATCCAGAACGCCGACGGCGGCTGGGGCGAGGACGGCGACAGCTACCGGCTCGACTACCGGGACCATGCCCCCGCGCCGTCGACCGCATCGCAGACCGCATGGGCGCTGCTGGGTCTGATGTCGGCCGGCGTGGTCGACGATGCGCGCGTGGCGCGGGGCGTCGCCTATCTGATCGGCACGCAGAACGCCGACGGCTTCTGGGACGAGGCGCGTTTCACCGCCACCGGCTTTCCGCGCGTGTTCTATCTGCGCTATCACGGTTATTCGCGCTATTTCCCGCTCTGGGCGCTCGCCCGTTACCGCAATCTGCGGCGCACGGGCACACGCCACGTCGCGTACGGACTGTGACGCTGGATCGGGGCGGCCCGCGTCGGGGCGGCCCGCGTCAGGCGAGCCCGTCGCGCGTGCTGGTGGTCACCGGGCTCGCGTTCGAGGCGGCGATCGCGCGGCGTTGCGTCGACGTGGATGTCCTGTTCGGCGTGGGCCCGGCCGCCGCCGCCGCGTTGCAGGCCCGGTTGCAGGACACCGGTCCGCGCCCGGCCGGCATCGTCAGTTTCGGAACGGCCGGCGCGCTCGACGCCCTTTCCCAGCCCGGTGACTGCCTGCTCGCGCGAGTCGTGCTGGAACAGATCGCACCGGCCTCTGCCGGCGGCGCCGCGCTTTCCAAAACCGGCGCCCGCGACGTGCGGCGCCATCCGGTGGATGCCGGCTGGCTGGAACGGCTGGCCGCCGCCTTGCCCGACGCGGCCTGCGTGGACTTCGCCGGATCGGCCGTGCCGGTGGTCAGCGCGACACAGAAGCACCTGCTGCATGTACGCACCGGCGCGGCCGCCGTCGACATGGAATCGCTGGCGCTCGCCCGCGTGGCCGCGGCGCATGGTCTACCCTTCGTCGTCTGCCGGGTCGTGATCGACCGCGCCAGCCATACATTGCCGCCCGCCGCGCTCGCGGGCATGCATGCCGACGGCAGCACCCGTGTCCTGCCGGTCATCGCGTCGCTGCTGCGCGACCCGACGCAGCTGCCGTCCTTGCTGCGGCTCGCCCGGGACGCGGGGCGCGCGCGCCGCGCGCTGACCGACCTCGCGCACCGGATGCCGCCCGGGTTCGGCGTCGATCCCGCTTTTACCACGCACGCCGCTCAATCGTCCTGACGGCATTCGACGACGTGCTCGCGCATGTCGTCGATCATGCGCCGCACGTGATCGTCGGCCGCGGTGTAGAAGATATGCTTGCCGCGGCGCACGCCGCGCACCACCCGCGCCCCGCGCAACAGGCGCAGGTGATGGCTGACCAGCGAAGGCGACAAACCGGTCGCTTGGGCGATGTCCGACACGCAGACCGCCTCGTGCAGGCAGACGAAGACGATGCTCAGGCGGCTCGGATCGCCCAGCAGCCGGAACAACGGCGCCAGCGCCGCCACCGCGAACAGGCCGTCCGGCGCCGCTCGACCGGCGGCCCCGTCGTCCGCCATCGCCCGTACATCGTCACCAGCACCCACGGCATCGATCGGCGTGCCATCGTCCGCTTCGATGACGACGTCGATGCCTGCCCCGGTGTGTTCTCCGTCATCCGCTTCGTGGCGACGACCCGTCGACATCGGGCCCTCCCCCACGGCGGCATTTCCAGCGGGCACGCCGACGCAAGGCGACGCGGCATGCAAGGGGAATCGGGACATGGCGCTCATACGGCTCCGGAACGAACGAGTTGAAAACACGCATCGGGGAACGGACCGCTCCCACCCGCAGCGGCCTCATCGGGCGCATACGTATGAACAACTATTCATACGTAACTATGTTAATGTCCATTGTATCGTTACCTGCGTTCCGGAGTGATCGAATGACCCAGCAGCAACCCTCGGCGGCAGGCGCCGCCCCCTCATCCCCCCCGCACGGCCATGCGCGGGATCGCGGCCATGGCGGTCACGGCCATGACCATGGCGGCGCGGGCCACATGCACGTGCACGGCAGCACCAACGAAACCCGGCTGGCGTGGGCGCTGCTGGTCATCGTCCTCTTCATGGGAATCGAGATCGCCGGCGGGCTGATCTCGGGGTCGCTCGCGCTGATCGCGGATGCCGCGCACATGGCGTCCGACGCGGTCGCGATCGGCATGAGCTGGGCGGCGCTGCGCATCGGCCGCCGCCCGGCGACCGCGCGACTGTCGTACGGCTACCGGCGCTTCGAAGTCATCGTGGCCCTCATCAACGGGCTGACGCTGCTGCTCGTCTCGCTGGGCGTGACGATCGAGGCGATCCGGCGTTTCGCCGACCCGCACCCGGTGCTCGGACCGATGATGATGGCCGTGGCCGTCGCCGGTCTGGTGTCGAACGTCATCACCTTCCTGATTCTCAACGGCGGCAGCCGCGAGAACCTGAACATGCGCTCGGCCTGGCTGCACGTGCTGGGCGACATGATCTCCTCGGTGGCGGCGATCATCGCCGCGGGGGTGATCCTGCTGACGGGGTTTTCGCCGATCGATCCGATCCTGTCCATCTTCGTCTCGGTGCTGATCGTGCGCGGCGCGTGGCAGATCGTGAAGAGCGCGGGCCACATCCTGCTCGAGGCCACCCCGGCCGGCCTCGATCTCGAGGAAGTGCGCGCCGACCTGCTCGCGCAGATCGGCGCCGTCCGCGACGTGCATCACCTGCATGCCTGGTCGCTGACCGCCGAGCGCACGATGGTGACCCTGCACGTGCGCGCCGCGCCCGGCGCGGATCCGCTGCGCATTCCGGCGGCCGTCTGCGCGCGGCTGAAGGATCGCTTCTCGGTCGATCACGCCACGGTGCAGGTCGAGGCCGAGCATTGCACCGATGAAACCGGGGCGGCACCTGCCGACACGCCGCATGGGCATGCCCATGGCACACCCCACGATCATGCCCATGAGGAAGATCACGGGCACGGCCATGACCATGGCAACCACGACGACCATGACCATGCGCCGGTCGGCGCGCATGACGGCCATGACCACGCGCCCGCCGACGCCGCCAAAGCCGCGCGGCAATGTTACTGAGCGGCCCGTGCGACGGCGTAGCGGCGGACGTCGCGTCGCACCCGCCGTCCGCCAGGGCTTGCCGAGCGGCTAGGGCTTGTCGAACGAATTGAGGATCTGCTGGCGTTCGTTCGAATCGATCGTCGGTGCGACCTGGCTCGCGCCCGGCAGGCCGTCGGCCGGCGTGCCGGCGCCCGGATCGTTCATGCCGATCGACGCGACGAAGCCCGCGCCCGGCGTCATGTTGTCGAAGTACAGTTCGCCGTCGATCGTCGCCAGGCCCGCCGGCATGTCCATGCGCGTCTGCGGCACGCCCTTGAGCGCCTCGCTCATATAGGCCGTCCAGACCGGCAGGGCCAGCTGCGCGCCGAACTCGCGGCTGCCGAGCGAGCGCGGCTGGTCGTAGCCGAGCCACGCCACCGCCACCACCGAACGTTGATACCCGGCGAACCAGCCGTCGTGCGCATCGTTCGTCGTGCCCGTCTTTCCGGAAAGATCGTTGCGGTGCAACGCGTTCGTTGGCGCGCCGGTGCCCTTGGTGGCCACATCGTGCAGCAGGCTGTCCATCACGAAGGCATTGCGCTCGTCGATCACGCGCGGCGCGTTCGCGCCGGCCACCAGCGGCTCGGCACGCGAGAGCACCGCGCCGTTCGCATCGGTGACCTCGGCGATCAGGTAGGGGTTGATCCGGTAGCCGCCATTGGCGAAGACGCTGTAGCCGTCGACCAGCTGCAGCGGCGTGACCTGCCCCGCGCCCAGCGCCATCGGCAGGTACGGCGGGTTCTTCGCCGGGTCGAAACCGAAGCGCGCCACGAAATCCTGCCCGTAATGCGTGCCGATGAAGTTCAGGATCCGGATCGAGACCAGATTCTTCGATTTGTCGAGCGCGGCGCGCATCGTCATCGGCCCCTCGGGCTGATCGTCGTCCTTCGGCTCCCAAGGCTGTCCGCCGGTCTCCGCGGCGCTGAAATACAGCGGCGCGTCGTTGATGATCGTCGCCGGCGACAAGCCCTTTTCCAGCGACGCCGAATAGATGAAGGGCTTGAACGTCGAGCCCGGCTGGCGCCAGGCCTGCGTCACGTGGTTGAACTTGTTCTTGTTGAAGTCGAAGCCGCCGACCAGCGCCACCAGCGCGCCGTCGTTCGGGTGCACGGCGACCAGCGCGCCCTCGACCTGCGGCAACTGCGTGATCTGCCAGTTGCCCCGGTCGTCGGCGAGCAGGCGTACCACCGCGCCCGCGCGCAGTTTCTGGCTCGGCTGCGCGCGCGCGGACAGCGCCGGCGCCGCGAAGCGCAGCCCCGCGCCGGAAATCGTCACCGTCTCGCCGTTCAGGCGCACCGCGCGCACTTCCTTCGACGAGACGGCCACCACCACCGCCGACACGAGGTCGCCGTTGTCCGGATGGTCGAGCAACGCATCCTCGATCGCCTGTTCGCGATCGTCCTCGACCGCGGGCAGGTCGATGAAGGCTTCCGGGCCCCGATAGCCGTGCCGGCGCTCGTAGTCCATGATGCCCTTGCGCACCGCGCGGTAGCCTGCCTCCTGGTCGCCCGACGTGATCGTCGTCACCACGTTCAACCCCCGCGTGTAGGTATCCTCCTTGTACTGGGCGTACATCATCTGCCGTACCATCTCGGCCACGTACTCGGCGTGGACGCTGAACTGCATCGCGCCGCCGGCGCGCGTGTGGATGTTCTCGGCCATCGCCTGGTCGTATTGCCCGCGCGTGATGTAGGACAGGTCGAGCATGCGTTTGAGGATGTACTCCTGGCGAATCCGCGCGCGCTTCGGGTTGACCACCGGGTTGTACGCCGACGGGGCCTTCGGCAGCCCCGCCAGCATCGCCGCCTGCGCGAGCGTGATGTCCTTCAGGTCCTTGCCGAAATAGACGCGCGCGGCGCTCGCGAAACCGTACGCGCGCTGGCCCAGATAGATCTGGTTCATGTACAGCTCGAGAATCTGGTCCTTGGTCAGCGCGGACTCGATCTTGTAGGCGAGCAGCATCTCGTAGACCTTGCGGGTATAGGTCTTCTCGCTCGACAGGAAGAAATTGCGCGCGACCTGCATCGTGATCGTGCTCGCGCCCTGCGACGCGCCGCCGCGCACCACGTCGGCCACGCCCGCGCGCAGGATGCCGAGGAAGTCGACGCCGCCGTGCTGATAGAAACGGTAATCCTCGATGGCCAGCACCGCGTGCTTCATCACGTCGGGCACCTGGTCGAAGCGCACCAGGCTGCGGCGCTCGTCGCCGAATTCGCCGATCAGCACGTGGTCCGCGGTATACACGCGCAGCGGCACTTTCGGGCGGTAGTCGGTCAGCGCGGTGAGCGGCGGCAGGTTCGGCGTCATCACGATCAGCACGTAACCGGCGAACAGCGCGCCGAGCGCCCCCACGCCGATGAACAGCGCCAGGATCGCGAGCAACAGGCGGGAGGCGATCGAGCGGGAGGGTTTCGGCGCTTTGCCGGGGGGAGTCGTTTGTCGGGTAGGAGCCATGTAGAAGCGTTCGGTCGGATCGGGCCGCCGCCGGCGGGGCCGACGCAACGCGTGGATGTCCCGGATAGGCACGCTATCCGTGGACGATCCGCGTTACGCCGCCCCGTCGGCGCGCGCCGCGCGCACGACGTTAGGATGGGACGAAGTACTGCGCCAAGCCGCATTGTAAAGAAAGCGCCCGGCGAACGGGTTTCAATCCTGCCGCAGTGGCGTTTTTTTATCGGTGCGGGACTGCGCCCGCGCCGCGCCCTGCTTTCGCCTGCAACCGGTTGTTACCGAAAACGCCATCCGCTCACAAAAAATTCTTCCGTTACCGTCCCGATGCCGCCCGCTCGGCCCGCCCGTTGCGCGCGTCTGTGCTATGTTGAAAACCACTGGCAGGCGCCGTTTCGGCGCACCTTCATTTTGACTCTCCCGGAGGCACGCATGTCGCTGTTCGATAGCATTTCCCGTACCCTCAAAGGCCTGCTCAACGATGCCGCGGATTCGGTCCAGGATCCGTCGCGCGATGCGCGTCAGATCGTCCGGGAACTGGACGAAAGCATCGGTCGCGCGGAAAACGCGATGATCGAGATCCAGGCGCAACTGAGCAACCAGCGCAGCAAGCGCGACCTCGCCGACGACAAGGCGCGCAAGTACGCCGACGGCGCGCTGCGCGCGTTGAAGGGCGCGGACGAGGGGCTGGCGCGCGAAGCCCTGGCCGCGCAGTCGAACGCCGAAGCCGAGCGCGATGCGCTGGGCGCCGAGCTGGCCAAGCTCGAACCGTCGCTCGACCAGTTGAAGACGCAGATCGCCGACATGCGCAAGCGCCGCGACGACCTGCGCTCGCGCACCAACATCCTGTCCGCGAAGCAGGAAATCGCCAATGCCAAGGATGTCGCCGCCACCGCGCTGGGCGGCATCGGCGGCAAGGACCTGTCGGCCGATTTCGGTCGCATGGAGGAAAAGGTCAATCTGGCCAACGCCCGTTCGGATGCCCGTCTGGGTTCGATCGATCAGGCGACCGGCAAGTCGCTCGACGACAGACTGGCGTCGATCGACAAGGGACCGTCGGTCGAAGACCGCCTGGCGGCACTGAAAAAGCAAATCGGCCACGACGCCTGAGGCGATTCCCACCATGAAAACCTGGCTTATCAGAGGTGCGCTGTGCGCATCGATGCTGACCGCGGGCGTGCCGCTCACTGTGTTCGCCGCCCCCTCGGTCACCGACGTCGAGGCGGCGATCGGGCGTGGCGATCTGCAGGGCGCGCAGACCATGCTCGATCAGGTCGTGGCCGCGCACCCGGAAAGCGCGCGCGCCCATTACCTGGACGCACAGGTGCTCGAGCGCAATCACCGTTACGGTGATGCGCTGGCCCAGCTCGACGCGGCGCGCAAAATCGACCCCGCGCTCGGTTTCACCGACCGCGGCAAATTCGAGACGATCCAGCGGCGTATCAACGCCGAGGCGCAGCAGGGCACGCGCCCGGCGACGTCGATCCAGTCGTTCCCGAGCGCCGGCGAACGGTCCGCACCGAGCGCGGCCGTGGCGCCCGCGCCGGTACGGGATGAAGCGCCCGTGCACCGCGGCCCCTCGCCCATCGCCTTGCTCGGGCTGCTGCTCGTGCTCGCGGCGGTCGTGGGATTGATCATGTGGAGCATGAAACGCCGGCGCCAGCAGGACGACGTGGGCGCGACGGACATGCACCGTACCGCTCTCAGGCGCGCCACCGAACTGCTCGACAGCGTGCGCGCGGTGAAGCTCGATCTGAAGCTCTCCACCGCGCCCGAGCGGCAGTCGTGGGTGAGCGACGCCGAGGACGTGGAAGCACAACTGAGCCGTTTGATCGATGACCTGAGCGCCACCGGCAGCGCAGGTTCGCCGGCGGGCGCACCGGCCTACCAGCTCGAAGGGCTCGAGCGGCGCATCGAACGGCTCAAGGCGCTTGCGGCGGGCCGCCCGGACCCGCAGGCCGGCATGGCGAATGCCTCGCCCTACGCCAACGAGGCAAACCGGATGGCGCCGCCGCCCTATCAGACGCCGTACGGACAGCAGCCCTATGGCCAGCAACCCGGCGCCACGCAGTGGGGCAATCAGCCGATGCAGCAACAGCCGCAAGGCGGCATGGGCTCCACGATCGGCGCGGGGCTGGGCGGCCTGGCCGCCGGCGTGGTGCTGGGCGAGATCATGGGCGGTCATCGCGAGCAACGTGACGTGATCGTCGAGCAGAACAACCCCGCGCCGCCGTTTCAGCAGGCGGACGCCGGCAACGGCAATGGCGGTGCGTTCGATTTCGGCAACGGCAACGACAGCTGGTCCGATGGCGGGCAGATCGACGCCGGCAACGGGGACGACAACAGCTGGGACGACAAGGCCTGAACGACCGGTGCCGGTCCGGCTCCTGGAAGACAGGGACTCGGATCGTCGGATCGGCAGGCGGGAAACACATCGGACCGTGAAAAAGATCAGGGGCGGCCGTCTTGCAAGACGGCCGCCCCTGATCTTTTTCCGTTCCCGCTTCCTTCCCGGCTTGCCGGCTTGCCGGTATCGATTCAGGCCGGTTCAGCGCGCCAGCCAGGCCAGCAGGCCGAAGAAGAACCGGACGATGGCGACAAGCGTCTCCCAGAGCCAGACGAACTGGCTCCAGAGGGAGACGCCGGTACCCAGACCGGTGCTCAGGAGGCCGCGCCCGGCGCCGCCGCCTTGGTGGCGTCGGACGTCAGCGTTTCGCCCAGCTGGTCGAAGATGCGCTGCGTCGCGCCGCGCGTCTGCAACGCGAACAGCAGCAGCGAACGGCCCGTCACCTGGTAGACGTCGCCCGAACCGAATTCCGGCAGCTCGTTGCGCACCGGTACGTTGGTGTCGATCATGCAGGTCCACTGATCGCTGCCGGCGACCTTGGGCAGCACGAAATCGACCAGGTCGTGATGGGCGTTGAAGACCATCAACAACGTGGCGTCGGCGGCAAGGCGCCGGATGCCCGAGGCCTGCGCGCGGCCGTCGATGACCATGCCGAAGCACTTCATCGCCGGGTCGCTCCATTGCTCGGACGTGAGGTCCTCGCCGCTCGTGCCGACCCAGCGCACGTCGGTGACCTGCAGTTCCTCGTTCCACTCCCCGGTCAGGAAGCGGTTGCGGCGCAGCACCGGCAGCTTGCGGCGCAGCGACAGCAGCTTGCGCGTGAACGTGGCCAGCGCATGGCCGTCCTCGTCGATCCCCTCCCAGTCCACCCAGCTGATCTCGGTGTCCTGGCAGTACGCATTGTTGTTGCCATGCTGGGTGCGACCGAATTCGTCGCCCGCGAGCATCATCGGCGTGCCCTGCGAGAACAGCAGCGTCGCGAGCATGTTGCGCTTCTGCCGCTCGCGCAGCGCCTTGATCTCGACGTCGTCGGTCGGACCCTCGACGCCGCAGTTCCACGACCGGTTGTCCGAACTGCCGTCGCGATTATCCTCGCCGTTCGCGTCGTTGTGCTTCTCGTTGAAGGTGACCGTGTCGTTCAGCGTGAAACCGTCGTGCGCCGTGATGAAGTTGACGCTCGCCCAGGGCCGGCGGCCGCGATGATTGAACTTGTCGCCCGAGGCGGTGATCCGCTTCGCGAGTTCGGGCGTCTCCCCCGGCTCGCCTTTCCAGAAGGTGCGCACGGTATCGCGGTAACGGTCGTTCCACTCCGCCCAGCCCGGCGGAAACCCCCCCACCTGATAACCGCCGGGGCCGCAATCCCACGGCTCGGCGATCAGTTTCACGCTGGAGAGGATCGGGTCCTGGCGGCAGCTGTCGAGGAAGCCGCTGCGCTGGTCGAAACCTTCCGGTTCGCGCCCGAGAATGGTCGCCAGGTCGAAGCGGAAACCGTCGACGTTCATCTCGGTGACCCAGTAGCGCAGGCTGTCGGTCACCATCTGCACCACGCGCGGATGCGACAGGTTCAGCGTGTTGCCGGTGCCGGTGTCGTTGATGTAATAACGCGGCTGATCCGGCATCAGGCGGTAATAGGTGGAATTGTCGAGGCCCTTGTGACACAGCGTCGGGCCCAGTTCGTTGCCTTCGGCGGTGTGGTTGTAGACGACGTCGAGCACCACCTCGAGATTGGCGTCGTGGAACCGGTCGACCATCTGCTTGAACTCGTCGATCTTGCCGGTCGAGAAGAAGCGCTGGTCGGCGGCGAAGAACCCGAGCGTGTTGTAGCCCCAGTAGTTCGTCAGACCCTTGTCGAGCAGCTGGCTGTCGTTGACGAACGAGTGGATCGGCAGCAGCTCGACCGTGGTCACGCCCAGGCCGCGGATGTAGTCGATGACCGCCGGTTCGCCGAGTCCGGCAAACGTGCCGCGCAGTTCCTCGGGCACGCCCGGGTGACGCTTCGTGTAGCCGCGCACATGCGTCTCGTAGACCACCGAACGGTCCCATGGCACCCGCACGCGCTTCGGGTGATGCCAGCTGAACGCGGTGTCGACGACGCGCGATTTCGGCACGAACGCGGCGCTGTCGCGGGTATCGAAGGACAGATCCTGGTCGGCATGACCCAGGGTGTAGCCGAATACCTCGGGGCCCCACTTCAACTCGCCGACATGCGCCTTCGCGTACGGGTCGAGCAGCAGCTTGTTCGGGTTGAAACGGTGCCCCGCGTCCGGCTCGTACGGGCCGTGCACGCGATAGCCGTACACGGTGCCCGGCGGCAGGTCGTGCACATAGACGTGCCAGACCTCGTCGGTGTATTCGGGCAGTTCGATACGCTCCAGTTCGGACGTGCCGTCCTTGTCGAAGAGACACAATTCGACCTTCGTCGCATTCGCGGAGAACATCGCGAAGTTCACGCCCTTGCCGTCCCACGTGGCGCCACGTGGAAACGGCGAACCTTCGGAAATACGACTCTGGGTTTTCGGCATTTTTACTTTTGCTCCACGGTCCTGATCGGCTCACCTGCGGTCAACCGGAAAATTATAAAATCGCCAAGCCGGCGACGAATCTCACTATGCACTGACCGCTTTTTCATGTCCCGGTCGGTCAGGGCGTACGGTGGCGTCCTGCGTTTTTCTTCGTTTTCCCACGTTTTCCCGGGTTTTCTGGATTCCCGATTTCCCGAATCTCCCGGACCCCCAAATCTCCCGTACGCCTTTCGCGGGCAGATGAAGCAGGATCCGCGCCTGATCCGCGGCAGTGCCCGCGGACCGTCAACGCCGGTCGATTTCAGCGAGCACGGCATCGTCCTCGTCCATCGCCCGCGGCAGCCGCGCGCTCAGGAAATCCACCCAGGTGCGGATCTTCGCATCGATGTACTGGCGCGACGAATACAGCGCATGGATCTCGAAGCGCGGCAGCCGGTAGTGGGCGAAGAGGCGTACCAGCGAACCGTCGCGCAGCCCGTCGAGCGCCGCGTACGACGGCAGCATGCCGATGCCCATGCCCTCCCGGATCGCCTGGTCGAGCGCCTCGGCGACATTGACGCGAAACGAGCTGGCGCTGACGTCGATGCTGCACGCCGCCGCGTCGCTGCCGGGCAACGGCTCGAAGGTCCAGCGGTCGAGCGGAAAGAACGGTCCCTGCAACTGCAGGCACGGATGCCCGACAAGCGCCTCGGGCACGTGCGGCGCGCCATGCGCGCGCAGGTAGGCGGGCGACGCGCACAGCACGCTGTAGACGCTGCCCAGGCGCTGCGAGATCATGCCCGAATCGGGCAGCCCGCCGCTGATCGCCACCGCCGTGTCATACCCTTCGTCGATCAGATCGGGAATGCGCTGCGACAGCGTCAGTTCCACGGCGACCGCGGGATGGGCCTCCCGATAACGCGCAATGGCCGGAATCAGGTAGCGCTGGCCGAAGCTGGTCATCGCGTGGATTCGGAGCGTGCCGGACGCCACCACGTTCGCGTCGGCGGCTTCGGCCTCGGCCTCGTCGACGCTCGCCAGGATATGCGCGCAATGCTGCAGATAGCGCTGCCCCGCCTCCGTCACCGCCAGCCGGCGGGTGGTCCGGTTCAACAGCCGCGTGCGCAGGTGGGCTTCCAGATCGGATACCGCGCGCGACACCTGGGCGGTGGTGGCGTTCAACTGCCGGGCCGCCGCAGTGAAGCCGCCGGCGTCGACCACGCGCGTGAAGATGCGCATGTTGGTAAGCGTATCGATGGTCCGACTCCCTGCAGGCGCCCTGCGTTTTCCGGCAATATTTACGGTCTGGAAAGGAACCCGGCAGACAGCGCGGACCCCGGCCGATTGTTGCATATAACGTAATGAAAATTCGCAGGAAACCCTCTATTTCCGTGCCTGTTCGGGAATTACAATCGCCCCTCCTTCACCAGGGGACTCGCGTCCCGACGAACCGTGTTCCCTGCCTTGCGCCGACACCTCCGCAGTGCGGCGATTTTCACTGTCGGCATCACCCTCGCTGCCGGCCTGACGCTGGGCGGCTGCGCCGACTGGTCCGGCATCGCGCCGCATGCCTCGGTCCTTGCCGTCGACGGTCTCGACGCCGGCCACACCCTGCGCGACGCCGGCCCGGCCGCGCGCGCCGCGGCCGACGCGAACGCGCAGTGGCCGACGCGCGAATGGTGGCGCGTCTATCGCGACCCCCAGCTCGACCGGCTCGTGCAGGCGGCGATCGACGGCAGCCCGACGCAGGCGATCGCCGCGGCACGTTTGCGCGAGGCGCGGGCGATCGCCGGCGAGGCGCGTGCCGCCACGCTGCCGACGCTGGACGCGAGCGCCAACCTCAGCCGCGAGCACTGGCCGCAGAGCGGTTACTACAGCGCGTCGTTCGCCGGCGAGAACGATTTCAACAACACCGCGACCCTGCGTTTCGACTATCCGCTGGATCTGTATGGCGCAAAGCGTCACGGCGCGGAGCGCGCGCTCGACGTCGCGCAGGCGCTTGCCGCCGACGCGCGCTCGGCGCAGTTGAGCATCGAGTCGAACGTGGTGCGCGCCTACATCCAGTTTTCGCTGCAATACGCGCTGCGCGACGTCGCGCAGCGCACGCTGGCCGACCAGCAGCGCGTGCTCGACTTCGCGCAACGGCGTTTCCAGGCCGGCATCGGCACGCAGCTGGAGATCAGCCAGGCGCAGGCACCGCTGCCGCAAAGCGACGTGGCGCTGGAGCAGATCGACGAGGCGATCGCCCTGTCGCGCCACCAGCTCGCCGCGCTGACCGGACAGGGGCCGGGCGCCGGCGACACGCTGCGGCCACCGGCGCTGCGCTTCGACGCCACGATCGCCTTGCCCTCGGCGCTGCCCGCCGAACTGATCGGGCACCGGCCCGACGTGGTGGCGATGCGCTGGCAGATCGAGGCGCAGGCACGCGCGGTCGACGTGCAGCAGGCGGCGTTCTATCCGAATGTCGATCTGGTGGCCAGCGCCGGGGCGATGGCGGTCGGGCCGGTCTTTTCCAGCTTCGCGCGGCTTTCGAGCGTGGGCACGTCGTTCGGGCCGGCCGTCTCGCTGCCGATCTTCGAGGGCGGACGTCTGCGCGCGAGCCTGGGCGCCGCGGCGGCGGACTACGACATCGCCGTCGGCCAATACAACGATACCGTGGTCCGCGCGCTGCGCGAAATCGCCGACCAGGTGCTGACTTTCCAGTCGCTGGGACGGCAGCAGGCGGCGGCCGCCCGCGCGATCGCCACCGGGCGGCGCAGCTTCGACCTGGCGACGACCGGCTTCACGCGCGGCCTGACCGATTACCTCAACGTGCTGAACGCCGAGGACGGCCTGCTGCGCGAGGAACAGAGCGTGAAGCGCCTGCAGGCGTCCCGCTTTACCGCCTACGCGGACCTGATGACGGCGCTGGGCGGCGGTCTGGCGCAGCCCGAGGACGCGCCGCGCGTGCAGCCGCCGCGCATCATGGCGGGCAGCCGGCAGACCGCCGCCGTCGCCACCGCACCCGCCGGGCCGGTCCGGTGAGCGGTCCGGCAAGCCATCCTTCGCCCCCGCCGGCGCCGTCCGACGCCGCACCGTCCGTGCCCCCCGGACGCGTGTCGCCGTGGCATGTGCTGGCGGATACCGCACGCGACTGGTATCACACCGAGGGACCCCTCTGGGTGCATATCGGCAAGGCCGTGCTCGCGGGTTTGCTCGCGCTGTACCTGGCCATGCGGCTGGAGCTGCCGTCGCCCCGCACGGCGCTGACGACGGTATTCGTCGTGATGACGCCGCAAAGCGGCATGGTGTTGTCGAAGAGCTTCTACCGCCTGCTCGGCACCCTGGCCGGTCTGACGGCGATGCTCACGCTCATCAGCCTGTTCTCCCAGGCCCATGCGCTGTTTCTGGTGGGACTGGCGCTCTGGATCAGCCTCTGCACCGCGGGCTCGGCGCGCAACCGCCATTTCCGTTCATACGGCTTCCTGCTCGCGGGCTATACCGCCGCGTTGATCGGCGCGACGAACGCCGAGGCGCCGCTGGGCGCGTTCGACGCCAGCGTCACGCGCGCGATCGAGGTGAGCCTGGGCATTCTCTGCGCGGCCGTGGTCAGTTCGGTGATCTTTCCACGCTATGCGTCGGCGGCGCTGCAGACCCATGTGCGCGCGCGCTTCGGCGGCTTCATCGACTTCGTGCGCGCCGCGCTGCGCGGCAGCATCGACCGCACGGCGATGGAGCGCCGCAACATGGGGTTCATCGCCGAGGTGGTCGGCCTCGAAGCGCTGCGCAGCTACACGATCTTCGAGGACCCGGTGTCGCGCCGCATGGGTGCGCGCATCGCGCGCTTCAACGGCGAATCGATGCGCGTGGCGACGCGTTTCCATGCGCTTCACCAGTTGCTCGACCGCCTGCGCGCGCGAGGCGCGTCGCAGGTCGTCGCGGCGATCACCCCTTACCTGCACGAACTCGGCGAGCATCTGACGCCCGACGGAGAACCGGTACGCAACGCCGCCGACGCCGCCGGCCTCGCCAAGCAACTGGACCGCTTCAGGGCACAACTGCCGGCGCGCGTACGCGCCACGCGCGCCGCGCTATCCGAAGGCGAGCTGCGCGATTTCGACACCGCCAGCGAACTCCTGTATCGCTTCGTCATCGAGCTGCACCATTTCGCGTCGACCTACG
>JBPBQT010000005.1:0-16813 GCA_050955065.1 Janthinobacterium lividum | reverse complement strand
GTCCTCGTCCATGCGCACGCGCGGGTCGTCGATGAAGCGTGGCGGTTCGACGACGACCGGCATCGGCTCCGGCCGGTAGACAGGCGGCGCGCTGGCCGCCGCTCGTTCGTTCGCCGGCGCGGTCACGGCGGGCACAGTTGGCGCGGCGCTCCCGGACCGGACATCCGCGGGCGGCGCTTCGGCCGCACGGGCCGGCATCGTCTCCCATGGCGGAACGCGCATCACGGGCACGGCGATGCCGGGCGTCGTTACGGGCCTGGCGTCGTCGGCGATCGCGCGTCGCCAGGCATCCATGTCCTGGAAGGCTTCCGCCGGCACGGAGCGTGAATCCACACGCGCCGTTGGGGCAGCATGAGACGACGCGAGCACGGAAGCGGAAATTGGTGCAGGCGTTGGCGTAGGTGCCGGCACGGGCACGGGCACAGGCGTAGGTGCCGGCGCGAGCACAGGCATAGGTGCCGGCACGGGCACAGGCGTCGATACCGGCGCGAGCGCAGGCATCGACGTGGACACCGGCGTGGGCCTTGGTGCAGACATCGATACAGACATTGGCGTGGGCGCGGGCATCGGCGCGGGCATCGGCGCGGGCATCGGCGCGGGCATCGGCGCAGGCACAGGCACAGGCACAGTCACAGGCACAGGCATCGGTGCAGGTACAGACCTCGGCGTCGGGATTGGGATCGGCGTCGGCATTGACGTCGGCGTCGGAATCGGGGGCGGCGCCGACATGGATGCTGGCATCGCCCTGAACGGCGGCGCAGGCATTGGCGCGGGTTTAGGCACTGGCACTGGCACTGGCACTGGCGCGGGCGCGGGCGTCCATGCGAGCGGCGCGGTGGAGATCACCACGGCGCCGAGCGCAGGGGTGGTATCGGAAACCGGCGTCCATGCCCTTGCCGATGCCGCCGCAGTCGTCGGTGTCGCGGCGGTTGCGCGCGCCTGCGAGGCGAGCGGCGAGGAAAGGGGGGCGGGTGTGGCAGCCGGAGCCGCCGTGCCGGAACGCTCGACGATCGACACCCACGGCGACGGCGCGGCGGCCTCCCCCGGCGCCGTTCGCGCCGCAACCGGTGCGGAGGTCAGCGGCGCGCGGGTTTTCCAGGCGGGTTCGCGTCGCTCCTCGACGGGATGCGGCAAGCCGCCCGCCGGCGCACGCCGGCCCGGGTCCGCGCGGGGGACCATGGTCGGCGCGGGAGCACGCGGCGCGCTCGCGCCGGCATCCGGCACGGGGGCCGGGCGGGTCACGATCCGCGCTTCCGCAGGCCGCCCGCCGGTAACCGGAAGAGGCATGGCGGCAGCGGCCGACAACGGCGACGGCGGCGACAGCGGTCGCGCCCGCTCGGGCGGCACGTTCGCCGGCCGCGGCGCCGATACCGGCACCCACGGCTTCGCGCCGCGCGTCACCGGCCGCGCGGCGGCTGCCTCCCGTTCGCGTGCGGTCTGCGCCGCGGCGCGACGCCAGTCGTAGGCGCCCTCCGGCACCGCCGAGCCGCGCTGGGGTTCGCGCAACACGACGGGCTCGGGCTTCTTCGTGCCCTTGCCGAGCACGCGCGCCGCCGCGCCCGCCCGGACCAGCTTCGACGACGACGGCATCGCCGAACGCAACGACGACAGCGACGACGCGGGCGGCAGCGCAGCGCCGGCGCGTTCCGCGCCATGGGATGCTGCCGGCGCACCGCTGCCCGATCCGCCGCGCGCGGGCGGCCAGAACGACGGACGCGCGGTACCGCGGGACGCCGGCCAGGGATCGCGATGATCGTGACGCGCCTCGGCACGGGCCTCCGCGCGCGATTCCTGGCGCCGTTCCTGACGGGACACGCGGGGCGTCGCCTGCCGCGGCTCACGCGCGGCGAACGCCCGCGCCCAGCCGGGCATGCCGAAACCCAACGAATCGCCCAGCGCCACCGCGGCGCCCACCACCCGCCGCCAGCCCCAGCCCAGGTACCAGGGCAACACGGTCAGGGCGACGACGAACGCGAGCAGCGTAGCCATGCCGTGACCGACGCGGGACGTCAGAAACGCATGCGCGCCCTGTCCGACGGACCCCGCCGCGTCGCCGCGCCAGCCGGCCTCGAACGTCGCCGCGGCGATCAGCACCACGATCATCGCGAGACAGAGCGACGCAATGCCGCCGCCATCCCATGCGCGACCGGGACGCGCGGCGTCGAACACCGTGCGGCCCAATCGCCAGAAGAAAGGAAGTATCAGAAACGCGGACAGACCGAATAAACCGACAACTACATTGAGCATGCGAAAAATCTGGATGAGCGAACCGACGCCCGAGCGTCGGCCGGGATTGTGCTGCATAACGATATCATCGCGGGTGCCGCAGCGATGCAGCCGCGCGGGACGCGCCCCCGGGAGCTCTGCGCGGCATTGCTGCAAGTTTACCCGTTTGCCGGCGACCTGCGCGCCACATCGATCGAATTGTCGGCGAGGCGTCGACGGATTTGTCCAGCGAACCGGACAAGCGGTTTGGGATTTTTCCGAGAAACCATAAATCCCGCCGCGCACGACCGCCGCGAGGCCCGGCCCGTAAGGATCGACGCGCGAATCACGATTGGCACCGGTCTTGCTAAAAAGAACCACCGCACCGCGCGGTCACGACAACAAGCAACGAGAGGAGACACGCATGCACCGTTTCATCCCTGCCTCCTGCCAGGCCGGACGCTTTCCTTCGCTCGACCCGGTCGCCGCGGCGCCGGCAGCCACCCCCCTGCCTCGCCTCGCGCGCCGGTCCGCCCGCACTGCGTAACGCGTCGCCCCCTTGCCGCGCAGGCCTGCCGCCGGCGGAAAAATTCAGTCAAGTCAGACATATGGAGTCGTCGTGAAACAACCCTTCTACAAGGTTCTCTACATCCAGGTGCTGTTCGCCATCGCCGTCGGCATCGCGCTCGGTCACTTCTATCCGGCGCTCGCCGTCGACATGAAGCCGTTGGGCGATGCGTTCATCAAGCTGATCAAGATGATCATCGGCCCGATCATCTTCTGTACCGTCGTCACCGGCATCGCCGGCATGCGCGACATGAAGAAGGTCGGCCGCGTCGGCGGCAAGGCGCTGCTGTATTTCGAAGTGGTCTCGACGTTCGCCCTGGTCATCGGCCTGGCGGCAACGCACATCCTGAAGCCGGGTTCGGGCTTCAACGTCGACGTCAAGACGCTCGACGCCAGCGCGGTCGCTTCCTACGCGGCGAAGGCGCACGGCCAGAGCACGGTCGACTTCTTCATGCACATCATTCCGGACAGCTTCGTCTCGGCCTTCGCGCAGAATGAAATCCTGCAGATCCTGCTGATGGCGATCCTCTTCGGCAGCGCGCTGGCGGGTATCGGCGAGCGCGGTCACGCGCTCAACGAACTGATCGAGAAGTTCTCGGCGGTCTTCTTCTCGATCGTGCGCATCATCACGCGTCTGGCGCCGCTGGGCGCGTTCGGCGCGATGGCCTTCACGATCGGCAAGTACGGCGTGGGTTCGCTGATCCCGATGCTCAAGCTGATGGGCGCGTTCTACCTGACCTCGCTGATCTTCGTGCTGGTCGTGCTCGGCGCCATCGCCCGTCTGGCCGGTTTCCGGATCGTGCGTTTCCTGGCGTACATCAAGGAAGAACTGCTGATCGTGCTGGGCACGAGCTCGTCAGAGGCGGCGCTGCCGCAGCTGATGCTCAAGCTTGAAAAGCTGGGCTGCGCGCGTTCGGTCGTGGGTCTGGTCGTGCCGACCGGCTATTCGTTCAACCTCGACGGCACGAACATCTACATGACGATGGCGGTGCTGTTCATCGCTCAGGCAACCAACACGGACCTGTCGTGGGGTCAGCAACTCACGCTGCTGGCCGTCACGATGCTGACGTCCAAGGGCGCGAGCGGCGTGACCGGCTCCGGCTTCATCACGCTGGCCGCCACGCTCGCCGTGGTGCCCACCATCCCGCTCTCGGGCATGGTGCTGATCCTGGGCGTCGACCGCTTCATGAGCGAGTGCCGCGCGCTGACGAACATCGTCGGCAACGGCGTGGCGACGGTGGTCGTGTCGGGCTGGGAAAACGAGCTCGACCGCGCCAAGCTGAAAAACGAACTGCGGCTCTGACGCTGCGTGCCTGAACCCCTGTTCCGGCAACCGTATCCTGACGCCCTACCTCCGACGCCGCGCCGCTGATCGCGCGGGAGGAATGACCCCCACCCGGTCGTTCCTCCCTTTCACCGCGTGTGCGGGAATCCGACGATCCTGATGCGTCGCCTCGCCCTTTCCATCACACTCGTCACCGCGCTGCTGCTGGCCTGCCTGGCGACCTGGGCCATCAGTTGGCAGCGGGGCATCGTCGGCTTGCGCGAACATGCGGCGGCCGGCGTCGAGCGCGTCAATGTCAATCTGAAATCGACACTGGACCGCTACGCGATCCTGCCCTACCTGCTGGCGACGCATCCGTATGTGCAGGACAGCCTGCATCCGGACGGCGCGCCGCGCCGGGACGAGGACGGCGCACGCGCGATCCTGCGCACCAATCTCTTCCTCGCCCGGGTCAATCAGGAGGCGCAGGCAAGCGCCACCTACATCATCGACGCCACGGGCAACTGCATCGCCGCGAGCAACTGGCAGCGGCCGGTCAGCTTCGTCGGGCGGCGCTTCCAGTTCAGGCCGTATTTCCAGGATGCGATCAAGGGCGGCGCGGGCCGGTTCTTCGGCATCGGCACGAGCGCCGCCGAGCCCGGCTATTTCGTCTCGCAACCGGTGCGCGGCCACGACGGCCGCGTCATCGGCGTGGCCGTCGTGAAGCTCGATCTCGAATGGTTCCAGCGCAGCGACGCCGGCGAACCGCTGATCGTCACCGACGACCATGGCGTGATCTTCCTGTCGTCGGAACCGGCGTGGAAATACCATACGCTGACGCCCCTGTCGGCCGGTGTCGCGGCGACGGTCGCCGCATCGCGACAGTACGCGCAGCAGCGTCTCAGTCCGCTGCCCATGGTCACCGAGCAGGCGCTGGCCACCGATGCGCGCATCGTGCGCGTGGGCGAACACGGTCACGCCGTGCGCTATCTGGCGACCACCCGCCAGCTCGCCGAGCCGCACTGGCAGCTCACCACCTTCACGTCGCTCGAGCCGGTCGTGTCGAGCGCCAACTACGCCACCGCGATCACCGCTTTCAGCGGCCTGTGCCTGTTCCTGCTGCGCTTCTATCTGCGCATGCGCCGCGCGCGGATCCAGGACATGATCCGCAGCGGCGTCCTGCTGCGCACCGCCTACGCCGAACTGAACCAGCGCGTCGACGAACGCACCGCCGACCTGTCCGCGGCGAACGCGCTGCTGCAGACCGAAGTGCGCGAGCGCACGCGGGCCGAACAGGAACTGCGCGCCGCGCATCGCGAACTGGTGCAGGCCAGCAAGCTCGCGGCGCTCGGCCAGATGGCGGCCGGCATCACCCACGAACTCAATCAGCCGCTGGCGGCATTGCGCACGTTCTCCGACAACACCCGGATCCTGCTGCAACGCGGCGAGCGCGACGCCGCGGCGGAAAATCTCGAGGCGATCGCCGCGCTGACGGACCGGATGGGGCGCATCACCAATCAGTTGAAGCTGTTCATCGGCAAGGCGCGCCCGCGCGATGTCCGCACGCCCGTGCCGCACGCGATCGCCAATGCGCTGGGCGTGCTCGACAGCCGCCTGCATGCGCTCGCGCTGGGTGTCTGGTACGATCCCGTCTGCCGTCTCGACGACACACCGTTCGACGCGGTCGCCGACACGGTCGCCGATGCGGCCCCGCATCCCGACACCGCGCCGTTCGCCGCCGTGACCGGCCCGAACGGCGCGGTGCCGGCCGGTCATGGACGGTTGCTGGACGCGGACCTCGCATTGGCGCGGGCGCGACCGTTGCCGATCGATCCGGGGACGATGCCGGATACGCCCGCGGTGTGGTGCGACCAGTTGCGGCTCGAACAATTGCTGATCAACGTCGTCGGCAACGCCGCCGACGCGCTGCGTGCCCGCCCGCAGCCCCGCATCGACCTGCTGGTGTCCACCACGCCGTCGTGCGTGACGATCGCGATCCTGGACAACGGTCCCGGGATGTCCGCCGACATACTCGCGCATCTGTTCGAGCCCTTCTTCACCACCAAGGAGAGCGGCGAGGGATTGGGCTTGGGATTGGCGATCTCGGCGGCGATCGCCAGCGAATACGGCGGCACGCTGCGCGCGGCCAACCGGCGCCCGCCCGCGACGGCCGCCGCGGGCGACTTCCCCCCGGGCGACGACCCCGCGCACGATACGCGCCACCCGGCCGGCGTGGACGACACGAGCATGCCGCACGACCCGGACGGCGCCAACGGCACGCACGCCGCGGACCGGGCGCCGGACGGACATGACCCATGTCCCGCGACGCTCGCCGCCGTTCCCGCCGCCGGCGCGATGTTCGTCCTGACACTGCGCCGCGCCGATGGCGCCGCGCGACAGTCGCTGCTGCGCGGTTCCTGAAGAAAACCGGCGGCGCGTTACCTTCCGTGCTCGGCTTGCCCTGCACCAACGGATTTCTCACACGCTCATGCACGACGGTCTCAAGGTCATTTTCATCGAGGACGACGAACTCGTCCGGCGCGCCAACGTGCAGAGCCTGCAACTGGCCGGCATCGCGGTCGTGGGCCATGCGAACGCCGAATCGGCGTTGCCGCTGATCGACGCCGCGTTGCCCGGCATCGTCGTCTGCGACGTAAAGCTGCCGGGCATCAGCGGCCTGGACCTGCTGACCCACTGTCACGACGTCGCGCCGGACGTGCCGGTCATCCTGGTCACCGGCCATGGCGACATCACGATGGCGGTGCGGGCGATGCGCGACGGCGCCTACGATTTCATCGAAAAGCCCTTCGCCGCCGACCGCTTGCTCGACACCGTGTACCGCGCGCTCGCGCATCGTAAGCTGTGGCTCGAAAACCGCGCGTTGCGGCGCGAACTCGCCGCCGGCGAGGAAGGCGGCACCCGCCTGATCGGTTCGAGCCCGGCGATCGCGCGCGTGCGCGACCTCCTCGCCAATATCGCGCCGACCGACGTGCCGGTTCTGATCAGCGGCGACACCGGCGCCGGCAAGGAGGTGGTGGCGCGCAAGCTCCATGAGATGTCGCCGCGCCGCGACCGGCCGTTCGTCGCGCTGAACTGCGGCGCGCTGCCCGAGGCGATGTTCGAGACGGAAATGTTCGGGCATGAGGCGGGCGCCTTCACCGGCGCGATGAAACGGCGTCTGGGCAAGCTCGAATACGCGTCGGGCGGCACGCTGTTTCTCGACGAGATCGAGAGCATGTCGCCGGCATTGCAGGTCAAGCTGCTGCGCGTGCTGGAAAACGGCCTCATCGAGCGGCTCGGCGCGAACGAGGCGATCCGCGTCGACTGCCGGATCGTGGCCGCCGCCAAGGGCGATATGGAGGCCCTGATCACGGCCGGCGGTTTCCGGCGCGATCTGTTCTACCGGCTGAACGTGGTCACCGTCACGCTGCCGCCGCTCTCGGCGCGGCGCGACGACATCGTGCCCCTGTTCGAACACTTCGTGCTGGGCGCCGCGGTGCGCTATCAGCGCCCCGCGCCACTGCTCGGCGAACGCCGGCGCGCGGAACTGCTGCAGCGCGAGTGGCCCGGCAATGTCCGGGAACTGCGCAACGCGGCCGACCGTTTCGTGCTGGGCATTCCCGAAACCGCCGAGGCCGACGACGCGATGCCGGATAGCCTGTCGCTCAAGGAGCGCACCGAGCGGTTCGAACGCGCGCTGATCGCCGATGCGCTGCGGCGGAACAAGGGCTCGGTCACCGCGACGGCGGCACAGCTGCAACTGCCCAAGGCCACCCTGTACGAAAAAATCAAACGCTACAGCCTGCAGGCGCGGGGCGACAGCTGAGGCGCGTGTCGCGCGGCGCGCGTCCGTGCAGGAGGCAGCCCCTCCCGCCGCTGCCGCCATGTGTTGTCCGATCACAATCGGTAACGGGGCGTACCAGATAAACATTGCATCGCCCGCGCTCAGCAGTAATAATTCTCATTCTTACAGCAAGCCTTCACAGCACGCTCATGTCCTTTGTCCGGATCTGTCCCGCACCGCGTTCCCGCCGCATGCCGTCTCCCGCACACGGATGACGCAGTGACCGCCACGCATTATCGAATATCGGTCGCGGTACGGGTGCTGGCCGCGATACTCGGTGGCTACGCGCTCGCGGCCCAGGGCACGGTCTGCATCGCCTTGCTGCTTCGTACCCTTCCCGATGAAGCGGTCATCGCCGGCATGCTGGCGAGTTTCGCGATCTACGCGGCGGCGGTCGTCTGGTCGTTCGCCGCACGCAGCGCGGCGCGCGCCTGCGCGGGCCTTCTCGGGGCGGTGGCGATCCTCGGCGGCGTCGGTTTTCTCGCCCGTCACGCGCTGGCGGGCTGAGCGATGAAAAACGGTTTCCGGCAATCGATGGCCTGGCTGCATACCTGGGTCGGCCTGCTGGTCGGCTGGGTGCTTTTCACGATCTTCGTGATGGGGTCGGCCAGCTATTACCAGGCGCCGATCACCGAGTGGATGCAGCCGGAACGGGTGCTCGCCGCGCGCGCGACGGCGTCCGCCACCGGGACCGACGCCGTCACCCAGGCCGCGCTCGCGCAGCAGGCGGTCGCGCAGCTGCACAGCGTCGCGCCCCGCGCATCGCGCTGGCTGATCAGCCTGCCGGACCGTCGCGGCAATCCGGGAAACATCGGCTGGGAACACGACGACAAATTCGACACCGCGCCGCTGGCGCCACTTCCTGCCGCCGCCGGCGTCCGTCACCCCGGCGGCAGCGCCACGGCCGCCCCCACGCTCGCCGCGGCAGTCAAGCCGCGCGACACCGACGGGGGCCATTTCTTCTATGAATTCCATTACCAGCTGCACTATCTGCCATGGTACGTCGGCCGCTGGTTCATCAGCTTCTGCGCGATGTGCATGCTGGTCGCGCTGATCAGCGGGATCGTCACGCACCGGCGCATCTTTTCCGACATGTTCACGTTCCGGCCCGGAAAGGGCCAACGTTCCTGGCTCGACGCGCACAACGTCACGGCGGTACTCGCGCTGCCCTACCATCTGACGATCACCTACACGGGCCTGAGCACGCTGATGCTGATGCTGATGCCGTGGGGCATGCAGGCGCGCTATACCGGGGCCGACGGCCAAACGCGCTTCATCGCCGACGCGTACGATTTTCGCCCGACCAGCGCGCCGGCGGGCATTCCCGCGCGCCTGACGGCGATCGCACCGCTGACCCGTGCGGCGATCGACGCGTTCGACGGTTCGTCGCTGCGCCAGATCTGGATCGACCGGCCCGGCGACGCCGCCGCGCGCATCAAGTTCACGCGCGGCACCGACGACCGCCTGTCGACCGCCGCGCAGAGTATCACCTACGACGGCGTTTCCGGTGCGCAGCTGTCGCGGGTGGACACGCGCGGCGCCGCGGGCCTGACCGCCGGCGTGATGTCCGGCATTCACCAGGGCGAGTTCGCGAGCCCGGCGTTGCGCGCGCTCTTCTTCCTGTCGGGACTCGCCGGCACCGCGATGGTGGCGACCGGGCTTCTCATGTGGGCGGTCAAATACCGGCAGAAACAGACCAAGGCGGGCCGCGTGCGGTTCGGCACGCATCTGGTCGAGTACCTGAACATCGCGACGATCACCGGGCTGCCGATCGCGATGGCTGCGTATTTCTGGGCGAACCGCCTGTTGCCCGTCGGGTTGCCGGCACGGGCCGGCTGGGAGATACGTGGGTTCTTCCTCGCCTGGCTGCTGACCGCGCTGTCGCTGTTGCTGCCGTCACGCCGGGCCCGGCGGCGCACGTGGGTCGAGCAGTGGTACGCCGCGGCCCTGCTGTTCGGCGCGCTGCCGGTCCTCGACCGCCTGAGCATCGGCGCCTGGGTGATGCCGTGGTTCGACGTCGTGTGCGTCGCGCTGGCGCTGTCGTTCGTATCGATCGCCCGTCGTCTGAGCCGCCCGCCGGCGGTGCGGCCGGCCCGGACACGCGCTGCACTGCGCGACGAGGGTGCCGTACGATGAGCGGCCTTGGCCTTGGTGTCGACTTCAGTGCTGACTTTGTCCCGACAATGCTCGCCCTGCTGCTGGCCTATGCGGGCTGCGCTGGGTGCGGGCTGGCGATGGCGCGTCACCGCGAGCATGCGTTCGCGCAGCCGCCCGGTCCCGTCGGCATCGCGACGCTGCGCGCGCTGGGAGCGCTGTGCCTCGCCCTCGCGCTCGCCGCGTGCATCCATGCGTGGGGCGGACCGATCGGCAGCGTGGCCTGGTTCGTCATCGTCGCCGCGGCCGCCATCGTTTTCACCGGGCTGTTGCGTTATCACACCGTACTGGCCCGCCGGCTCGCGTGGCTGACGCCGGGCATCGCGCTGGCCGTGTTCGGCGCCGCGCGATGGCTCGCGCGCAGCTAGCGCGCATGACACCCTCCAGACGCATCGCGCGGCATCGGGTCGGCTATACTACGCCGCTGCATGCCGGGGCCATCCTCCGGCAAGCCGTGCCCGCCTTTCGGACCCATCCGTTCCATCAGGCCGCAATGGGCCGCATGGTCCTCCGGCAGAATCGGCCCATCCAGCGTCGTCCGGACCGCGGGACCGAATAAAAATACACGCATTTCGATCAGGAACGCCCCGCGTGCCCGGCACGCAGGAGGACGTCTCCAGGAGACCGCCAATGGGTTCGTCCCAACATGCTTCCCGCGCACCCGATGCCGGCACGCCACCCGTCCCGCCCGCGACCGGCATGACCGGCGCGAGCGTGGGCGAGCTGTCCGCCCGCCTCGACCGCCTGCCCGCGACCCGCAGCATCTGGAAGCTCGTCGTGCTGCTCAGTCTCGGTTTCTTTTTCGAGATGTACGATCTGCTGTTCACCGGCTATGTCGCGCCGGGCCTGGTGCGCAGCGGCCTGCTGACATCGAGCACGCCGGGCCTGTTCGGCACCACCGGCGTCGCCGGCTTCATCGCCGCGCTGTTCGCCGGCCTGTTCATCGGCACGATCGCCTGCGGCTTTCTCGCCGACCGTTTCGGCCGGCGCACCATCTTCACCGGTTCGCTGCTCTGGTACACGGTGGCGAACGTCATCATGGCGTTCCAGGACACCGCCACCGGATTGAACGTCTGGCGCTTCATCGCCGGCATCGGCATCGGGGTGGAGCTGGTCACCATCGGCACCTATATCGCGGAGCTGGTGCCCAAGCAGATTCGGGGCCGGGCCTTCGCCTGCGAGCAGGCGATCGGTTTCGTCGCGGTACCGGTCGCGGCCTTCCTGGCGTTTCTGCTGGTGCCGCGCCATTTCTGGGGCCTCGACGGCTGGCGCTGGGTGGTGCTGATCGGCGCGCACGGCGCGATCTTCGTCTGGTGGATCCGCCGCCATCTGCCGGAGAGCCCCCGCTGGCTCGCCCAGAACGGCCGGCTTGCGGAGGCGGAGGCGATCATCGCCGCGCTCGAGAGCCGCGTGGCCGCCGAGTACGGCCGGCCGCTGCCGCCGCCGCTGCCGCCCGAGCCGGTGGCGCCGCGGGCGCGGTTTCGCGACATGTGGGTGCCGCCGTACCGCCGCCGCACGATCATGCTGGTGATCTTCAATGTGTTTCAGACGGTCGGCTATTTCGGCTTCGCGAACTGGGTGCCCACGCTGCTGATCAAGCAGGGCATCACGATCACCACCAGCCTGATGTATTCGAGCGTGATCGCCATCGCCGCGCCGCTGGGACCGATCATCGGCCTGTTCATCGCGGACCGTTTCGAGCGCAAGACGATGATCATCGCGATGGCGGGCACCAGCATGGTCTGCGGCCTGCTGTTCAGTCAGGTCACCTCCAGCGCGCTGCTGATCCTCATGGGAGTGGGCATCACGCTCGCGAACAACGTCATGTCGTTCAACTTCCACGCGTATCAGGCGGAGCTGTACCCGACGTCGATTCGCGCGCAGGCGGTCGGCTTCGTCTATTCGTGGAGCCGCTTCTCCGCCATCTTCACCGCTTTCGTCATCGCCTCGGTGCTGGGCCACTTCGGCGTGCCCGGCGTATTCATGTTCATCGCGGGCGCGATGATCGTCGTCATGCTCGTGATCGGGCTGATGGGGCCGCGGACCCGGAACGTGGCGCTCGAAAAAATTTCCCACTGACGTCGACATGGCGCGCGGTGGCGGATGCCGTGTGACGGCTGCCCGCCGGCGCGGCGCGGGCGCCGGCCGGCGCCAGGGTCGCGGTGTCGCCGCTCCGGGGATTGAACACATAGCCGTGGCCGCGCACCGTCTGGATGAACCGCGGCCGGCCCGGGTCGGTCTCGATCACGCGCCGCAGCCGGCAGACCAGCACGTCGAGCGAGCGCTCGCAGGCGCCCGACCCCCGCCCCTGCAGCAAGGCAATCAACCCGGAGCGCGACAGCACCTTCATCGGATGCTCGACGAACAACTGCAGCAGGGCGAAGGCGCTGCCCTGCAGGCTGACGAAGGCGCCATCGCGCGTCAGCGCGCGGCGCACGACGTCCAGCCGGAAATCGCCGAAGACGCCGGCGTCGACCGTGACGCCGGAGCGGGCCTCGATGCGCGGCCGGTGCCGCAACACATTGCGGATGCGCGACAACAGTTCGCGGGGATGGCACGGCACATCGAGATAGTCGTCCGCGCCGAGTTCCAGACAGATGATCTTTTCGATGGCATCGACGCGTTCGCCCAGCATGATGACCGGCGTGTCGCAGCCGGCCTGGCGCAGCGTTTCGAGCATGCCGACGCTGCTGGTGCCGGGCAGGTTGTCGCAGAGCAGGACCAGGGCCGGCGCGTCCAGCGCGATGCGCCGCATGAGCTGCGTCGGATCATCCGACAGCAGTACATCGACGCCGTGGCCGCCGAGAAAGGCGACCAGTTCAGTGCGCCATCCACGGGCGGGTCCGACGAGCAGGATTGGCAGGTTCATCCGGATTTCCAGTGACGCGGCGCGGAGACCGCGCACGGCAGGGGTGGGGGGCGGGGGCGGGGGCGGCGCCATGACGGGATACGATGTCTGCATGGTAATGACGCAATACGCAGCGACGATGGAGAAAAGATGGAGAACTCGTGGAGATTCATCTTGAAAAAGACCCTGCCCTGCTTTCCCCCCTGCGTTCCATCCCGCGCCACCCGGCGCTCCATTAAACTGCGTACATGGACAGCCACGCCTCCGACCACCGCGCAGACCACGCCCCGCCCGCCTCTCACACGGCGGAGCGCGGCGGGCGGCGCTTTGGCGCCGAGTTGTTGAAACGGCGGCAGCGGCAGCCCCACGCGAAAGTGCGTTTCAGCATCACGCTGAAGATGTTTCTCGCCGTGCTGGTGGCCTGCCTCGTCATCTCCCTGACGATGGGCTATGCGATCCGCGTCAGTTTCGAGAATGGCTTTCTGCGCTATGTGCGGGCCCGCGACGCCGGCCGGGTGGAGGCGCTGATCGCCCGCGTGCAACTGGCGTACGCCGCGCATGATGGCAGTTGGGATTTCCTGCGCGGTCACCCGGACGTGTGGATGGCGTTGCTCGACGCGACGCAGGACGACCTGCGCCGTCAGGACGCCGCCGATGCCGAAGTGAGCAAGCACGCGAGCTGGCACGACTTCCCCGGTGGCGGCACCATGCATCACCTGCTCAACGGACTGGCCGGCGAGCCGCAGCATGGCCCGCATTGGGGCATGCGGATGCCGCGGCCGGATCCCGATTCACCGGGTTTGCCGTCCGATCTCATGGCAGACCCGCGGCGCAACCCGGCGACCCACCCCGCCGCACGTCTTGCCGGCACACCGTCATTCTCCACAGCGCAGCCCCTGGCGGTGCTCGATGGCGCGCCGTTGTCGTTCGGCCCGCCGATGGGACCGGCCAGTGGCACGCCGCCGAATATGCCGCCGGGTATGCCGCTGGATGCGTCGCTGAACGCCCCGCCGCCTGCGCCGCCGGACATGCCGCCGCGCCCGCCGACGGACGCGCGCGGCGATGACGGACCCCGCCCGCCGGCGACGCTGCTCGACAAGGACAAGGTGCTGGTGGCCAGCAACGTCGACGGTTCGCTGATGAACGGCGGGCTGCAACCCGTCGTCTATCAGGGCCGCACCATCGGCTGGCTGTCGGCCGGCGGCCCCGACATGATTTCCGATAGCGCGGACACCGCGTTCCAGGAGCAGCAGATGCGGGCCACCCTGCAGATCGCCGGCGTCTCGGTCGTGCTTGCCGCGCTGGTCGCGCTGCTGCTCGCACGCGTCATCCTCGCGCCCGTGAAACGTCTGATGGCGGCCACGCACCGACTTGCCAGCGGCGACTTCACGACGCGCGTGCCGGCAGGACGGCGCGACGAACTCGATCGTCTCGCGGGCGATTTCAACGTGCTGGCGGACTCGCTCGAGACCGCCCAGCGTTCGCGGCGCGATTTCATCGCCGACATCTCGCACGAGCTGCGCACGCCGCTGGCCGTGCTGCGCAGCGAACTCGAAGCCATCGAGGACGGGGTGCATGCGTTCGACCGGGACTCGCTGACGTCGCTGCAAACGGAAGTCACCCTGCTGAACACGATCATCGAGGATTTGTACGAATTGTCGCTCAGCGACGTCGGCGCCCTCAGGTATCACAAGGAGCCCGTCGATATCGGCGCGCTTACGGCGGCGGCCGTCGACGCGTTCCGCGAGTCGTACAAGGCGAAGGGGCTCGCGCTGCGCCTGACGCTTCCCGGACAGGACGGCCCGGCGAACGCGCCGTTGCCGTTCGAAGTCGACCCGGGGCGCTTCATGCAGCTGCTCAAGAATCTGCTGCGCAACTCGCTGCGCTACACTGACGCGGGCGGCGAGGTCCGCGTGGCCATCACCCTCGCCGCCGACGGCTTGCGCCTGGACGTGCACGATTCCGCACCTTGCGTACCGGCCGCCGCGCTGCCGCGTCTGTTCGACCGGCTGTACCGGGTCGACGCATCCCGCAGCCGGCAAAGCGGCGGCGCCGGCCTGGGGCTCGCGCTGTGCCAGGCGATCGTGGTCGCGCATGGCGGCGCGATCGAGGCGCTGCCCTCGCCGCTCGGCGGCGTGCGGATCGTCGCGCATTTTCCCGTCGAGCCCACTGCATCCGCTGCATCCGCTACCTCCGTCGAACCTGGCGAACCGAGCAATTCATGAACGTCAACGACCCTCCCGCGCGCATCCTGATCGTCGAGGACGAACCCAAACTGGCGGCGGTGCTCGCCGACTATCTGCATGTCGACGGTTTCGCGACGACGTTGCTCGCCGACGGCCGCGACGTCATTGCGCACGTCCGCCATCAGCCGCCGGACCTGATGCTGCTGGATCTGATGCTGCCGGGCCGCAGCGGCATCGACATCTGCCGCGACCTGCGGCAGTTCTCCGCGCTGCCCGTCATCATCCTCACGGCCCGCGTCGACGAGATCGACCGGTTGCTGGGCCTCGAACTCGGCGCCGACGACTACGTGTGCAAGCCCTTCAGCCCGCGCGAAGTCGTCGCCCGCGTCAAGGCGATCCTGCGCCGCACGGCGAGCGTCGCCGCTGCCGTACCGCCGCTGACGGCCGCGTCCGCGGGCCGGTCCGGCTCCCTGCCTGCAGCCGCGCCGCCCCCTGCCGTCACGCCGACGGCGCCCGGCGCCACCGGCCTGTGGCTCGACGAAGCCGCCTATAGCGCGCGGCTCGACGGCGTGGCGCTCAGGCTCACGCCGGTCGAGTTGCGTCTGCTGGCGCTGCTGGCGCGATCACCGGGACGCATCTTCCAGAGGGAATACCTGCTCGGCCATCTGTATGACGACCGTCGCGTCGTCACCGACCGCACCATCGACAGTCATGTGAAGAACCTGCGCCGCAAGCTCCAGACGTTGCGCCCCGGCAGCGATCCGATCGCGTCGGTCTATGGCGTGGGATACCGGCTCGACCTGTGATGACGGGGTCCCGGGGCGGGGTCCTGGGTCCGAATCGCGGGGCCGGATCGTGGGTCCGATTCGCGGGGCCGGATCCGGCGCATCGGCTGGCGCGGCGACTCGCGTCTCGCCCGGCGAGGAACAAGCCGGCGGGTTCGACGAGGGTCACAGTACAATGGTGCATCGACCACCCTCCCATCACGACATGCGTCCCGGCGCCGAGAAAATCCGTACTGCCCCTGCCGAAGTGGCCCCCACCCGGTCGCGCGCCACGCCCACCCGCCGAAACGATCCCGAGCAGACCCGCCGCGACATCCTCGACGTGGCCACCGAGGAGTTCGCGCTGCTGGGACTGGCGGGCGCCCGCGTCGATGCGATCGCCGCGCGCACGCTGACCACGAAGCGGATGATCTATTATTACTTCGAAAGCAAGGAGAAATTGTACGAGGCCGTGCTGGAGAAGGTCTACAACGACATTCGCGAGGACGAACGGCGCATGGGCCTGACCGAGCAGGAACCGGAACCGGCGATGCGCGCGCTGGTCGAACTGACGTTCGACTATCATGACCAGCATCCCGATTTCATCCGCCTGGTGACGATGGAAAACCTGCATGCCGGCCGGCACCTGAAGCGCTCGCCGACGTTTCGCAGCAAGAACGCGTCGGTCATCCGCATGATCGACACCATCCTGCAACGCGGCAGCGCGGCGGGCGTCTTCCGCGACGGACTGGACGCCATCGATCTGCACATGCTGATCAGCAGTTTCTGCTTTCACCGGATCGCGAATCGCCATACGTTCGGCACGGTAGCCGGGCGCGATCCGCTCAGTGCGCGTCACCGCGTGCACCAGCGGGCGATGCTGGTCGAGACGGTGATGCGTTACGTGCGTGTGGACGTTGTCGGGCAGGCGGAGGACGACGCCGTCGTGCTGCCGGAAAACCG
This sequence comes from Janthinobacterium lividum, assembly GCA_050955065.1. Classification (GTDB taxonomy): domain Bacteria; phylum Pseudomonadota; class Gammaproteobacteria; order Burkholderiales; family Burkholderiaceae; genus Robbsia. The sequence goes on along the minus strand of JBPBQT010000005.1, from coordinate 18 downwards.
CTAAGGCGCCGGGGAGCG
>JBPBQT010000004.1:0-16938 GCA_050955065.1 Janthinobacterium lividum | reverse complement strand
CGGTCGATCACCGTCAGGCCGGCGGCGGCGATCGCCGCGTCGAGATCGGCGCGCGGGCGCAGTCCCAGGTGCTCGGCGAAATCCGACAGGATCAGCCAGCCCTCGCCGCCCGGCGTGAGGTGGTCGGCCAGCCCGCGCAGAAAACCCAGCAGCATGCGGCTCTCCGGGTCGAACACGGCGGCCTCGATCGGCGAACTGGGCCGCGCCGGTACCCACGGCGGATTGCAGACGATCAGCGGCGCGCGGCCTTCGGGAAAGAGATCGGCGTCGATCACCTCGACCTGACCGGCAACGCCGAGCCGGGTCAGGTTCTCGATCGCACAGGCGCGTGCGCGCGGGTCGGTATCGGTCGCGACGATGCGCTCGACGCCGCGTCGGGCCAGCACCGCCGCGAGCACCCCGGTGCCGGTGCCGACGTCGAACGCGAGCGTGGTCGCCGGCAACGGCGCGCGCGCCACCAGATCGACGTACTCCCCGCGCACCGGCGAGAACACGCCGTAATACGGGTGAATGCGCCCGCCGATCGCGGGTATCTCGACGCCCTTCTTGCGCCACTCGTGCGCGCCGACCAGACCGAGAATCTCCCGCAGCGAGACCACGGACGCCTGCGCGTCCGCCGTCACCGGACCATACGTTTCCACGCAGGCCGCGCGCACGTCCGGCGCGCGGCGCAGCGGGATCGCGTAGTCGGCGTCGAGCGGCAGGAGCAGCGCGGCAAGCGTGCGCGCGCGTTGCGACTGCATCAGGCGGTGCCGGTGGAATGCATCGCCGGGGGCGGCCGCTGCCACCCCTTTCGCCGCCTCCGCGGCCCGCTGACGCGCGCGGCGCGGTTTCTGTTCGACGCGTCGCGCCATCGCCTGCAGCATCTGCCGCGCGTTCTGGAAGTCCCCGCGCCACAGCAGTGCCGTGCCTTCGCACGCCAGGTGATAGGCGTCGTCCGCCGACATCGTGTCGTCGATGACCACGACGCGTCTGGGCGGCGGCAGTCCCGCCTCCGAGCGCCAGCGCGCGGCGCGCGGCGCGTCGCCTTCCTGCCATTCGATACGCGGTGCGGCCGTCATGCGCGGTCTCCCGCGCGCCGTGAGCGATACGCCCCATCGGCAGGGCTGGCCGTCGGCGTCCGTGCGCTGGCGGCCGTACCGGCACCCGCGCCGGCATCGCGCGGCGCATCCCCGGCGGTCAGTGAAGGAAACGGCGAAAAACGCGACGCGGGGGAAAATCGGACCAGAAGCATGGCGACTCGCGAAACAGGGATCGAATGCGTATTCTGAGGCCTGCGACCGGATCCGGCCATCGTTTGGCGCGCATCGGGCCGCGCCGCGCTGGCGCGCTTGCCCGGCGATAACGCATAATCCCGGCTTTCGCCTGGTTACCCGCCGGTTTCAGAGATATCGGTGCCGATATCTTCCGTATTCCGGCATGGGTAACCGCATCATTTGTGTCGCCGTTAGCATCGGCCCATGCCTCGACTCATGCCCGACCCATGCATCGGCTCATGCGACATGCGTGGCCTGGCGAACCGGCGGCCGACCGCCGCCCCCTTTTTCAAGAGAATCGAATGGCGAATTCCTGGTTTCCGCGATGGCGGCCGGTGCAGACCTCGGGCCCCGGGCAGATCGTCGCTCCCGATGAACGCCTGCCGCTCGGGCAGACGGTGCTGATGGGCGCGCAGCATACGGTGGCGATGTTCGGCTCGACCGTCCTCGCGCCGCTGCTGATGGGGTTCGACCCGAACCTCGCGATCCTGATGTCGGGGATCGGCACGCTGCTGTTCTTCCTCGTGGTGGGCGGACGCGTGCCGAGCTACCTGGGGTCGAGCTTCGGCTTCATCGGCGTGGTGATTGCGGTCACCGGCTACGCCGGGCACGGCGTCAACCCGAACATCGCCGAGGCGCTCGGCGGCATCGTCGCCTGCGGCGCCGTCTGCGTAGTCGTCGGCGTGCTGGTGATGGCCGCGGGCGCGCGCTGGATCGAGACGCTGATGCCGCCGGTGGTCACCGGCGCGATCGTCGCGGTGATCGGACTGAATCTCGCGCCGGTGGCGATCCGCTCGGTGTCCGGCTCGGGCTTCGACAGCGCGATCGCGATCCTGACGGTGCTGTGCGTGGGCGCGGTGGCGATCTTCGCGCGCGGCACGCTGCAACGCCTGCTGATCCTGCTCGGCCTGCTGCTCGCCTACGTGCTGTACGTCGTCCTGACCAACGGTCTGGGGCTGGGCCGGCCGATCGATTTCTCCGGCATCGCCGCCGCGCCCTGGTTCGGCCTCCCGTCGCTGACGACGCCGCGCTTCACCACGCACGGCATGCTGCTGATCGTGCCGGTCGCGATCATCCTGATCGCCGAGAACCTGGGCCACATCAAGGCCGTGGGCGCGATGGCGGGCCAACCGCTGGACCGCTACATGGGCCGCGCGTTCGTCGGCGACGGCCTGGCGACGATGCTCTCGGGCGCGGTCGGCGGCACCGGCGTCACCACGTATGCCGAAAACATCGGCGTGATGGCGGTGACGCGCATCTACTCGACCCTGGTCTTCGTCGCCGCGGCGGTGATCGCGATCGCCTTCGGCCTGTCGCCGAAATTCGGCGCGCTGGTCAAGACGATTCCCGGCCCGGTGCTGGGCGGCACGTCGATCATCGTATTCGGCCTGATCGCCGTGTCGGGCGCACGGATCTGGATGCAGAACCAGGTGGATTTCAGCCGCAACCGCAACCTGATCGTGGCCGCAGTGACGCTGGTGCTGGGCGCGGGCGATTTCACGATCCATCTGTGGGGCTTTCCATTGGGCGGCATCGGCACCGCGACTTTCGGCGCCATCCTGCTGAACGCCGTGTTCTCGCTCGAACGCCGGTCGTGAGACGCGGCACGCCGTAACGTCGCGCGGACGTCGCGCGGCATCACCGGCCCATCTCTCCGATGGCCCGTTTTTTTTCGCTTTTGCCTCCGCCATGGCGATCATCCGCGTCGAATCCGCTGCCCTTCCTCCGCGCCGTGAACCGTACCCGCGCGCCAGACCCGCGCCTGTCCGCCGTCTTCTCTCCGGGTAAGCCTCCCTTGACAAGACATTATCCTGAAATAGATCATTAGCCCACCCAGCGATCAAAAATTCACCTCTCGACGACCAGTCCATGCTCGTCCACACGCTGGGATCGTCCAATCAGGAGACAAGGTCATGATCAAGCGTCGCTCGCAACCGCGGACTTCCCGTGCGTCCCATTCCGTGTCGACCTCCCTGTCCGGCTTTCGCTCCGGCGCGGGAGCCGGCTCCGTAAAGCAGCGCATGGTCACGGCGTTGCGTCCGCTGGCGGCCGCGGCGCTCGCGCTGTCCGCATCGCTGCTCTACGGGCCGGCGGCGCTGGCGGCCACCACGGTGACGATCGGTACGCTCAACAACCCGGACATGGTCGAGCTGAAGAAGCTCGCGCCGCAATTCGAGAAAGCGAACCCGGACATCAAGCTGCACTGGGTGACGCTCGAGGAAAACCTGCTGCGCCAGCGCCTGACCACCGACGTGACCACCGGCAGCGGTCAGTTCGACGTGATGACGATCGGCGCGTATGAAGCGCCGCTGTGGGCCAAGCGCGGCTGGCTCGCGCCGCTGACGAACCTCGGCGCCGCCTACGACGTCGACGACATCGTCAAGACCGCGCGCGACAGCCTGACCTATCAGGGCCAGCTGTACGCGCTGCCGTTCTATGTCGAAAGCTCGATGACCTTCTACCGCAAGGATCTCTTTGCCGCGAAGGGGCTGACGATGCCCGATGCGCCCACCTACGCGCAGATCGCCGACTTCGCCGCGAAGGTCGACGACCGCGCGCACGGCGTGTACGGCATGTGTTTGCGCGGCAAGGCCGGCTGGGGCGAGAACATGGCCTACTTCTCCACGCTGGTGAACACCTACGGCGGCCAGTGGTTCGACGAGAAATGGCATGCGACGCTCAATACGCCCGAGTGGAAGCAGGCGCTGACCTTCTATGTCGATCTCCTGAGAAAATACGGCCCCCCGGGCGCGAGTTCCAACGGTTTCAACGAGAACCTGACGTTGATGTCCTCGGGCAAGTGCGCGATGTGGATCGACGCGACGGTGGCCGCCGGCCTGCTGTACAACAAGGGCCAGTCGCAGGTGGCGGACAAGATCGGCTTCGCCAACGCGCCGGTGGCGGTGACGCCGAAGGGCAGCCACTGGTTGTGGATGTGGTCGCTCGCCATTCCGAAGAGCTCGAAGTCGCAGGACGCCGCGAAGAAATTCGTGACCTGGGCGACGTCGAAGGAGTACGTGCAACTGGTGGCGAAGGATGAGGGCTGGGCCTCGGCGCCGGCCGGCACGCGCCAGTCGACGTACGCCAACGCCGAGTACCAGAAGGCCGCGCCGTTCTCGAAATTCGTGCTGCAGGCCATCGAAAGCGCGAACCCGAACGACGCGACGCTGCACAAGGCGCCCTACACCGGCATCCAGTTCGTGACGATTCCGGAATTCCAGTCGTTCGGCACCGTCGTCGGGCAAAGCATCGCCGGCGCGCTGGCCGGTCAGTTGACGGTCGATCAGGCGCTCACCGCAGGGCAGGCCACGGCGGATCGCGCGGTCCGCGCGGGCGGCTACCAGAAGTAAGGAGATACACTCATGGCCCACTCCCCGAGCGCAATACCGCCCCCGTTGGCGCAGGGGTCGCCCCCCCCGCCAGCACCGCCGTCGGCGCCCCTGCGTGCCCCGGGGAGTCGTCGGCCAGCGGGCCATCCGGCCCGCTGGCTGGCGCAACCGTCGATCCTGCTATTGCTGATCTGGATGGCGGTGCCGCTGGCGATGACCGTCTGGTTCTCGCTGATCCACTACAACCTGCTGAACCCGGACACCAAGGGCTTCGCCGGCATCTCGAACTACACCTTCCTGGCGACCGATCCGGCCTTCCTGCCGTCGATCGTCAACACGCTGGTGCTGATCGGCTCGGTGCTGGCGATCACCGTCGTCGGCGGCATCCTGCTCGCGGTGCTGTTCGACCGGGACTTCTTCGGCCAGGGCATCGCGCGGCTGCTGGTGATCTCGCCGTTCTTCGTGATGCCGACCGTCGCCGCATTGATCTGGAAGAACATGATCCTGCACCCGGTGTACGGGGTGCTGGCGAAGGTTTTCCTCTGGCTGGGCCTGCAGCCCATCGACTGGTTCGCGACCGCGCCGATGGCCGGGGTGATCATGATCGTCGCCTGGCAGTTGCTGCCGTTCGCGTTCCTGATCCTGTTCACCGCGATCCAGTCGCTGGACCAGGAACAGAAGGAGGCGGCGCACCTCGACGGCGTGGGCCCGTTCGCGATGTTCTTCCACATCACGCTGCCGCACCTGCGCCGCGCGATCGCGGTGGTGGTGATGATCGAGACCATCTTCCTGCTGTCGATCTTCGCCGAGATCTACACGACCACGAGCGGCGGACCCGGCACCGCGACCACCAATCTGTCCTATCTCATTTTTTCGCTCGGCCTGCAGCAGTTCGACGTCGGCCTCGCGTCGGCGGGCGGCATTCTCGCGGTGGTGCTGGCGAACGTCGTCTCGTTCTTCCTGGTGCGCATGCTGGCGAAGAACCTGAAGGGAGATCACGCCTCATGACCACGCAGAATCCTCTTTCCGCGGCGCCTGCCGTGGTCGCGCCCGGCGCGTCGGTGACGGCGGCCTCCGCCACGTCGGTTACCTCGCCCGGCGCCGTCGACGGCGGCCGCGTCGCCCCGAACGGCGCGCGCGCCGCGAGCCGGCCCGCCGTACGCAAGGGCTGGCGGCGTGGCTGGCCCCTGCGCGCGCTCGCCGGCGTGGTTGCCTGGCTGGTCGCGCTCGGGCTGTTTTTTCCGATCTTCTGGATGGCGCTGACGTCGATCAAGTCCGAGCAGCAGGCGTACTCGACCGCGTTCGTCTTCACGCCGACCTTGCAGAGCTTTCGCGATGTGCTGCTGGGCAGCGACTATTTCAGCTTCGCCTGGAATTCGGTCTGGATCGCGCTGGGTTCGACGGCGCTGTCGTTGCTGATCGCCGTGCCGGCGGCCTATGCGATGGCGTTCTTTCCGACGAAACGCACGCAGTCGACCCTGCTGTGGATGCTGTCGACGAAGATGATGCCGTCGGTGGGCGTGCTGGTGCCCATCTACCTGTTGTGGAAATCCTCCGGCCTGCTCGATACCGTGACCGGCCTGGTGATCATCTACACGCTGATCAATCTGCCGATCGCGGTGTGGATGGCCTATACGTATTTTTGCGAGATCCCGCGCGAGATCCTCGAGGCGGCGCGCGTCGACGGCGCGACGGTCTGGACCGAGATCGTCTACCTGGTGCTGCCGATGGCGCTGCCCGGCATCGCGTCGACGGCTTTGCTGCTGGTGATCCTGTCGTGGAACGAGGCGTTCTGGAGCATCAACCTGTCGAGCTCGCACGCGGCGCCGCTGACCGTGTTCATCGCGTCGTTCTCGAGCCCCGAGGGGCTGTTCTGGGCGAAGCTGTCGGCCGCGTCGGTGCTGGCGGTCGCGCCGGTGCTGATCCTCGGCTGGGTATCGCAGAAGCAGCTGGTGCGCGGCCTCACGTTCGGAGCCGTCAAATGACGCCGGCCGCCATGCCCGTGACGTCGGGCTCCATGACGGGTTCCGTCGCGGATTCCGCCGCGCACAGCGCCGCCATCCCTGCAAAGGACCCCGCCCCGATCACGCACGTCGTGTGCGACTGCGACGGCGTGCTGGTCGACAGCGAGGCGATCGCGTACGCGGCGCTGGTCGAGGCGCTGGGCGCCCGGCTGCATCACCCGGCGCTTGCCGAAGCGGTGCAGGACCGGCTCGGCCTGACCATCGAGACCCTGATCGCGCAGGTGGCGGCGGAGACCGGCGACACGCTCGCGCCGGACGACATCGCCGTGCTGCGCGAACGCGTCGAGGACGCGGTGCGGGACCGGCAGACCGCGGTGCCGGGCATCGCCGCGGCGCTCGGCGCGCTGTCGCAGCCGGTGGCGGTGGCCAGCAACAGCAGCCTGGCGCGCGTGCGCGAAGCGGTGGCGCGCTGCGGCATCGGCCACATCGTGGGCGAGCGGCTCTACACGGCCGAGGTCGTCGGCGCGGCGAAACCCGCTCCCGGCGTCTACCTGGCCGCCTGCGCGGGCTTCGGCGCGGCGCCCGGCGACTGCCTGGCGGTGGAGGACAGCGTCGCCGGCGTCACCGCCGCCGCGCGCGCCGGGCTGCGGGTGCTGGGCTTCGCCGGCGGCACGCACATCACGGCCGGTCCCGCGGGCGCGGCGCGCCTCGCCGGGCATATCGGGCGGTTGCGCGCGGCCGGCGCCCGCCACGTCTTCGATGACATGCACGCGCTGCCGGCGATCATCCGCGCGTTGTCGCGCGGCGAAACGCCCGGCGACGCCAATGGGTGGATCCGGCTGTCCGATGTCGACGCCCCCTCCCCCGATCATTCCGCGCCCTGAGCGCACCAGGAAAACTCCATGGCCCAACTCCAGATCCGCGACCTGCGCAAGACGTACGGCGACGCGGAAGTGATGCGCGACATCAATCTCGACATCGCCGACGGCGAATTCACGGTGTTCGTCGGACCCAGCGGCTGCGGCAAGTCGACCCTGCTGCGGATGATCGCCGGGCTCGAGGAGATCAGCGACGGCGACCTGTTCATCGGCGAGCGGCGCGTCAACGACCTGCCGCCGTCCAAACGGGGCATCGCGATGGTGTTCCAGTCGTACGCGCTGTATCCGCACATGAACCTCTACGACAACATGGCGTTCGGCCTGAAGCTGGCCGGCAAGTCGAAGGCGGACATCGATCAGGCGGTGCGCGACGCCGCGCGCATCCTGCATATCGATCATCTGCTCGACCGCAAGCCGCGGCAACTGTCGGGCGGTCAGCGGCAGCGCGTCGCGATCGGCCGCGCGATCACGCGACGTCCCGACGTGTTCCTGTTCGACGAGCCGCTGTCGAATCTCGACGCCGAGCTGCGCGTCAAGATGCGGCTCGAATTCGCGCGCCTGCACGACGAACTGAAGACCACGATGATCTACGTCACCCACGACCAGGTCGAGGCGATGACGCTCGCCGACAAGATCGTCGTGCTGTCCGCGGGGCGGATCGAACAGGTCGGCTCGCCGGCCGAGCTGTATCACGCACCCGCCAACCGTTTCGTCGCCGGCTTCATCGGCTCGCCGAAGATGAACTTCTTCAGCGGCGAGATCACGGCTGTCGACGCCGACGGTTTGCTCGTGCGCCTCGCCTCCGGCGCGGTGCAACGCGCGGAGGTGGCGACGGAAAATGCGCGCGTCGGGGCGGCGGTGACCCTGGGCGTGCGTCCCGAGCATCTGCATCTGATCGAGGCCGACGCCGCGATCAACCCCGCATCGGTCATCCAGGCGCGCGCGTCGGTCGTCGAATCGCTCGGCGACGTCGCGTATCTGTACGCCGAAGCCGGTGATGCGACGGACGGCATCATCGTGCGCGTGCCGCCGCTCGCGGTGCTGCCGCGCAATACCACGCTGTCGTTGAGCGTCGCGCCGCACCATGTGCATGTGTTCGCCGAGGACGGCCGCGCGTACATCCGGCTGCAGCCCGCGCACCGGCAGGCCGCCTGAGCGGCGCCGCCCCGACACAACATCACGCGACGCGACCCGGTCCGCCGCTCATCCGTCGCCGATTCGACCCGACCCGCTCTCCCTCCGACACCATGACCCATCCCGCCTCCCCCACGCCGAAGCGCATCCTGCACCTGGGCGCCGGCTCCTTCCACCGTGCGCACCAGGCCTGGTACCTGCACCGTCTGATCGCGGCCGGTGACACCGACTGGTCGCTCGCGGTGGGCAACATCCGCGGCGACGGCAACGCGCTGCTCGACGCGCTCGCCGCGCAACAGGGCGTCTACACGCTCGAAACCGTCACGCCGCACGGCGAACGCGCGTACGAAACGATCCGTTCGATCCGCCAGGTGCTGCCGTGGGAAGCGGATCTCGCCACGCTGATCGACGTCGGCGCCGCGCCCGAGACACGGATCATTTCGTTCACCGTCACCGAAGGCGGCTATTACCTCGACGAGCATCACCGGCTGGATCTCTCGCATGCGGACCTGCAGGCGGACATCGCCGGCGCGCGCACGACGCTCTACGGCGCGCTCGCCGCGATCCTGCGCGCGCGCGTCGCCCGCCACGGCGGACCGTTGACGCTGCAGAATTGCGACAACCTGCGCAGCAACGGCGAGCGCTTCCGCGAGGGCATGCTGCAGTTTCTCGAATTGACGGGGGACGCCGCACTGCGCGACTGGTTCCTCGACCACACCACCAGCCCGAACGCGATGGTCGACCGGATCGTGCCGCGCCCCGGCGACGACGTGCGCGCACGCGTCGCCGCGGCCGGCTTCACCGTGGACGGCGTGGCCGATGCCGCGCCGGTGATGGGCGAAAGCTTCATCCAGTGGGTGATCGAGGACGAATTCATCGCCGGGCGCCCCGCGTGGGAGAAGGTCGGCGCGCAGATGGTCGAATCGGTGCTGCCGTACGAGGAGGCGAAGATCCGCATCCTGAACGCCAGCCACAGCGCGATCGCCTGGGCCGGCACGCTGGCCGGAATGCAGTTCATCCACGAGGGCACCGCCGACGACACGATCCGCGGGATGGCGTACCACTACGTCACCACCGACGTCATCCCCTGCCTGTCGCCCAGCCCGATCGATCTGGCGGCCTATCGCGACACCGTGCTGGAGCGCTTCGGCAATCCCGATATCCGCGACACCAACCAGCGCGTCGCCGCCGACGGTTTCTCGAAAATCCCCGGATTCATCGCGCCGACGATCCGCGAATGCCTGGCCGCGGGTAAACCCGTCGATGCCACCGCACGCCTTCCGGCGCTATTCTTCGTCTTTCTCGAAGCCTGGCATCAGGGGCGACTGCCTTATGCGTATCAGGACGGCGTGATGTCGCCCGAGGCGACGCATGCGCTGTTCGACGGCCCGGATCCGCTGGCGGCGTTCGCCGCGGACCGCCTGCTGTGGGGCTCGCTGGCGGCGCGCGCGGAACTGCTCACGCCGCTGCGCGCGCAGGTCGACGCGATACGCGCGTGGCTGGCGCAGCGCGCCCGATGATGCGTCGCCGCCGCGCCTGACGCCTCCCTTATGCCCGGCGCGCCGATACGGTTCGCCGGCGCACGGCCGACGGCATGAGACGACCCGCCCGCGCGACGCGCCCGACGCCTCCGTCGGCGCCTGCAACGGCTCCTTTTCCAGGAACGTTTATGTATCTCGGCATCGATCTCGGCACCTCCGAGGTGAAGGTTCTGCTGCTTGACGGCGCCGGCCAGGTGGTGGGCACCGCGAGCGCGCCGTTCGACGTGTCGCGGCCCCAGCCGCGGTATGCCGAGCAGAATCCGGAAGACTGGTGGACGGGTACCTGCGCGGCGCTCGACGCGCTGCGCGCCGCGCATCCCGACGCGTACGCGCAGATCCGCGGCCTGGGCCTGACCGGCCAGATGCATGGCGCGACGCTGCTCGATGCCGAGGACCGGGTGCTGCGCCCGGCGATCCTGTGGAACGACATGCGCAGCGTCGACGAATGCGCGCTGCTGCTCGCGCGCGAACCCGAGACGCTGGCGATCACCGGCAATCTGGCGATGCCCGGCTTCACCGCGCCGAAGCTGCTCTGGGTGGCGAAGCACGAGCCCGAGATCTTCGCGCGCGTGCGCCACGTGCTGCTGCCCAAGGACTATCTGCGGCTGCGGCTGACCGGTGAGTACGTGTCCGACCCGTCCGACGCGGCCGGTACGCTGTGGCTCGACGTCGGCCGGCGCGAATGGTCGGACAGGATGCTGGCCGCGTGCGGGATGCGGCGCGAGCAGATGCCCCGGCTCGTCGAGGGCAGCGCCGTGTCGGGCACGCTGTTGCCCGATGTCGCCGCGCGCCTCGGGCTGGCGCCGGACGTGGCGATCGCCGGCGGCGGCGGCGACAACGCGGGCAGCGCGATCGGCATCGGCGCGACGCAGCCCGGCGACGGTTTCATCTCGCTCGGCACGTCGGGCGTGCTGTTCGTGGTCAACGACCGCTTCCGCCCGAACCCCGCGTCCGCCGTGCATGCGTTCTGCCATGCGCTGCCGGGCCGCTGGCACCAGATGAGCGTCGTGCTCTCGGCCGCGAGCTGCCTGCGCTGGGCGTGCAAGCTGACCGGCGTGAACGAAACCACGCTGCTCGCGGAAGTCGCGCCGCTCGGCGACGCCGAACGCCGCGCCGCGCCGATCTTCCTGCCCTATCTGTCGGGCGAACGCACGCCGCACAACGACCCGTACGCACAAGGGCTGCTGTTCGGCATCACGCACGAGACGAATCGCGCGCAACTGGGATACGCGGTCCTCGAAGGCGTGGCGTTTTCGCTGGCCGACGGCCTCAAGGCGCTGCGCGGCGCGGGCACCGAAGTCGATGCGTTGTCGCTGGTCGGCGGCGGGTCGCGCAGCGCTTATTGGGCGCAGTTGATCGCCGACGTGCTCGGGCTGCGCATCCGCCTGCACGACGGTGCGGAAGCGGGTGCGGCGCTGGGTGCCGCGACGCTCGGCTGGCTGGCGGCGGGAGGTCGCGAGGAGGACGTGTTGCGCCGTCCCCCGGTGCACGCCGAATTCATACCAGACGCCGAACGGGGCGTGGCGCTGCAACGCCGGCTCGCGCGGTTTCGCGAGATCTACCGCGTCAACGCGCCATTGTTCGCCGCCGCCGGCGCGGAGCAGGACGCGTAGTGACGCGCGTCCCGCTTTCGCGTCCAGCGCCCGCCGCTAGTCTTGCTCGTCCAGCACCGCGCGCGCGCAGCGCTCGTCGGTCACCAGACCCGTCAGCCAGCCGCCGCGCAGCACCGCCGCCACCGCGCGGTGCTTCACGGCACCGCCCGCGAAGCCGATCGTCGGCATCCGCGGCGGCGCGTGCAGCGCGATACTGGTGAGGCGCCGCTGCGAGGGCGCGTCGACGATGCGCCCCTGCACATCGATCGAACGGCCCAGGATCTCCCCCACCGCGCCGCGCGCCATTAGGTCGAGCACTTCCTCACGCGTGATGAAACCGTCGGCTTCCTGCGGACAGTCGGGTCCGATATCGCCGATACCCAGGAAGGAAACGTCCGCCGCGGCGGTCAGGCGTTCGACCACCTGGTACAGACGATGGTTGCACCACTGCCGCGACTCCTCCTCGTTGTCGGCCATCAGCGGCGCGGGCATCAGGAAGCGCTTGCAGCCGAGCTTTTCCGAGATGAGCGTGGCGACGTCGTAGGGGTTCGACGAACCGTCCTGGGCGATCGTGCCGACCATCGACACCAGCCGGTGCTGGGCGCGCTCGAGTGGCGACAATTCCGCGACCGCCGATTTCAACGTCCGGCCGCTGCTGACGCTGACGACGATCGGTGTCTCGCTGCTGAGAAAGCGCTCCAGCATATCGGCCGAGGCGACCGCGAGTTTCTTTTTGAGATCCTCTTCGTTGTCGCCGTCGAACGGCACGACCTCGCATAGATCCAGCCCGAAGCGCTGCGACAATGCCGCGGCCAGCGACAGGCAATCGGCGACGCGATGCTCGACGCGCACGCGCACCAGGTTCTTCTCCACCGCGAGCGCGATCAGCCGCTGCACGACCGGGCGCGATACGGCCAGCGCGTCCGCGATCTCGTGCTGGGTTTTGCCGGCGACGTAATACAGCCAGGCCGCGCGCGCCGCGATATCGAGTTTTTCCTGGGCTCTCGGCACGTGATCAGATCGATAGTGGAAAGAAGGAATGGGGAAGCAGCGACAGGGCGTCCAGTGTAACGCCAGCGCGCGGTAAAATGAGATGAATCCCTTCCGCTCATTCATCCGCCCATGAAATCCGTTCTGCTCGTCACCATTCCCCTCAAGCCGCCCTTCATCGCCGATCTTGAAAAAACCTTCGACGTGCTCTACGCACCCGACGCGCCGGTCGCCGGCCTGGGCGCGCGCGCCGGCGATATCGCCATCGTGCTGACGAACGGCGCGGTGGGCCTTTCAGCGGCGGACATGGAACTGCTGCCCGCGTTGCGCCTCGTCAGCGCGCTCGGCGTCGGCTACGAGAACATCGATATCGCGCACGCCAGGGGGCGTGGCATCGTCGTCTCGAATGGTGCCGGAACGAACGACGACAACGTCGCGGATCACGCGCTCGCGCTGCTGCTGGCCACGGTGCGCCGCATCCCGGTGCTCGACCGGGCCACGCGCAACGGCATCTGGCGCGATGCGATGCCGCTCGACCCGGGCGTCTCGGGCAAGCGGGCCGGCATCGTCGGACTGGGCCGCATCGGCGAGAAGATCGCGCGGCGCATCGGTGCATTCGATTGCGAGATCGGCTATTACAGCCGCAACCGTCGCGACGGCAGTGCGCACCGGTATTTCGCCGATCTCGTATCGCTGGCCGAATGGAGCGATTTCCTGGTGGTCGCCACGCCGGGCGGCGCGTCGACCCATCACATCGTGAATGCGGAAGTGCTGCGGGCGCTGGGGCCGCAGGGCTTTCTGGTGAACATCGCCCGGGGCAGCGTCGTCGATACCGCGGCGCTGGCCAGCGCGCTCGACGCCGGCGCCATCGCCGGCGCCGGGCTCGACGTGTACGAGAGCGAGCCGGACGCGCCCGCCGCGCTGATCGGTTTCGAGCAGGTGGTGCTGACGCCGCACGTGGCGGGTCGCTCGCCGGAGGCGCTGCAGGCGTCGATCGACCTGTTCATCGACAACGCCCATCGACATCTGGCCGGAGAACCGGTCAGCACGCCGCTCTGACGGCGCCCTGACGACGCACACGCGGCCACGGCTCGATCACGACACCCTGTCAGGTGTCATGCCGGGCGCACACCGCGTCAGGCTCAGACCGGCGACGGATTGCGCTCGGCGAAGCCGCGCTGGTGCCAGTACGGGTACGGCGGCGTGACCGCGCTCGCCTGGTCGAGCACGGCGACCTGCTCGGGCGTCAGGTTCCAGCCGACCGCGCCCAGGTTCTGCCGCAGCTGTTCCTCGTTGCGCGCGCCGATCAGCACGGTGGCGACGGTCGGACGCTGCAGCAGCCAGTTCAGCGCGATCTGCGGCACCGTCTTGCCGGTCTGCGCCGCGATCTCGTCGAGCGCGTCGACGATCTTGTACAGATGCTCGTCATCGACCTGCGGGCCCTGCTCGGCGGTCTTGTGCAGACGGCTGTTCGCGGGCAACGGCTGGCCGCGGCGCAGCTTGCCGGTCAGCCGCCCCCAGCCGAGCGGGCTCCAGATCACCGCGCCCACGCCCTGATCGAGACCCTGCGGCATCAGTTCCCATTCGTAATCGCGGTGCAGCAGCGAGTAATACGCCTGATTGGCGACGTAACGCGGATAGCCGTAGCGGTCCGCGGTGTCGAGCGACTTCTGCAGATGCCAGCCGGAGAAATTCGAGACGCCGGTGTAGCGGATCTTGCCGGCGCGCACCAGATCGTCGAGCGTCGACAGCACTTCGGCGACCGGCGTGCGGGCGTCGAAACCGTGCAGCTGGAACAGGTCGATGTAGTCGGTGCCCAGACGCTTGAGCGCGGCATCGACCGCGTTGGTCAGATGGAACCGCGACGATCCCACGTTGTTCGGCGTGTCGTCCACGCGAAACGTCGCCTTGGTCGAGATCAGCACCTTGTCGCGCCGCCCCTTGATCGCTTCGCCGAGGATCGACTCGGACGCACCGCCGGAATAGATGTCGGCGCTGTCGAACATCGTGACGCCGGCGTCCAGGCTGATATCCACCAGCCGGCGCGCCTCGGCGACGTCAGTCGTGCCCCAGGCGGCAAAGAAATCGCCCTTGCCGCCGAACGTGCCGGTGCCGAGGCTGAGAACGGGCACTTGAAAACCGGAAGCGCCGAGATAACGATATTCCATGGAAATGCTCCTTTGAGGATGCGGGAAAGACGAAGAAGGCCGCGACGCAGCGGAGCGGGAAGGAGCGGGGAGCGAAGCGGTTATACTGCCGCTCCGTCCCGTTCCCTTTCCGCGAGTGCCCATGTCGACCACCCCCGCCTGCCCGCAATGTACAATGGAAAACACGTATCCGGATGCGGACAACATCGTCTGCGTGGACTGTGGGTATGAATGGCCGGCCCGGGCCGCCGAGGATGGCGCGGCCGAGGCCGAGGCCAACGTCGTGGTGCGCGACGCCAACGGCACGCCGTTGCAGAACGGCGACGCCGTAGTGCTGATCAAGGATCTGAAGGTCAAGGGATCCTCCGTCACGCTCAAGGTGGGCACCAAGGTCAGGAGCATCCGCCTGGCCAGCGGCGACCACGAGGTCGACTGCAAGCTCGACAACGGCAACTACATGCTGAAAGCCTGTTTCCTGCGCAAGGTGTGAAACACGCGCGGGATCATAGTGACCAGTGACTGGTGACGCCCGTCACGACGATGCCCGCGCGAGCGCCGCTTACTTGCGCAGCGAGTTGTTGTCGATGACGAAGCGGTACTTGACGTCGCTCTTCAGCATGCGCTCGTACGCCTCGTTGATCTGATCGATCGAGATCATCTCGATATCGGACACGATGTTGTGCTCGGCGCAGAAATCCAGCATTTCCTGGGTTTCGGCGATGCCGCCGATCAGCGAGCCGGCCAGGCGGCGGCGCTTGAAGATCAGGTTGGCGACCGACGGCGACGGGTGCGGGCCGTCCGGCAGGCCGACCAGCGCCATCGTGCCGTCGCGCTTGAGCAGCTCCATGAACGGGTCGAGGTTGTGCTGCGCGGCGACCGTGTTCAGGATGAAATCGAACGTGTTGACGTGCGGCTTGAATTCGTCGGGGTTCTTCGAAACGACGACTTCATCGGCACCCAGGCGTTTCGCATCGTCGATCTTCGACGGCGACGTCGTGAACAGCACGACGTGCGCGCCCATCGCATGCGCGAGCTTGACGCCCATGTGACCAAGGCCGCCCAGGCCGACGATGCCGACCTTCATGCCGGCCTTCACGCCCCATTGCTTCAACGGCGAGTACGTCGTGATGCCGGCGCACAGCAGCGGCGCGACGCCTGCCGGGTCGAGGTTCTCGGGAACGCGCAGCGTGTAGGCTTCGTCGACGACCATGTCGGTCGAGTAGCCGCCGGTGGTGCGCTTGCCGTCCTGGCGGTCGGGATCGTTGTACGTGCCGGTGAAGCCGGTGTCGCAATACTGCTCCAGGCCGTCGCGACAGTTCACGCAGGCACGGCACGAATCGACCATGCAGCCGACGCCGACCAGATCGCCCACCTTGTAGCGGGTGACCTCGGGGCCGACCCGCGTGACGCGACCGACGATCTCATGGCCCGGCACGACCGGATACTGGGTGACGCCCCACTCGTTGCGCGCCATGTGCAGGTCGGAATGGCAAACGCCGCAGAACATGACGTCGATCGCCAGATCATGGTCGCGCAGTGCGCGATGCGTCAGGTCGAACGGTGCGAGGGGCGTGGTGGGGCTTTGCGCCGCGTAGGCGTGGGTGGTGGTCATGTCGTTCTCCAGAAGGGGGCATGCGCGCCGTCGGTCAGGCAGAAAGGCCGGACCGTCCCGGGCCGGAGGGCGTAAGGTTTGAAACCTCAGGCCAGACCGGGTTTTCGGCGCCATCGCCTCAACTTAACACTAGTTGCTTTTTATTGCAGGCGGCACGCCCGGCGTGCTTCCCCGGCCAGCCGTCAGCCGGCCCGCCGGCCCGTCCAACAGGCCGTCCACCACCCGGCCCGCCAGCCGCAAACGCGCCGGCTCGCGCAACGCGGCGTCGAGCCCGGGCAGGTAACGGAATTTTCCGGCGACGAGGCTCGCCACCGGCACACCGTCGTGGTACAGCAGCCGGTTTACCGCAAGCGCGGGCACCTTGTCGCCGGCGAGCAGCGTGCCGACGAGGTTCAACGGGTCCGCGCCCGATACCACCAGCCAGGCGTCGTCGGGCGCGCGCCGGCGGATCTCGCGCAGTACCGGCACTGCCTCGGGCAAGGCAAACTGTTCGCC
>JBPBQT010000003.1:0-18716 GCA_050955065.1 Janthinobacterium lividum | reverse complement strand
ATCGCCGGTGGGTCCCGCCTCGGGGCGCGTCATCGCCGCGTGGTTTCCGTCGTCCGAACGCGGCATCGCCGGCGCGATCTTCAACAGCGCGCAGTACCTGTCGCTCGCGCTCTTCACGCCACTGATGGGCTGGCTCAGCCATGCGTTCGGCTGGCAATACGTCTTCATCGTCATGGGCTCGATCGGGCTCGTCATCGCCGTGATCTGGTGGAAGCTGTATTACCTGCCGATCAAGCACCCGAAGATGGACCGGTCGGAACTCGACTACATCCGCGCGGGCGAAGGCCTGGTTGATCTCGAAACCAAGCAATCCGCGGCCAGCCAGACCGCGGACCGCGCCGCGCAGAAGGGCGGCATCCGCCAGCTGTTCAAGAGCCGGATGCTGGTGGGCATCTTCATCGCCCAGTACTGCATCACGTCGATCACCTGGTTCTTCATGACCTGGTTCCCGATCTACCTGGTCAAGGAACGCGGCTTCGACATCCTGCAGGCGGGGTTCGTCGCGTCGGTGCCGGCCGTGTTCGGGCTGATCGGCGGGGTCGCCAGCGGCTTCGTCTCGGACGGACTGCTGCGCCGCGGCCATTCGCTGAGCTATGCCCGGAAGATCCCGATCACGATCGGCCTGCTGCTCAGCGCCAGCATCATTCTCTGCAATTACGCGAGCGCCAGCTGGGTCGTGGTCGCACTGATGAGCGCGGCGTTCTTCGGCAAGGGCTTCGGCTCGCTGGGCTGGACGGTGGTCGCCGACACGGCGCCGAAAGAGATGATCGGCATGACCGGCGGCGTCTTCAACGCACTGGGCAACAGCGCCGGCATCGTCACGCCGGTGGTGATCGGGTATCTGTTGCAGGCGACCGGCTCCTTCGACATCGCGCTGATCTACGTCGGCGCGCACGGCATCGTCGCGGTGCTCTGCTACTGGTTCATCGTCGGCCGGATCGCGCGTCTGCAACTCGCGCCGCAATCCGCACCGTCCGCACTCTCGGCATCCGATATTTCACGCTAGGACATCACACCATGAAAATGATCTTCCGCTGGCACGGTCCGAAGGATCCGATCAGCCTGCAATACATCCGTCAGATACCGGGCCTCCACGGCATCGTCTCGTCGCTGTACGACCTGCCGCTGGGCGAAGTCTGGCCGCTCGAGCGCATCCAGGGCCTGCAGTCCGCCGCCGCCGCGCACGAACTGAAGATGGAAGTGGTCGACAGCTTCCGCGTGCACGAGGAAATCAAGCTCGGCCGCCCGGGGCGCGAACAGCTGATGCCGCAGTACGTCGCGACGCTGCGCAATCTCGCCGCCGCGGGCATCAAGGTGGTCTGCTACAACTTCATGCCGGTGTTCGACTGGACGCGCACGCAGATGGAATATCCGCTGCCGGACGGCTCGAACACGCTCGCGTTCGAAGCCGAGAAGGTCGAGCGGCTGGATGTGTCGAACGGCATTCCGCTGCCGGGCTGGGGCACGCGCTACACGCCGGAAAGGTTGCAGGAACTGCTCGCCGAATACGCCACCATCAGCACCGAGCAGATGTGGCGCAATCTCGAATACTTCCTGACCAGGCTGGTTCCGGTCGCCGAGGAGCTGGGCCTGAAGCTGGCCCTGCACGCCGACGATCCGCCACGCTCGGTGTTCGGCCTGCCGCGCATCATCAAGAACATCGACGACCATCGCCGGGTGATGGACATCGTCGACTCCACGGCGAACGGCCTGACGCTGTGCAGCGGCACGCTCGGCAGCGATTTGCGCAACGACGTCCCCGCCTTCATCAACGAATTCACCGCCCGCCAGCGCGTGCATTTCATGCATCTGCGCAATGTGAAGGTCTCGGACAACGGCGATTTCTACGAATCGGCGCACCCGAGCGCCTGCGGCTCGCTGGACATGGCCGAGATCATGCGGGCGCTGCACGATGCGCGCTTCGAGGGGTATGCACGGCCCGACCACGGCCGGATGATCTGGGGCGAGACCGGCGTGCCGGGCTACGGCCTATACGACCGCGCGCTGGGCATCATGTATCTGCAGGGGTTGTGGGAAGGCATCGGCAAGCAGAAGGCGCAAAACCGGGTGGCTGGCGATGCCGGCGACGCTGGCAACCCGGGCGCCGCGACCTTGCGCGTCGCGGCATGATGCGCGGCGTCTGAGCGAAAAAACCATGGTCTCCTCGTCATCATTCGATCGGATCGATCCGCCGTTCCGTGACCGGCCCGAACACCCGCCGTCGCCGACGCATTTCAACGGCATCCGCCGCGCCGACGGGCGCGTCGCCACGCGCAACTATATCGGCGTCTTCGTCGCGGGGAATTGCGCGGCCACCGCGGCCCGGCGCGTCGCGAACTGGTTCACGCCCGCCCGGTTGCAGGCGTTTCCGAACGTCGACGGCGTCGTGCCCTTCGTCCATGAGATCGGCTGCGGGATGGAGATGACCGGCGAGCCGATGGACCTGCTGCGCCGCACGCTGTCCGGCACGATCCGGCATCCGAACATCGGCGCGGCGGTGGTGCTCGCGCTGGGATGCGAGCGCAACAATATCTACGGCTTCATGGAGCAGGAACAGCTCGTGACCGGACCGCTGCTGCAAACCCTGGTCCTCCAGGAACTGGGCGGCACGCAGGCGGCCATCGATGCGGGCATCGCGGCGGTCCGGCGCATGCTGCCCGTCGTCGACCAGGTGCGGCGCGAACCCTGCCCGCTGTCGCGGCTGGTCATCGGCCTGCAGGCGTCGAATCCGCTGGCCGTCGGTGCGATGCCAGGCAGGCTGGACGCCCCGAAGACATCGGTATCCAGCGCCACGGGCTCCACCGGCGCCGCCGCAACCGCTAGCCGCGCCGACTCCGCCGATACGGCGCTCGGCGCGGCCGTCGATCTGCTGGTGGCCCGGGGCGGCACCGCGATCCTGAGCGCCACGAGCGCGGTGGCCACCGTCGCCGATGCCTTCCTCGCGCGCAGCGCCACGCCGGCGGTCCGCGACGCGCTCGCGCGCCGCCTGGCGTGGTGGCGGGACTACACGCTCGGGCGCAACACGCGTTTTAGCGGCATACCGCCCGGTTTCGACGTCCCGGCCGTGATCGCGCAATCGGGCAGCACGCCGCTGGTCGAGGTCGTCGAGTATGCGAAACCCGTCACCGCGCACGGCCTTGTCTTCATGGATGCGCCGTCGTACGAGGCGGTGTCCGTCAGCGGCCAGATCGCCAGCGGCGCCCACCTCGTCTGCCTGACGACGCGCCAGGGCAGCAGTTTCGGCTCCTTTCCCGCGCCGACGCTCAAGATCGCGACCGACACGGCGCTTTTCCGGAGGATGGAGGAAGACCTGGACGTCAATGCCGGCGCGCTCGCCGACGGCACGCTCGACGTCGCGGGCATGGCCGCACGCCTGCTCGACGCCATCGTGCGCCATGCGTCCGGCGAGCCGACCAAGGCGGAGGAACTCGGGGTCGGAGACAACGAGTTCGTGCCCTGGCCGATCGGCGCCCTCGCCTGAGACGGACCCACCCCTACCATGACCATCGAACGCAATCCCTTCATCCGTCTCGACCCGGCGGACAACGTCGTGGTCGCGCGGCTTGCCGTCGACCCCGGCACGCTCGTCGCCGAGGAAAACCTCACCGTGCTGCAGGCCGTGCCCGCCGGTCACAAGGTCGCGACCCGCGCGCTGCGCGCGGGCGAACCGATTCTCAAATACAACACGGTGATCGGCTTCGCCGCGGCGGACACGCCGGCGGGCACCTGGATGCACAGCCACAACATCGATTTCAAGGACGTCGAGAAAGACTACCGCTTCGGATTGGACTATCGCCCGGTCGACCTCCTGCCGCCTGCGCAACGCGCGCGCTTCGACGGCATCGTCCGCGCCGACGGCCGGGTCGCCACGCGCAATTACGTGGGCGTTTTCATCGTCGGTCATACCGGGGCGAGCATCGCGCGCAGGATCGCCGACGCCTTCGACGAAACGCGCCTCGCCTCCTATCCGCATATCGACGGCGTCGTCCCCTTCGTGCACGAGCAGGGCTCCGGCATGGAGCGGTCCGGCGAACCGATGGCGCTGCTGCAACGCACGCTTGGCGGATACATCCGGCATCCGAACACCGCCGCGGCGTTGATCATCGCGTCGGATCAGGACCAGAACACGCTGGACGCCTTCCTCGCCTCACAGCAGTTCCAGGAAGGGTCGATGCTCAAGACCCTGCGCGCGCAGCAGACCGGCGGCATGCGCAGCGCGATCGCGCGCGGCATCGACCTGGTGGAGAGCATGCTCGCTCAGGCGAACGAGGTCACGCGTGAACCGGTGTCTGTCGAGCATCTCGTCATCGGCCTGCAATGCGGCGGCTCCGATGGTTTTTCCGGCCTGTCCGCGAACCCGGCGCTGGGCGCGGCAATGGACATCCTGGTGCGCAACGGCGGCACCGCGATCCTGTCCGAGACGAGCGAGATCTTCGGCGTCGAGCACACGCTGACCGCACGCGCGGTAACGCCCGCGGTCGGTCGCAAGCTGGTCGACCGGATCGACTGGTGGCTGGAGTACAACAAGGGGCGCGACACCCAGATCAACGGGCGGGTCAGCCCCGGCAACAACGCGGGTGGCCTGGCCAATGTGCTGGAAAAATCGCTGGGTGGCGCGAAGAAGGGCGGCAACAGTCCGTTGATGGAGGTCTACCACTACAGTGAGAAAGTCGAGACCCACGGGCTCGTTTTCATGGACACGCCAGGCTACGACCCCGTCTCCGCGACTGGCCAGATCGCCGGCGGCGCAAATCTCGTCTGCTTCACCACCGGGCGCGGCTCGTGTTTCGGTTCGATCCCCGCGCCCACGGTCAAGCTCGCGAGCAACACACCGATGTACCTGCGCATGCGCGGCGACATGGACATCAACTGCGGCATCATCATCGACGGCGAGGCAACCGTACAGCAGATGGGGCAGACGATCTTCGAGCAGATCTGCCGCCACGCGTCGGGTGAGCCGACCCGCAGCGAGGCGCTCGGCGTGGGCGAGAACGAGTTCGTTCCCTGGCCGATCGGTGTCACCGACTGAGTCCGCCGCGCCGCGAGCGTCGCAACGACGCTCGTTCGCCGCACGTCAGCAGGGCTTTCCTTCGCTCGAAGCCCAGTTCGGCATCAGCGTGTTCGACGGCTGCGTCTCGTCGATCATCTTTCGGGCAGTCTGCACGCCGGACACCGGCAGACCGGTCGGATCGAGAACGCCGATCTGCACCAGGACCGACGCCTGATCCCAGTAAATGTGCTCGTTGTACAGCTTGTCGCCCCGGAAACAGACCACCGCCAGCATCGGTATCTCGAAATAACGGCCGGTCGGAGGCAGCCCCGGGAGCAGCCAGTCGATTTCCCGATCGTGCGTCGCGCAGAAGATGAATTCGTCGACGATGCGGTCCGCGCCGATGGTGCGGGAAAGCGGGATCAACTTCGTATCGGCGGGATTGACGTCCACGAAGTGGTATTTGTAAAAGCGCTTGAGCTGATCGTGTCCGACGCCGCCGGTCATGGTCGGCACATGGTTGACATAGGGTTGGGCGACCATCGTGGGCATCACCGCGTCGACGTCGCGCGTCGCGAATTCGTGGTGGCAATGCTGTTCCCACAACAGGTTGAGATCGTAGATCGGACCCATCACTTCGCGGATCAGGGCGATGGTTCGTGAATAGGCCATTGCCGCTGCGGGCTTGTTGAAGCACGTCTGTCGTGAATCGGCAAAGCCGTGATCGCAGTCGGAATAGACGTATTGTTGAACGCCGGCGCTGTGTGCCAGGGCCGCGCGAATCTGCTGCTGCATGTCGGGCGAGGAGGACGCGTCGTTCGCCGCGTGATGAAAGACCAGGGGACAACGCACAGCGGCCGCATCGTCGATCATTCGCGCCGCGTCGGTGCCGTAATAACTTACTGCGCAGTCGAGCTCGCCCTGCGCCGCGGCCAGCACCGCCAGCGTTCCACCCAGGCCATAGCCCACCGCGCCGATCTTTCCGGCATGCTCCGGAAGGCGCCGCAATGCGGCGATCACCGTGGCGATATCGCTGACGGCCTGCGACGTATCGAACGCGCCCTGGCGAGCGCCGATGGCGGACCTATCCGAAGCGTCGTACCCGAACGCGATGCCGGGCTGGATCCGCCAGAAGAGGTCGGCGACCAGTACGACATAGCCCTCCTCCGCGAGACGCTCGGCCGTCGAACGCATGAAATCGTTGATGCCATACCGGTCGTGCAGCAAAACGATGCCCGGACCGGATCCGTTCGCCGGCGAGGCCTTGTATGCGGAAAACACCTTGCCATCCTGGCATTGCAGTTCGATGAAGTTCGACATTTTTCCTTTCCTTGTCCTGTATTCAATGTGGCGGGCGAATCGAGCGTCCGCCGCCGCACGGCGCGCTGTTGCGTAAACTGCTCGACCGTCTCACCGCAAAGTATCTCCTGCCCGCCATGGATTTGCCGACCCATGGGACTCGCGCTCAGGGTCGCGATAGATAACCCGGCAAGGCCTTGACACGATCGATCCAACGCGCGACATGGCCGTAGGGCGCGATATCCACCCCGCCCTCCGCGGCCAGAACCACATAGGGATAGACCGCGCAATCGGCGATCGAGGGCCGGCCGATCGTCAGCCAGTCATGGCGCGCCAGATGATAGTCGAGCACCGCGAGCGCCACGGCCGATTTCTCCAACGCCGCCGACAGGTCCAATGCCGCCCCAAACTTACGCACCAGTCGAGCCGCACACAGGCTGTGCTGAATCTCGTTGCTGGCGAACGAAAGCCACTGAACGATATCGGCTTGCCCCTGCGGATGCGCCGGCCACCACGCCAGTCCGCCATAAACACCAGCAAGATAAACCAGGATCGCCTGGGAGTCGCGAATCACGTGCACCCCGTCCTCCAGGACAGGTAGCTGCCCGAGCGGGTTGAGATTCGAAAGCGGCGGCCGCTTGTGCGCGCCGTTCGTAAAATCCACCGGCACCGTTTCCAAGTCGATGTTCGTCAACGCGGCGAAAAGCCGGACCTTGTAGCAATTGCCGGACGGGGTCAGATCGTACAGTTTCATGGGATTTTTCCAGCGACCGGTTGATTGAATTCGAGGACATTGCCGTCAGGGTCGCGGATGAACAGCGCGACCCTTCTCGGCCCGATGGGATGCGGCCCTTCGGTGACGGTGATCCGCTGCTCGGCCAACCAGGCCTGCAACGCCGCCAGGTCATCGACGACGAAGGCCGGGTGCGTCATCCCCGGCAGCTTCACCGGCGCATCCAGCAGGACGTTGTGCGAACCGGGCACGCGTGCGCCGTTGAATATCAGGTTGATGCGAACGCCGTCGGGGCTGAGCATTTCGTTGGCTTCGTGCATCGGAAAGCTCGCGCTCTCCACGGAACCGAGCGACCGGTAAAAAGACAGGGCGCGATGCCTGTCGCTGACGCGAAGCTGACAACACCTGTGCGGCGAATGCACCAATGTAAAGGGCGCGATGGACAGACTCAAGGCAATGGCGAATTTCGTCCGGATCGTCGACTGCGGCAGCCTGAGTTCGGCGGCGGACGCGACAGGCCAGTCGGCCGCGTCGCTCGTACGCTCGCTGGCCGCACTGGAGCGCCATCTGGGCGTCCGGTTGCTGAACCGCACCACGCGTGCATCGCGCTGACCGACGAGGGCGAGCAGTACCTGGCCTGGAGCCGGCGAACGCTCGCGGACTTCGACGACATCGAGCGGCGACTGGAGGGACGCGACGGCCGGATCCAGGGCCTGCTCCGCATGACCGCGCCGGTCGAGTTCGGGCAACGCTACGTCGCGCCGGTCGTCAACGCGTTTCTCAAGACGCATCCCGGCATGAGCGTCGAGCTGAATCTGAGCGACCAGATCGTTCCATTGCTCGATGCGCGTCTCGATCTGGCGCTGCGCATCGGTCCTCTGCCGGATTCCGGAATGGTGGCGCGCCAGGTCGGCATGACGCGGCTGGTAACCTGCGCAAGCCCGGACTATCTCCGTGCAGCGCCTGCCATCACGCGACCGGAATCGCTGCGCGAGCATGCGTGCATCGCCCTCGCGTAACACGGCCGGCACTGGTTTTACCGGCACGAGGGAAAAGAGCTGGACGAGAAAATCTCGCCGAGGCTAGTGTGCAATCAGATTCGCGCCGCCGCGCTTGCCTGCGTTCAGGGCGTCGGCATCACCCGACTGATGCATTACCAGGTGGCGGACGGGCTGGCCGACGGGCGGCTGAACCGGATTCTCGGCGATTTCGAACCCGCGAATCTGCCGATCCAGCTGGTCTATCCGCATCCATTGCAGCACTCGCCCCGCGTGCGGGCATTCATCGACTGGGCATATCCGCAACTGGAAACCATGACGCCCGACCCTGGAAGCGCAGACGCGCGCCAGCACGACTGATGGCGGGTCTTTCCATTGCATCATGCAGGGTTATCGATCGATTCTTTATCTGGTCGATCGGTGTCACCGACTGAATCCTCTGCGGCCCTGTTGTCCGGGCATTCGGCGCCAGAGTTCCAACGCAAATCTCCCGACGGCCTTACGAAATTTCCCGCCTGCTTCCGGGGATTTCCCGGCCATTCTGTCGATGCATCACAGAAACCCGTCCATCATGGTCGACGTCGAACGTGAGCTGCGCATCCACGATCTTCAGAAAGAATTCCTGCTCGGAAGATGAAAACAACCTGAGTTTGGGTTGACCCGGAAGCTGCGTGAACAACGTATCGTCCTCCATCGAGATGGTCATGACATCCGGTACGCGCATGTCATACTGCCCGACGTAT
The DNA here is from genome assembly GCA_050955065.1 of Janthinobacterium lividum. Lineage (GTDB taxonomy): Bacteria > Pseudomonadota > Gammaproteobacteria > Burkholderiales > Burkholderiaceae > Robbsia. The sequence goes on along the minus strand of JBPBQT010000003.1, from coordinate 9,953 downwards.
CGACGGAGAATTGCCGGATCGACTCCCACCTCGTCCCGCGGAGGCGCCATGGGTTTCGTCATGATGGACGTGGCGGGCAGCGGCGTTTCCCGGACCACACCCTTTACGTACTCTACGCGACAGGCCGTCGCGTCCGGTCGCCACGAAAGCACGGTCTCGATTTCCTTTCCGCTGAACAGCACGGCGGCATAGTCATCGATTGCGACAGCGGAACCGACTATTTTTATCCCATTACCGGTTAGAAGGTTGTCGCGGCGCTCGGAACCGTGCGCTCCTTCGTAATGCACGCAGCAACCGCCAGGCAGCATGCCCAGACAGTCGAGCACGCCGTTATAGGTGCCTGCGGGAAATTGGATAGCGTTTTCGAACCAGCACATCGCGCCGGCACTCATGCCCGCCAGAATGGTGCCCTTGCGCCACGCGTTGTGGAGAACGGCGTCCAACCCCCAGGCTCGCCATACCGCGATCGCAGCCCTTGGGTTGCCGCCGCAGACAAAAATCGCGTCTTGCTCGAAGATGCGCTCCTTGAAGTCATGCACCGAGATGCTTTTTGGACCACCCTGGCCAAAAAAAGAGAGATGCGATGTCTCGCAACCCAGCGCTTCATAAACTTCGTGGAAGTCGGATATATGGGGAAAGAAATCGCCGCTCGGCGTCCCCAAATAACATATGCGTGGTCGCGTTTTCCCGGTCAGCTTGACGAGGAAGGCGTCGATAGGAGAGTCGACCTCATCCATTGAAAAACCACCGCCGCCGATAGCCAGAATGCGTTGCATGAGCCGATTCCTCGTGGAAATTTTATTGGCTTGATGCTAAAAATCCTGCATCAGATGACAAGTTGGCCTACCCCCTACCCCAACCTGTTACTTTGCCGATAGTTCACGTACGTCGGCGATGACCGTCTCACCAAAACCGGCACTGAACAAGTAGTCCAGAAGCTTCCCGGCAGTTGCCGCCGGGGTGACAAGTTTCCCTTCGCTCTTCAATGCTTCAAAGCGGCTCAGAGCCGGAAATCTGTCCGCGTCACTGCCGCGGATCTCTCCCTGCATATCCGTGTCGACGACGCCTGGGGCCACGCTGGCAATGCGCAAAGGCAGGCCCTGATCGAGCGCAACGGCCCTGGCGTGATGGTCGAGCGCGGCCTTCGTCGCGCAATAGATGCTCCAGCCGGCAGTGGCGTTGCGCCCCGCGCCACTGGAGATATGCATGATCCTTCGGTCCGCCCCGGCGAACGCGGGTGTGGATGTCACCGCCATCAATGCGGCGGACAGCATCAACGGCGCGGTGACATTCAGGCTCACCGCACCGGCAATCGCGTCGTACGACTGCGTTTCCAGCGGTCCGATCGGCTGTACGGTGCCGGCGTTGTTGATCAGCAGGATCTGGTTTGCCCCGGCTGCGAAGCGCGACAAGCTGTCCGAGGCCAACCAGCGCGCCAGCTCGGCGGCGTCGCCCAGGTCCAAAGCCACCTGTTCAAAACGGCCGGGAACGGACGCGGCAAGCGTCGGATGCGTCTTGCGGGAAAGTCCCAACACGTGGACGCCACGCGCCAGCAATTGTTCAGCGAGCGATGCACCGAGTCCACGGGTGTGGCCGGTCAGAATGGCTTTGATCTGTTTCATGTCTGTTGATTTGGGTGATGAGTTCGTCAACGCATTTTACTTGACCTCCTTCCCTCTCTAAAGGAAGGGATTCCTACAGCGCTACGCGATGCGTTGCGTAGTCGCTTCGGTGGGTTCCCGCTTCGTCGGGCGGCCTGACCGCGCCATCCCACCACTGTAATGGTCACTCACGCCAGACACCGGGTCGAGCTCTCCCTCTACGCGAAAGCGCTCCATACTCGATGCCATAGCCCGCAATGACCTGCTTAGTGCAGCAGCGCTCATGCGCAGTCATCTCGATGGAGCGCGCAGATTGAAAAGCCTGCACAAGCAGGGTTTCAATTCAAAAAATGCATAGTGCGCACAAGGCGCGCGAAAGACCTCCGCCCGGAGGCCTCCTGCGCGGGTTCAAGAGCGCTACGCGGTGAACAGGGGGCGCAGCTTTCGCACGTCCCGGACGGTTTCCAGCCGGTTGATGACGTCAATCAATTGGTTGGTCTTGCCCGCCCCCAGCACGGGGGCCATCAGATCCCGCGACTTATCGCTGACCGCCCGTGTGTCCAGGGGGTTTTCCTTGGTGCCGGGAGGAAATTTCGTGAAATGCGAGACGGTGCGGCCATCGGTCATCGTCACCTCGACGATACTGCCCCGGGGCGCGGCGGGATTCATCAGTTCCGGGTCCGCCACGACGACGACCTTCGAACGCTGCCGCGCGATCGTCGAGTCGTGCATCAGGGCCACATCGTGGCTGTCCACGAACGATACGGCGCCCTTCACCAGGGCGAGCGCGACGAGGTGCGCGCAGTTGACGTCGGGCATCGCGCTCTCGCCAACGATGCCGATCGCGTCGCTGGGAATCCTGACCAGAATGCCGCACACGTTGTCGGGGTTCAGTCCGTACTGCTTGCGCAGCGTCAGAAAGGCGTCCAGCGGCGACTGAATCGGGTAACCCACGGAGAAGGTCTTGATGGCGGTCTCGCAGACGTAAAATCGTTTTCCCAGCCCTTCGAGCATTTCTCCCGGTCGGGGCTGTGTCGATAACGCCATGAAAAGATTGTTCGTGCCGTCCAGCACATCCCATACGCCCGTCATGCCGGCCTGCACCATCGTCACCGCGGTCAGCCCGTTACGCGCGCCCATGCCGGCGAAATCGAAGGCTTTTTCGATATGGTCCTTGTCCTTGACCCAGCTCCACAAGCCGGAGACCTGTTGCGAGGAATAGGAAAGGGCGTAGCGCATGCCGGTTTCGTCCAGCCCTGCCAGAGAGGCGGCAGCGCCCAGACTACCGAAGGTGGAAGCGGTGCCTTCGGCGCTACGGCCCGTGTGGCGCACCTGGTCGGGTCCGAGCGCCATCAACAGGCGGCAGGCCATGTCATATCCCAGCGCGACCGCCCGGATCATCGCGTCACCGCTGCCGCCCATCATCTCCGCCATCGCCAATGCCGAAGGCACCACCGAACTTCCCGGGTGCGCCTTCGTGACGGGCTCGAAATCATCCGTTTCATCGGAATGCGCGCACATGGCGTTGGCCAAGGCCGCATTGATGGCGGTGGTGCGGAAATTCGCGCCGACGACCGATGCCTGGGGTGTCCCGCCAAGCGAGCGCACATATCGAAGCGCTGCCATTCCGGGACGCATGCGGCTGCCCGACACCATCGCGCCGAATGTGTCGAGAATGCGATGCTTGCACGCGACCATCACCGCATCGGGAAGCGCGGCGCTGGTCGACGAAACCATATAGCGGGCCAATTGTCCGGTGATGTCGTCGCCCTGGGGCGGGGGCGTATCCGGGTCGGGATGCCGGGGAGATCCTCCTGGCGCGTTCTGCGCCCATGCGATCTGCGTTCCGGACACGGCAAGTGCCGAGACCGCGCCAATCGCCCGCAGTACGCCGCGACGGCCCTTCACATGAAATTCCGACATGTCTCCTCCCCCATGAGGTCGATTTCGATCTTGAACCACGCAGCGTTTCCGTGATTGCGGCACCAGATGGCGCCTCAGACGGCGACCGCCCGGATGGCGCGCTGCGCCGCGACGCAGGCGGACGCATTTTGACCACTCCTTACCCGGTTCGGTAAACTTAAATCGATGACGTTCAGTAAAACTGATCGATTGAAACCCGACCTTGCAGCGTCGCCGCGCGTCTGCGCCCTGGAGGACCGACGCAGACGCGACTGTGCGATTCCCGGTCCGGCTAGACGGCGCACGCGTGGACCGTCCGCGATATCGCTGATGTCGCAGACGGTTATCCGTTTTCCCCGCCGCCGCGAATGAGCAACGGCGGGAGCACGACTATTTCACGGTGAATACGTAATTACCCTTGGTACGCTGACCATCCTTTGCGACCGCGACCCACGCAACCGAATACGTGCCGGGGCCGAACTTGTGCGCGCCGACCGTCATGGTCTTGCTGTCGGTGGGGCTCAGCTTGGACTTGCCGTTGGCCATCGACTTGCCATGGGCATCGGTCAGCGTCAGCGCACTGCCCGCCGGTTTCAATTCCGTGTTGAAACCCATCTCGATTTCGTTCGGGGCGGCGGCAATCGTCGAATCGGGCGAAGGAATCTGGGTGATGGGCTTGGCTTGCGCATGCGCCAGCTGGGCGCCGGCCAGCAACAGCAAGGCGGCGGCGGCGCGTCCGAATGCGGCGGTAGATGGCAGGATCGTCATAGAAAATTTCCGTTGTGGCAGAGAACAGCGCAGCGGAAGCCACATGCTCGACGAACCGAAGTGAATTCACTCCCGCCCAGCGCACGTCTTCCGGTACCTGTATCTCGATTATATGATAGGCGACGCGCTTCCCGCACAACGGATCCACGGCGTCCGTCCAAGCACTCGGTTCCCGGTTCGCCGGCATCGATGCCGATGCGACCGTCGATGCGGCATTACGTTATCCATACAGGTATATGCCTTGCGATGGATCTTGTTCGCACGTCGATGCAAATCGTGCTCCTGGCCGGGCCGGTCGGCAACGCCGCTCGAACGAACCCACCGGATCGCTTTTCCGTTCCCGTCTCAAGTACCCTATCCTACATGACTCATTACGATGTAATCGTGGTCGGCAGCGGCCCCGGCGGCGCGTCGCTCGCCCACCGGCTGGCCGGCACCGGCAAGTCGATCCTGATGCTGGAGCGAGGCGACTATCTGAAGCGCGAGCCGGCGAACTGGGATTCGAAAACGGTATTCGTCGACGGCGCGTACCAGACGCAGGAAACCTGGTATGGCGCCGATGGCCGCAAATTCCGTCCTGGCCTCCACTACTTCGTCGGCGGGAATTCGAAGGTCTATGGCGCCGCGCTGCTGCGTCTGCGCGAAAGGGACTTCGGCGAGTTGCCGCACAAGGACGGCGTTTCTCCGGCCTGGCCGCTCGACTACCGCGACTTCGAGCCGTACTACACCGCCGCGGAAAAACTGTTCCATGTGCACGGCCAGCGCGGCGAGGATCCGACCGAACCGCCGGCGAGCGCGCCCTTTCCCTATCCGGCCGTCTCCCACGAGCCGCGCATCCAGCGGCTTGATACCTCGCTGCGGGAAGCCGGACACCATCCGTTTCACTTGCCGCTGGGCATTCTGCTCGACGAGAAGGACGGACGCGTCACGCCCACCAGCACGTGCATCCGGTGCGACGCCTTCGACGGTTTTCCCTGCCTGCTGAACGGCAAGGCCGACGCCCAGGTGATGTGCGTCGATCCGACGCTCGCCGCGCATGAAAATTTCACCCTGCTGACGAACACCTATGTCACGAAGCTGCTGACGAACGACAGCGGCACGTCGGTCACCGCGGTCGAGGCGACACGCGACGGTAGCGTGGAACGGTTCAGCGCGGACATCGTCGTCGTGGCCTGCGGCGCGCTGTCCTCGGCGCTGCTGCTGCTGCGTTCGGCCACGGAACGGCATCCGAACGGCCTGGCGAACGGCTCGGACCAGGTCGGGCGCAATTACATGCGGCACAACCAGTCGGTGTTGATGGCACTGATGCGCGAGCCCCATGACACCGTGTTTCAGAAAACGCTAGCACTCAGCGATTTTTATTTCGGGGCGGATGATTTCGACTATCCGCTCGGGCTGATCCAGATGTGCGCGACCTCGCATGCCGACCAGATCCGCGGCGAGGCGCTGCCGGGCTGGCTCGAATGGCTGCCGGAAATGCCGTTCGAGCAGATGGCGCGACACTCGATCGATTTCTGGCTGTCGAGCGAGGATCTGCCCCGCAGCGAAAACCGGATCTACTACGACGGCGAGCGGGTAGTGCTGAATATCCAGGAAGGCAACATGGAAGCGCACCACCGGCTCAAGCGGAAACTGCAGGACCTGCTCACGCAGTCCGGCGCGCATCCGACGTTCATGGAACGCAACCTGTACCTCGGAAAGAACATCCCGATCGGCGGCACCGCCCATCAGGCCGGCACCGCGCGTTTCGGCGTCGATCCGGCGAGCTCGGTGCTCGATCTTGATTGCAAGGCGCATGGACTCGACAATCTCTACGTGAGCGATGCGAGTTTCTTCCCGTCGATCGGCGCGGTGAATCCGACATTGACGATCATCGCCAACGCGCTGCGCGTCGCCGACCGTATCGGCGAACGGTTGGGCGCATCCACTCCCACCCTGTGAGGCGCTTCCCGCATGCACGCTCTTGATCTGCTCGCCCTGCCCGTCATCGCCCGACTGTGCCTGGTCATCATGTTTCCCTTCAGCGGGCTGGACAAGATCGTGCACTGGCGCGACGCCCTCAAGCAAGCCAGTTCGTCAGTCGTGCCCGGGGCGCCTTTTCTGCTGGTGCTCGCCATCATCGTGGAATTCGTTACGCCGGTCTGCATCGTGACGGGTTGGCACGACCGCATTGCCGCTTTCGTGCTGGCGGGCTTTTGCGTGGTCACTGCGCTGCTCTACCACCCGTTCTGGACGTTTCCGCATTTCTGGTCACAGGACGGCGCGGGACGCAGCCACTTCTGGGATTTCCTGAAAAATTTCGGGCTGACCGGAGGCCTGCTGCTGCTGGTCATCGGCGGACCACCCGTTCCCGCCTCGGCGGTGCTGCACGCACCCCTGTCTTCCGCCCCTTACGCGGCAAGCAATCCGCAACCTTCCGGAGAGACACGATGACAAAAATCCTGAACGCGCCACCGGCATCTCCGAATGACGGAAACGACGCCGATACCCCACCGAGCATCGGCTACTGGCACCTGTGGACCGACGAACACGGTGTCAGCCACCACGCGTGGTGCATGCTCGATCGCTTTGCGCTGAAGGGCGTGGGCGACGCCGCGCCGCAGTGGAACGACTCGCAGGCGCGCAGTCCGGCAACGGCGGTCTTCACGATCCAGCCGGTGGGCTGGGTCGGCGAGTGGCACGAGAATCCCGCGCCGCAGTGGATCATTCCCCTCTCCGGACGCTGGTGGGTCGAGGCCATGGACGGCACTCGGGTGGAAATGGGCCCGGGCGAGCTGTCGCTGGGTGAGGATCAGGGTTGCATCGCGGACGCGTCCGGACGCAAGGGACACCGTTCCGGGACGATCGGCAGCGAACCCGCGCGCCTGATGACCATGCAGCTCCATGTCGCGCCGGTTCACCAGCCCGGCCATCTGCGCTGAAACGCCATGGAAGGCTTCGACATTCTCGATCCGCGCTTCCGTGCGCTCGTGCTGCCCAATGCGCCACTGGAGAAACTGGGGGAAGGGTTTCGTTGGCTGGAAGGGCCCGTCTGGTTCGCTGACGCCAACTGCCTGCTGGTGAGCGATCTTCCCAACGACCGTATCCTGCGTTGGACCGAGTCCGACAAAACCGGTGGGGGAATCGGTAGGGACACCGGTGGGGAAGCCAGCGGAGCACTCGGCGTCTACCGGCAGCCGTCCGGTTTCGCCAACGGCCACACGCGCGACCGCCAGGGGCGCCTGATCGGCTGTTCGCACCAGCATCGCTGCATCACGCGAACCGAATGGGACGGCGGTATCACCGTGCTGGCCGACCGCTTCGAAGGCCACCGTCTGAACTCGCCGAACGACGTCGTGGTCAAGCGTGACGGCACCATCTGGTTCACCGACCCGCCGTACGGCATTCAGACCGACTACGAGGGCGGCAAGCAGGTCTCCGAGCGACCGGCCTGCGTGTACCGGCTGAACCCGGCCACTGGCGAATTGCGGGTGGCCAGCCAGGCATTCGAGGGCCCGAACGGCCTGTGCTTCTCGCCCGACGAACGTCTGCTCTACGTCTCGGAAAGCGGCGGGCAATTCGCCGAACATCCGGTCCGACACATCAGCGTCATGACGATGTCCGACGACGGCGAGCGCTGCGGTGCGCCGTCCTTGTTTCACAAGATCGCGCCGGGTTTCGCCGACGGCTTCCGTTGCGACGAGGACGGACATATCTGGTCGAGCGCCGCCGATGGCGTGCATTGCATCGCGCCCGACGGCACGCTCCTCGGCAAGATCAAGGTGCCGTTCACGGTATCGAATCTGGCGTTCGGCGGCCGCCATCGCAGCCGCCTGTTCATCTGCGCGTCGCACACGCTGTATGCGATTTATCTCAACTGTCGTGGCGTACCGTTTCCATGACGGCCGTGCCCGACATCCCCCAGGTATCCGAAGCGCCCGGTGGCCGCGAAGGTCGCATCCTGTGCCTGATGCGCAACGTCCGGCAGCTGGAGCGCAGCACGGCTTTTTATGAGACGCGACTGGGATTCGTGCGTTGCGGCCCGCCCCAGAGGCTCGACGCCGCACTTGCCGGTCTGTGGAGCCCGACTCACCGGCCGCTGGACAGGCAACGCCTGCGGCTGGGTGCGAGCGAGCTGGACCTGGTCGGCGTGGGCGCCGCGGGTGCCGCTCCCTATCCCGACGACAGCCGCGCGGACGACCTGTGGTTCCAGCACTTCGCCATCCGCTGCCCCGACATCGAACAGGCGTTCTTGCGTCTTTATCGTCCGGAACCTGCCGTACCCGTGCCTCGCGCATTATCCGGATCTTCATCCTGCGGCGGCGATGGCGCGCCCGGCCCGGTCGTATTGCCCGCACGCAGCGGCGGCGTGACCGCGTTCAAGTTTCGCGATCCCGACGGGCATCCGGTGGAACTCCTGGGTTTCCCCGCGCGATCCGGCGTGGCGCCGGACGCATCGCCACCCGGTATCGATCATTCGGCGATCAGTGTCTCGAACGTCGCGAACAGCATCGCGTTCTATCGGCGGTGGCTGGGTTTCACCGTCGACGCACGGCAATGGAACGTGGGTGTCGAGCAGGATCGCCTCGACGGCCTGCAAGGGGTCCGGGTGGACGTGGTGGCGCTGCGCAGTCCGTCCGGCTGCGCGCCGCACCTGGAACTCCTCGGCTATGATCGCGCGCCGGGCAGCGGCCCGCCCCGGGTTCCCGCAGCCAGCAGTCCATGCGACGTCGTCAGCGACCGGCTCGTGGTCCGGGTCGCCGATCTGGACGCGCTGCGGCATGCCTGGCTGGCCGCGGCGCTGCCGGTCGAAGCGTCTACTCCCGATGCCTTGCTGGTTCGCGACCCGGACCGTCATCTGCTGATGTTGACGCGCTGAGCGGGTGCCGCCGCGCCGCGGCGGCACTCAGACGCTGCGACAGCAGGCGGGGCACGCGCGGCAGCGTGTTCGGCCAGCGCATCACCTCCGCGGCGATGTTCGCGATGAAACCGTGCGTGGTGAACTGGTCCGCCATCAGGCGCGCGATCACTTTGCGCACGATGTCCCAGACATCGAGATCCGGCGCGAGGCGCCGCGCCATCGTTTCGATGGTCGCGGCGGAACGCGACAGCAGCGCCGCACGCGACGCGATGCGGGTATGGGCATCGCCGAACGCGTGAACCTGCGCCGCGTTGCCCAGCGCCGTCAACAGATCGGCCACGGCGACGCCGCGCCTTGCATCGGGCGTGGCAAACCGGGCGGCGGCGTGCCGATACGTCGTTTCCAGCAGCACCTCGTGCGCGGGATGGGGCTGCGTGGGACGCCCCTGCTCCAGGTGCGCGCGCGCGGCGGCCTTGTGGTCGCCACGCAGCAATGCATCCGCCGCGGTCACGAGAAAACCGCGCTCGTGCGTGGCGAGAAACAGCATCGGCGTCTCGGCGTCGAGCACCAGACGCCCGAACGTATCGGCTTCGATGCTGATAAGCGCACCCGCCGCGTCGAGTCCGGCGTGCACCATGCCCGCGCCGATCGCGATCTCGAAAAAACATTCGATCAGGGTGGCGATCGACGCGGCGGGATCGAGCCCCTCGGCGCGTAACGCATCCGCGTCCGTCAGGGCCACGTGTCGCACCATACGCGTGGTCAGCACGGTGTCGTTGCAGTAGTCCCAGAGCACCTCGGGGACGATCACGCGGTGATCGTCGCGCAATTCATGGCGCAGG
>JBPBQT010000002.1:0-25417 GCA_050955065.1 Janthinobacterium lividum | reverse complement strand
GTCAGCACGTCGATGGCGGAGAACCTGGCGCGGGCGCTTACGCGTCCGGCCGGCGAGGATGGGGCGCGCCCGGAATCGCTGTCCGACCGGGAGCTCGACGTCTACCGGCGGATCGTCGACGGGGAGTCGCTCGCGCAGATCGCGGTGGCGCTGACGGTGAGCCCGAAAACGGTCAGCACGTACAAGGCGCGCCTGCTCGAGAAAATGCAGATGGGCAGCGACGCGGCGCTGATCCGCTACGCGGTGAAGCACGGGTTGTTCGATACCGACGGCGGTTGATACCGGCTTGCGCGCGCAGCGCCTGGCGCCGCGCACGCAGGCCGGGTGCGCAAACGCCCCGGCCTTGATCTGGATCAAAAAGTCGCGGTGGCGGTCCCGGTAGACTGGTCGCCTGTCCTCCGACCGTGCGCCTCGCGCCTCCAGACCATGAACGCCGTGATCGACATTCCCGCCGTACGCGCCTATCTGCTCGCGTTGCAGACCCGCATCGTCGACGCGCTGGCAATCTGCGACGGCATGCCGTTCCGGCGCGACGTCTGGCGCAACGCCGAAGACGCCCGGCTGCGGGGTGACGGCGTCAGTTGCGTGATCGAAGCCGGCGGCGTCTTCGAGCGCGGCGGCTGCAATTTCTCCCACGTGCGCGGCGACGCGCTGCCGGCCTCCGCGACCGCCTCGCGCGCGCATCTCGCCGGCCGGCCGTTCGAGGCGCTGGGCGTGTCGATGGTGCTGCATCCGCGCAATCCCTATTGCCCCACCACGCACATGAACGTGCGCCTGTTCGTCGCGCTGCCCCGCCCGGAGAGCGACGAAACGCCGGTCTTCTGGTTCGGCGGCGGCATGGACCTGACGCCGATCTACGGTTTCGAGAACGACGCGCGGCATTTCCACCAGGCCTGCGCGAACGCGCTCGCGCCGTTCGGCGACGACCTGTACGCGGGTTTCAAGCTCTGGTGCGACGAGTACTTCTTCCTGCCGCACCGCGGCGAGGCGCGCGGCGTGGGCGGCATCTTCTACGACGATTTCGCCGAAGCCGGTTTCGACGCGAGTTTCGCGATGACCCGCGCGGTGGGAGAGGCGTTTCTCGACGCCTACCTGCCGATCATCGAGCGCCGCCGCGCGAACCGCTACGGCGAGCAGGAACGGGCGTTCCAGTCGTACCGCCGGGGTCGCTATGTCGAATTCAACCTGGTGCACGACCGCGGCACGCATTTCGGCTTGAAGACCGGCGGCCGGACCGAGGCGATCCTGATGTCGATGCCGCCGCTGGCGAGCTGGCGGTACGACTGGACGCCGCTGCCCGGCAGCGCCGAGGCGCGCCTGCATACCGATTTCCTCGCGCCGCGCGACTGGCTGGCCCATTCCGGGCTGGCCCATTCCGGGCAGGCCCATCCCGGGCTCGCCCGGCAGCGGCCGGTCCAGCCCGGATCCGCCGCTCCCGGCACCCCGGCAGGGCGCAATGCGGCGCCCGCCGTGCTCTAACTGCGCTCTAACTGCTCTAGCCGCTCCAGGGCGTGGCGTCGTGATCCAGCGCCTTGTCGAGCTTGTACGCCGCGCTGATCAGCGCGAGATGCGGCAGGCCCTGCGGGAAATTGCCCAGCGAATCGCCCGCCGCGGAGATTTCCTCCGAGTACAGACCGAGATGGTTCGCATAGCCGAGCATCTTCTCGAACACCAGCCGGCCCTCGTCGATGCGCCCGGCGCGCACCAGCGCTTCGGCGTACCAGAAGCTGCATGCGGTGAAACTGCCTTCCTCGCCTTCCAGCCCGTCCTTGCCGTCCGGCGGATACCGGTACACCAGCGGATCGTCGACGAGGTGCCGGCCGATGGCGTCCAGCGTCGACAGCCAGCGCGGATCCTTCGGCGCGATGAACTTGACCAGCGGCATCATCAGCGCCGCGGCGTCGAGCCGGTCGCTGCCCGGGGACTGCACGAAAGCCTGCAGATCCTCGTTCCAGAAACGATCGAAGATATTCTGATGGATCTCGCTGCGCACCCGGCTCCAGCGCTCGGTGGGGGCGGGCAGCGAGCGTTTGCCGGCCAGGCGCAGCGCGCGGTCGACGGTCACCCAGCACATCAGCCGGGAATGCAGCAGTTCGCGCTGCGCATCCCGGAATTCCCAGATGCCGGCGTCGGGCTCGCGCCAGTGCCCGGCCACGTAATCGACGATCTTGACGATATGCTGCCAGCCCTCGTACGACGTCGCCGTGCCGTATTTGTTGTACAGGTAGATGGCGTCCATCAGCGCGCCGTAGATGTCGAACTGCAGTTGCGTCGCCGCGGCGTTGCCGACCAGGGGCGGCTGGCGCGCGTGTCCGTCGGCGAGCGAGGGCAGCGCGATCTCGGTCGCGGGGCATTCACCGTCGATCGCGTAGACCAGGTCGATCCGTCCGTCGAAGGCCGGGTCCTGCGTGCGCCGGCCGGTCCAGGCGACGAACGCCGACGCTTCGTCCACATGGCCGAGCCGCAGCAGCGCATAGACCGAGAACGCCGCGTCGCGGATCCAGACATAGCGGTAGTCCCAGCGGCGCGCGCCGTCGGTGGTTTCCGGCAGGCCGAACGTGGGCGCGGCGATGATCGCGCCATGCTCGCGCGAACTGAGCAGCTTGAGCAGCAGCGCGGAACGGTTGACCATCTCGCGGTAGCGGCCGCGATAGGTCGAACGCGCGCTCCATTCGCGCCAGTGCGCGATCGTCGCTTTCAGACAGGGGGCCGTATCGAGCACCGCGTCGGACGGCGCGCACAGATCCTGGCCGCCGGCGCCCGGCCCCAGTATGAACGTGGCGCTTTCCTTGTGCCCGAGCGTGAAGCGGGCGACGGCGTCGGCACCGTCGATGGTCAGCGGCACGGAGGCGAAGAGCTGCAGCGTGGGCAGCGGGGCGGGGGAGGCTGCCGCCGGTGAGGCAGCCGCCGATGCGTCGTCGGGCACGGCGGCGGGCATGGCCGGATCGGGTTCGAACACGACGGCCTGCCCGCCGAGCATGCGTGCCCGGTGCGACGTGCGCGCGTAGTCGAAGCGCGGCGCGCAGCGCACCACCAGGCTGGCGGTGCCGCGCACCACCGTGACGAGCCGTATCAGGCGGTTCGGGTCGTTTTCCGCCGCGCGCGTGATCGGCATGAAATCGGTGATCTCGACCACGCCGTCGACGGCCATGAAGCGCGTCAGCAGCACGTTCGTGTCGGGCACGTAGACCTGCTTGACGCGGGCGTTCTGCAGGTCGGGCGTGATCGAGAAAGCGCCGCCGCGCACGGGGTCGAGCTGCGCGGCGAAGATCGTCGGCGAATCGAATGCCGGATAGCACATGAAATCGACCGCCGCCGCCGTGTTGACCAGCGCGACGGTGCGCATGTTGCCGATCACGCCGTGCTGGCCGATCATCCCGGGGTGGGGGTGGCGATCCGGTCCGGACCCGGCCGGACGGGCGGCGTCGGCAGCGGCGCCGGAAGCGGCGCCGGAAGCGGCGTCGGAAGCGGCGTCGGAAGCGAAAGGCGGGGCGGGCGAATCAGCCATTGTCTTCGAAGCCGGGATACAGCGTCATGCCGCCATCGACGAACAGCGTCGTGCCCACGACATAATCGCTGTCGTCCGAGGCCAGCCAGACCGCCGCGTTGCCGATATCCTCGGCCTCGCCGATCCGCTTGTACGGCACCAGCTTCATCAGCTTTTCGAGCGCTTCGGGCGTCGACCACGCGTCCTTGTTGATCGGCGTGCGGATCGCGCCCGGTGCGATCGCGTTGATCCGGATCTTGTGGTGCGCGACTTCCTGCGCGAGCGAGCGCATCAGCATCGCGATGCCGCCCTTGGTGGCGGCGTAGTTGACATGCCCGGCCCAGGGAATCACTTCGTGCACCGAACTCATGCAGATGATCTTGCCCAGCGCGCGCGAGACGTCCGGACGCGGGCCGCGGCGCAGGAATTCGCGGATCGCCGCCTGCGCGGTCAGGAACTGACCGGTGAGGTTCGTGTCCAGCACCGCGCGCCACTGCTCGATCGTCATGTCGACCACCGCGGCGTCCTTCTGGATGCCGGAATTGGCCACGACGATGTCGATGTCGCCCAGTGCGTCGCGAGTCGCCTGGAACAGGCCGGTGATTTCGTCGGGTTGACTGACGTCGGCTTGCAGCGCCACCGCACGGCCGCCGCCCGCGGTGATTTCGGCGACGACTTCGTCGGCGCTCTTGCTGTTCGAATGGTAATTGATCGCCACCGCCGCGCCCGCGCGAGCCAGCGCGAGCGCCACGCCGGTGCCGATCCCCGAGCTGGCGCCCGTCACCAGCGCGGTCTGCCCTGTCAGTTTGCCTTGCATGTCGTTTTCCTCGCTCTGCCTGTGAATGGGTTGGGGCAACGCCACCCCGCAGGGCGGCAAGTGATCCGCAGGATGCAGCAATCATGCCACCTGCCGCGGCGCTACCCACCGGGTTCCGGAAAACAAACGTATCTGCCGGTTTTTCTTACATGATGTGTAGGAACCAGGGCGATGCAGGCGAAGTCGTGGCGCAGGAAGCGTGAATATTCGGATGCGTCTGATGGCGAATGGTCGGCAATCCAGGAAGATCGGCATCTCGCTCTCTCGCCAGCCTTATGCGCAAAAAGCCGCCCCTGCAGGCCCGGTCCAGGCCTTCGCACTATTGCGCCCACTATCGCGCTCACGCGGCGTCATCGATGCTGGGCGCCGGCACGACCCTGCCGGCCTGGCGTTCGCGTCTCGTGCTGGTGATCATGTTGCTGGCGTTCGCGACCCTGCTCGGGCGGGCGGCATGGGTGCAGTTGATCGATTCGCGCTTTTATGGGGAGCAGGGGCGCAAGCGTTTCGAACGCGTCATCGAGATTCCCGCTGCGCGCGGCGAGATCTTCGATCGCAACGGGCGCCTGCTGGCGATCAGCCAGCCGCTGCGCGCGGTCTATGCGATGCCGGCGGCGTTCGCCGCGCCGGTTCCGGACGACAAGCTGGCGGCGCTGGCGTTGCTGCTCGACATGCCGGTCGCCGAAGTGGGCGCGCGGCTGCGCGCGGAGCGCGCGTTCGTGTATCTGAAGCGGCAGGTGCCGCTTGCCGTGGCGGCGCGCATCGACGCGCTGGGCATTGCCTCGGTGCGTTCGTTCGACGAATGGAAGCGCTTCTATCCCGATGGCGAGGCGTCGGCGCAGGTGGTGGGCTTCGCCGATATCGACGAACGCGGGCAGGAAGGGATCGAGGCCTCGCAGGATGCGCGACTGCGGCCCCGGCCGGGGCGCCGCATGGTGATCCGCAACCGGCTGGGCGACATCGTCGAGGACGCATTGATCGAGGCGCCGCGCCCGGGCGCGCCCGTGCACCTGACGATCGACGCGCGTTTGCAGCAGATGGCGTTCACGGCGTTGCACTCGGCCATCGCGCAGCACGATGCGCAGGCGGGCGGCGCGGTCGTCATCGATGCGGTGAACGGGGAAATCCTGGCACTGGCGAACTGGCCGTCCTTCGACCCGAACGCGCCGCAGGGCAGGCAGCCGGGCAAGGTGCGCAACCGGGTCGTCACCGACACCTTCGAGCCGGGCTCGACGATCAAGCCGCTTCATGTCGCCGCCGCGCTGGAGGCCGGGCGGGTCACGCCGCAGACGGTCTTCGATGTGTCGCCGGGGTGGATTCGTCTCGGCAAATTCACGGTGCGCGATGTCTCGCCGCGACAGGCGCTGTCGGTCGAGGACATCGTGCAGCGCTCGAGCAACGTGGGCATGGTGCGGATGACCCAGCACGGCAGCCGCGAGGCGATGTGGCGTTCGCTGCGGCAGGCGGGTTTCGGCGAGGCGCCGGACATCGGTTTTCCGGGAACCGCGGCCGGGCGGCTGCGGGACGTGAACGCCTGGAGCGGCATCGATCAGGCGGCGCTGTCCTACGGCTATGGCGCGTCGGTGTCGCTGCTGCAGCTGGCGCGGGCCTATACGATGTTCGGCACCGCGGGACCGCCGCCGCCGTTGTCGCTGGTGCGCGGCGCGACCGATCCGCGCGCGGCCGCTCTGGCGGCATCGCCAGCATCGCCTGCTGCCGATGCCGCCGGCCCGGGCCTCTCGCCGCGCACCGCGCTGCAGGTGCGGCACATGCTGGAGCGCGTGACCGGACCCGAGGGGACCGCGCGCCTGGCCAGGGTCGAACACTATCGTGTGGGCGTCAAGACCGGTACCACGCGCAAGATCGACGGCGGCGCGTATGCGACGCGGCGTTATCTGGCGACGGCGGTCGGCATCGCACCGGTGGCGGCGCCGCGCTTCGTCGTGGCGGTGATGATCGACGATCCGAAAGGCAAGCTACGCGGCGGCGGCGCGGTCGCCGCACCGGTGTTCTCGCGCATCATGGGCGAGACCCTGCGGTTGAACGGCGTCACGCCGGATCATTTGCCGCCAACGCCAACGCCAACGCCAACGCCAACAGCCGCAGCCGCAGCCGCAGCCGCAGCCGCAGCCACTGGGATGACCGCCGCCGCCGCGGACCGGCCCTGACAGATCCGCCGACGACGTTCGACGCACGTCCTTTCCGGACGACGACGCATGGGTGGCGTACGAAGAAACGGGCGCCATTCCCTGTCCGGCGGCGTGTCACGCGGGATATCGCGTTGCTTTCTCCTCGTCCAGGCGACATGCCTGCGCGAGTTGCCAGGCATTTCCCCCACGAAACTGGCACACTCGGTAAGATTCGCGCAGGATGCCGATTCCGTTCGGTCCTCCCCGCTATTATAAAAGACCCCCCCCGGGCCGGCCCCGCGCGCCCCACCGTCGAGCGGACCCGTGAGCCGGATTAGGAGAAAACCATGCCCCGTTTCGCCGCCAATCTGTCAATGATGTACCAGGAGTACGCCTTCCTGGACCGCTTCTTCCCGGCTGTCGATGACGGCTTCAAAGGCGTCGAGTTCCTGTTTCCCTACGATTTCCCGATCGCGGAGATCGCGCTGAAGAAGAACGACTCGGGCCTCAACGTGGCCCTGTTCAACGCGCCGCCGGGCGACTGGTCGGAAGGCGAGCGGGGCATCGCGTCGCTGCCCGGGCGGCAGGACGAATTCAAGCGCAGCATCGATACCGCGCTCGAATATTCCAGGGCGCTGGGCAACAGCCGGCTGCACGTGATGGCCGGCCTGCTGCCACCGGGGGCGGATCGCGCCGCGCATCGCGCGGTCTATCTCGAAAATCTCGCCTACGCGGCGCAGCAGGCCGCGCCGCTCGGCCTGACGATCGTCATCGAGCCGATCAACGTGCGCGACATGCCGGGATTCTTCCTGAATCGCCAGGACGAGGCGCACGCGATCTGCCGCGAGGTGGGCGCGACCAACCTGAAGGTGCAGTTCGACTTCTACCACTGCCAGATCACCGAGGGCGATCTCGCGACGACGCTGCGGCAGTACATCGAGAGCGTGGGCCATATCCAGATCGCCGGGGTGCCGGACCGTCACGAGCCGGACGAGGGCGAGGTCAACTTCGCGTACCTGATGAAGCTCGTCGACGAACTGGGCTATCGGGGCTGGGTGGGGGCGGAGTATCGCCCGCGCGGCAAGACCAGCGAGGGCCTGGGATGGCTGCGCGCATGGGAGTGACGCGATGACGGATACCCTGCCTCCCCATTTCGAAGACGGGCAGCTCGACGTCGGCGACGGACATGCGATCTATTGGCGCGCGCACGGCGACCCGGCGGCGCCGGTGGTGCTGGTGGTGCACGGCGGCCCGGGCGGCGCGCTCAACCCGAGCTGGGGCAAGTTCTTCGATCCCACCCAATGGCGCGTCGTGTTCTTCGACCAGCGCGGCTGCGGACGCTCGACGCCGTTCGGCAGGACCGAATGCAATACGCTGGACGCTCTCGTCGGCGATATCGAGAAACTGCGCACCGCGCTGGGCATCGAGCGCTGGGCGCTGTTCGGCGGCTCGTGGGGCACGACGCTGGCGCTGGCCTACGGCATCGCGTATCCGCAGCAATGCACCGGTTTCCTGCTGCGCGGCATCTTCCTCGCGCGGCAGCAGGATATGGACTGGTTCATCTGGGACGTGCGCCGCATTTTCCCCGAGGCGCACGCGGCTTTCCTCGACGCGATCGAACGCGCGAGCGGCAGCCGCCCGCGCGACCGCGACGAGGTGCTGGCGCTGGCGGCCGCGCCGCTGGCCCGCTACGACGCCGCGGGAATCGCGCTGGCGCGCGCCTGGTCGGGTTTCGAGGCGAAGCTGTCGTCGGTGCAGCCGATGCCGGCCGCGCCGGTCGCGGTTGCCGCAGGCGCGGCGCAGAGCGACGTGTCCGCTGCGCCTGGCGCTACGACACCGGCCACTCCGGCAGCCCCGGCCGATCCGCTCGAAGGGCAGCGGCGCGCGGTATCGATGGCCTTGCTCGAACATCACTACATGGCGCACGAGTTGCCGGCGCCGGACTTTCTCGGCCGGTTGTCCGCGCTTCAGGACCATCCCTGCCATATCGTCCATGGTCGTTTCGACATGGTCTGCCCGGCCGAGCAGGCGCTGTCGCTGGCCCGCGCCTGGCCCGGGGCCACCGTGAGGATCGTCGATGGCGCGGGCCACTGGACCTTCGAGCCAGGCATCGAGAAGGCCTTGTTCGAGGCGAGCGCGGCATTGCGGGTCACGCTGGACGAGACGTCCCGCCGGTAACCCGCGGCGAACCCGGAACGCCGCGCCCGGCGCGTTGCGGGAACCCTGGCGTCGCACGGCAACCGATGGCGGGTGGCAACGGACACACGCCCGTTGCCACCCGTCGACGGAGTCCCTTCCATGTTGCCTTGTCCCACACGGCATACCGGGCATTCAGCCTTGTTGCCTGCACCTGCACCTGCACCTGCACCTGCACCTGCACCTGCACCTGCACCTGCGCCCGGCTCCGGCAGCGCGCCACGCGGCGCGGCGCTCCTGCCGCCACCGGTCGATGCCGCCGTCCCGCATCCGCGTGTGCCAGTCATACGCATCGCCCGGTCCGCATCCGGCACTGCATCCGGCGTTACATCCGGCACCACGTCCGGCACCACGTCCCCCTCCCCCTCCCCCACGTCGCATGCGGCCTGGCGGACCTGGCTGGCGTCGCTGCCGCAGGAAACCTGCCGACCGGCGGTCGATCTGGCCGCCCGCGCCCGCACGACGCCGGCCACCGTGCTGGGCTATACGCTGTCGACGGCAGTCGCGCGGCTGGTGAGCGGCTACGACGACGTACAGTTGAGCATGGCGGACGCGCTGCTGAACGGCCGCCGTGTCGCATCGGGTCCGATGGTGCCGCCACACGGGCGGCGGGCGGCGCCGTGCGGCGGGAACGTCCTGTTGTCCCGGGTGTTGGGAGAGGAGCCTTTTTGCACGCTGTCGGCATTGATCGCGCACCCGCGGTTCGGTCTGACGATGGACGATC
Source organism: Janthinobacterium lividum (assembly GCA_050955065.1). Classification (GTDB taxonomy): domain Bacteria; phylum Pseudomonadota; class Gammaproteobacteria; order Burkholderiales; family Burkholderiaceae; genus Robbsia. The sequence continues at coordinate 16,067 of JBPBQT010000002.1, read as the reverse complement.
TGCGGGTGGCGACGTTTCATCCGACGCACGGCGGCCGGCTGGCGGCATACGGACTTTCCTTCCTGATGGTGACGCCGGGAGTGGCGCGCTTCTTCGATCATGAAGGCCAGGACTGCGGCCGGGAACTCGACGCCGTCGCCGGATTCATCGATGCGCGCCGCGACACGGTGCTGCTGATCGATGCCGTGGCGCCCGAGCGCGAGCGCCTGCTGGCCTTCGGCGACTGCGCTGGTCCCGTGGCGGTCCGGGAGCGGCTGCTGACGCTGTGCTGGCGCGCATCGGACAGCTTTCGCCAGCACACGGGCGCGCTGGCGAACGGCGCCGACGCCGGCGGACCGACGACGCGGGTGATGGTGTCGAGCCGCGAGGCGAGCTTCGGCCTGCTGGGCCAGCCGCTGCATTTCCCGTCGCTGGCGGCGCGGCGCGCGTTGCATCGCCTGCCGGACCGGTCGATGCTGCTGCCTCCGGGCTGGCCGCGCGCCGTCGTCACCGCCCCGGGAGTGGAGAACGCGGGCGAGGCGGCGGGCGAGGCGGCGCAAGACGCGGTGGCCGGGATGGCGCGGCGTCGCCTGGCCGCGCAAAAGGACCAGATCGCGGCATTCGGATTCGCCGATCTCGGCCTGCGCTCCGCACGCCTGCCCGTGCGTCCCGCGCCGCCGCCGCGCTCGCGTCCCGCCGTGCTGCGGTCGATCCATGACGAACTGCGCGCGGCCGCCGCGCCCGTGCTCCGGTCGCTCGACGAGACGGCACGCCAGGCACGGGCCGCACGCGCGGCGGGTATCGCGGGAGCAAGCGCGCCGGACTGGACGGCGCTCGAAGGCTTCGCGCAGCGTACGGCGGGCTGGGTGCGCACCATCCTGACCGTGCTCCAGGAGGGCGGCGCACGGGGCGGGGTCGACGCGCTGTGCCTCTGCCTGGGGGTGCTGCGGCGGTTCGACACCCCGTTGCTGGATGCCGTGGGCAGCCAGGCGAACCTGAGCGCGCTGGTGACGCTGGCGCGCTGGCGCCTGGAGGACGTGGCGGCGGCGCTCACACGGGTCGCGTTCGGCGAATCTCCACCCGGCGGCGCGGCGGCGCCTTCGCGCCATCACTGCCCGCAATACCGGGTGCTCAACGAAGCCTGCGTGGCCCTCTTCCCCGGGAGCACTGCCGCCACGGGCAGGGCGGTGCGCGCGACGGGGGACGCGATGACGCCCACGCCGTTCGGCGAACTGGCCCGGGCGATACGCGGCCTGCATGACCGGTCGCCGGTCGCGGACATGCCGGTAGCGGACATGCCGGTAGCGGACATGCCGGTAGCGGACGTGCCGGTCGCGGACATGCCGGCAAACTTCCATGCGGAGGAAATCATCCTCGCGAACATCGACGCATGGCTGGAGGACGTGCACGACCTGCTCTTTCTGCGCACGCCCGACGCGGTGCACGGCGCGCTCCTCGCCATGCGGCGGCTGGAAGAGGCCACGCGACTGCTGACCGGCGGCGGCCCGGCGGTTCTGGCAGTCCTGGCGGCGGTTCCCCCCGTGACACGCCTGCTCGAAAGCACGCTCGCGAAATTACAACATCTCGACGCGATTCTGGCGAGGTAGGATGAGGCGTGAAATGCCGGCCCGTCTCTTCCCCACACATCATGCTCAGGGTTCTCCTCGCGGTCGATACGGACCGCTCGATCGCCGGTATGCGCGACGCGCTGCAGCACGCCGGCTATGAGGTCATCGCCGAGGTGGCCTCGGCGCGCGCCCTGTTGCGCGCGGTCGAGACCGAACGCCCCGACGTGGTGATCATCGACACCGAGTCGCCGGCCCGGGACACGCTCGAGCAACTGGCGGCGATGAACTCGGCCGCGCCGCGTCCGGTCGTGATGTTTTCCGGCACGGGCAACGCGGCGATCATCCGGGCGGCGGTCAGCGCCGGGGTGACCGCCTACGTGGTCGACGGACTCTCCCCCGAGCGCCTGGCGCCGATCCTCGAAGTGGCGCGCGCGCGGTTCGACGAGGAGTCGCGCATGCGGCAGCGGCTGGCCGACGCGGAGCAGCGGCTCGCGGACCGCAAGCTGATCGAGCGCGCGAAAGGCATCGTCATGGCGCGCCGGGGTCTGCCCGAGGACGCCGCGTTCGAGCTGATGCGCAACAAGGCGATGCAGCAGGGCCTGAAGATCACCGACGTCGCCCGCCAGCTCATCGCGATGTCGGACCTCCTCAGTTGACGACTTGGCCATGACCGACTCCCCCGATTTCCCCGATCCCGCCGCGGCTCGCGTCGCTCCCGCCGCCCGTTCCGCGCCGCACGCGAACGGCAGCGACGCCCCCGAGAAACGCGTGCTGCGGATCGGTTTCGTGCCGCTCAGCGACTGCGCGCCGCTGGTGCTGGCCACCGAGCTCGGCCTGGACCGGCAGCACGGCATCGAGCTCGAACTGTGCCGCCAGCCTTCCTGGGCGGCGGTGCGCGACAAGCTGCTGTCCGGCGAACTGGACGCCGCGCACACGCTGTCCGGGCTGGCCATCGGGGTCGAACTGGGCATCGGCGGCCCGCAGCATCCGATGGCGGTGCTGATGACGCTCAATCAGAACGGACAGGCGATCACGCTGTCGCGCGCGCTGGCCGCGCGGTTGGACGACCCGCGCGCGCTGAATGCGTCAGAGCGTCTCGATGGGGGCCGGGACGGCGGACCGGAAGGCGGCGGTGCGCTGGCGCGCGCGCTGCACGCCGGCGCGGGCGCCGGCGCCGGGTTCGACGGGCGGCCCGTGTTCGCCCATACCTTTCCCACCGGCTCGCATGCGATGTGGCTGTATTACTGGCTGGCGGCGCAAGGCATCGATCCGCTGCGCGCGGTCGACAGCGTGGTGATTCCGCCGCCGCAGATGGCCGCGAGCATGGGCGCCGGGGAACTCGACGGTTTCTGCGCGGGCGAGCCCTGGAGCGCGCAGGCCGAGGCGAGCGGCGCGGGCGTGACGGTGGCCACCACCGACGCGGTCTGGCCCGACCATCCGGAGAAGGTGGTGACGACCACGCGGCGGTTCGTCCGGACCCATCCGCATGCGGCGCGCGCGCTGGTCATGACGTTGCTCGACGCGTGCCGGCGGCTGGACGCGCCGGCCGGGCGGCGGCTCGCGGCCGGGTTGCTGGCGCGGCCCGGCTGGATCGATGCGCCCCATGCGCTGATCGCCGCTCGGCTGTGCGGCGATTATGGCGGCGCGTCGGGCGGCGCGCGGCCGTCCCGCTGGCCGGCGCTGCACGTGGCGCGGCCGCTGCGTTTCTTCGGCGACGGCGAGGTCAATTTCCCCTATGTGTCGGATGCGGTCTGGTTCATGACGCAATACCGCCGCTGGGGCATGTTGAGCGCGTCGTGCGATTACGCGGTGACCGCGGCGTCGCTGTGCCAGACCGCCCTCTATCGCGAGGCGGCCGGCCGCCTCGGCGTCGCGGCGCCCGCCGGCGACACCCGCACGAGCGTGCTGATGGACGGCCGTCGGTGGGACGGCAGCGCACCGCGGGAGTGGGACGGGTCGAACGCGCCGGCGTGAGCGCGCCGCCCGCGGCGGGCCGCGGCGCTCGATGACCGACAGCCGCGTACCCGTCTCGCACATGTGCCCGCCGCACCCGCCGCACCCGCCGCACCGCGGCGGGGCCGAAGCGCGTGCGACGACAGTGCACGCTGCACCATGACGGATCGTTGCCGCGGCACCGTCGCGCGCGGGCGGCATCGCCAGCCGTCTCGCGCGACGCGATCGCGCATCCCGTCGAGGCAGATGAATAAAGGCGGCGCTCTCCGAAAGCGTCTTGCCGCAAACAATAAATCTCCCGCACGCGAAAAACCGGCACGACCATTGCATAAGACGTCGGGGGGCCGCAACGGCGCGGTACCTCCTTCGCGACAGCGCATCAATGACGATGGGCTGTCGCACGAACAACGGCGTTCGTCGCGTTCCGGTCACCCCGGTTCGGGGCGAACGCCGTTTTTGTTTTGGGCGATGCCCATCCCACAGGCGAGGACATCATGCAGCGCGGATTCTGGCAGTCTGGGCACACGCCCACCTTGTTCAGTGCATTCCTGTATTTCGACATGAGTTTCATGATCTGGTATCTGCTCGGGCCCCTGCAGATCCAGATCGCACAGGATCTGCATCTCACCGCACAGCAACGCGGCCTGATGGTGGCCACGCCGATCCTCGCCGGCGCGATTCTGCGCCTGGGCATGGGCGCGCTGGTCGACCGCATCGGTCCGAAGCGCTCGGGACTCGTTGCCCAGGTCGTGGTGATCGCCGCGCTGATCGCGGCATGGCAGCTCGGCGTGCATTCGTTTTCACAGGTCCTGCTGCTGGGGCTGTTCCTGGGCGTCGCGGGCGCGTCCTTCGCCGCCGCCTTGCCGCTGGCGTCGCGCTGGTATCCGCCGGAGCATCAGGGCACGGCGATGGGCATCGCCGGCGCGGGCAATTCCGGCACCGTGTTCGCCGCGCTGTTCGCGCCGATGCTGGCCGTCGCCTTCGGCTGGCGCGCGGTGTTCGGTCTCGCCGCGCTGCCGATGGTCGTCGCCTTGCTGGTCTACTGGACGTGCGCGAAGGATGCGCCCGGCGCCGCGAAAAAGAAGTCGATGGTCGACTACCGGCGCATTCTCGCGTCGAAGGACGCGTGGGTGTTCATGGGTCTGTACGCGATCACCTTCGGCGGCTTTTCCGGCTTCGCCAGCGCGTTGCCCGGCTACTTCCACGACCAGTTCGGCTTCGGGCCGAAGCTGGCGGGCTGGAGCACCGCGGGCTGCGTGTTCGCCGGCTCGGTGATGCGGCCGATCGGCGGCGTGATCGCCGACCGCATCGGCGGCACGCGCTCGCTGCTGGTGGTGTATCTCGCCTGCGCGGTGCTGATCGCCGCGGCCGGTCTCGGTCTGGGCGGCCCGGCCGCCGCGCTGGCCCTGTTCATCGCCGCGATGCTCTGCCTGGGAGCCGGCAACGGCGCGGTGTTCCAGCTCGTGCCGCAGCGTTTCGGCGCCGATATCGGTCTGATGACGGGGCTGGTCGGCATGGCCGGCGGCATCGGCGGTTTCGCGCTGGCCGCCAGCCTGGGCGCGATCAAGCAGTCCACCGGTGCCTACGCGCTGGGGCTGTGGGGCTTCGCCGTGCTGTGCATCGTCGCGTGGGTAGGCCTGCGCAGCGTGACCACGCAGTGGCGCAGCAACTGGGGCATGGCCGCCACCCGCGTCTGAGCGCGTCTGAGCGCATTTTGACCGTATTTGGCATTCCGTCCACGATTCATCCGTTCGAGAACATCATGCAAAAGCGCAAACTCGTCGTCGTCGGCAACGGCATGGCCGGGATCCGTACCCTTGAGGAGCTGCTGCACCTGGCGCCCGAGCAGTACGACATCACGGTCTTCGGCAGCGAGCCGCATCCGAATTACAACCGCATCTTGCTTTCGCCGGTACTGGCCGGCGAGCAGGAGTTCAAGGACATCATCCTGAACTCGCTCGACTGGTACGAGCAGAACGGGATCACGCTGCGGCTGGGCAGCACGGTGACGCGGATCGACCGGATACGGCGCGTCGTGATCGCCGACGACGGCAGCGAGGCGCCCTACGACCGGCTGCTGCTGGCCACCGGCTCGCGGCCCTTCATCATTCCGGTGCCGGGCGCGGATCTGAAAGGCGTCATCAGCTACCGCGACATCTACGACACCGAGGCGATGATCGCGGCGGCGCGCGTCAAGCGCCGCGCGGTCGTGATCGGTGGCGGGCTGCTCGGGCTGGAAGCGGCGAACGGCCTGAAGCTGCGCGGCATGGACGTGCAGGTCGTGCACAACGGCGACACGCTGCTCGACCGTCAGCTCGACGCCACCGCGGGCGCGCTGCTGCGCCAGTCGCTGGAGGCGCGCGGCATCGGTTTCCTGATGGCGCACAACACCGCCGAGATCCTCGGCAACGCGGCGGGCGAAGTGCGCGCGCTGCGCTTCACGAACGGCGCGGAAGTCGACGCGGACCTGGTGGTGATGGCCGTCGGCATCCGCCCGAACACCGCGCTGGCGGAGGCCGCCGGACTGTATTGCCGCAACGGCATCGTCGTCAGCGACGTGCTGCAGACGTTCGACCCGCGCATCTACGCGGTGGGAGAATGCGTGAATCATCGCGGCACCGCGTACGGTCTCGTCGCGCCGCTGTTCGACATGGCGAAGGTGGCGGCGAATCATCTCGCGGGCCTGGGCTACGGGCGGTACTCGGGTTCGGTGCTGTCGACCAAGCTGAAGGTCACCGGCATCGATCTGTTCTCCGCCGGCGATTTCAAGGGCGGCGCGGGCACCGAGGAGATCGTGCTGTCGGACCCGTCGGGCGGCCTGTACAAGAAGCTGGTGCTGCGCGACGACAAGCTCGTCGGCGCCTGCCTGTACGGCGACACCAGCGACGGCGCCTGGTATTTCAAGATGCTGCGCGAGGGACGCGCGATCGGCGAATTGCGCGAGACCCTGATGTTCGGCGAATCGAATCTGGGCGACGCCGGCCACCAGGGCCAGAGCCGGGCGATGGCGATGCAGGACAGCGACGAGGTCTGCGGCTGCAATGGCATCACGAAGGGCAAGATCGTCAAGGCGATCCGGGAGCAGGGCCTGTTCACCGTCGACGACGTGAAGAAGTGCACGAAGGCGTCGGGCTCCTGCGGCTCCTGCACCGGTCTCGTCGAGCAGATTCTGATGAACACGCTGGGCAGCAGCTTCCAGGAGGCGCCGAAGACGCGCGCGATCTGCGGCTGCACCGATCACGGCCACGCGGACGTGCGCCGTGCGGTGCGCGATCACAAGCTGCTCACGCACGCGCAGGCGTACCGGTTTCTCGACTGGCGCACGCCGAACGGCTGCGCGACCTGCCGCCCGGCGATCAATTACTACCTGTTGTCGACCTGGCCGCGCGAGGCGCTCGACGATCCGCAAAGCCGCTTCATCAACGAACGCGCGCACGCGAACATCCAGAAGGACGGCACGTTCTCGGTGATCCCGCAGATGAAGGGCGGCGTGACGACCGCGTCCGAATTGCGGCGCATCGCCGACGTGGCCGACAAGTACGCGGTGCCGATGGTCAAGGTCACCGGCGGCCAGCGCATCGACCTGCTGGGCGTGAAGAAGACCGATCTCGTCGACGTCTGGCGCGATCTGGGCATGCCGTCGGGCCATGCGTACGGAAAATCGATCCGCACCGTGAAGACCTGCGTGGGCAGCGATTTCTGCCGCTTCGGCACCCAGGACAGCACCGGCATGGGAATCGCGCTGGAAACGATGCTCGGCTACATGTGGAGTCCGCACAAGGTGAAGCTCGCCGTGTCGGGGTGTCCGCGCAACTGCGCCGAATCCGGCATCAAGGACGTGGGCATCATCGCCGTCGAGAGCGGTTGGGAACTGTACGTGGGCGGCAACGGCGGCATCAAGACGGAGGTCGCGCAGTTCTTCGTCAAGGTGAAGACGACCGAGGAGGTGAAGGAGTACACCGGGGCGTTTTTGCAGCTGTATCGCGAGGAAGCCTTCTATCTGGATCGCACGGTGCACTACATCGCGCGGGTCGGGCTGGAGTACGTGAAGGCGCAGGTGGTCGCCGACGCGGCGAACCGGCGCGCGCTGTACGAGCGTCTGCTGTATTCGCTGGAAGGCATGTCGGACCCGTGGGCGGAGCGCATCGCGGGCAAGGCGCATGAGGAATTCACGCCGCTGACGGTGCCGGCCTGACGCGGGCGATGACGTGCGCCTTGCAGTGCGTCGCGGTGCCGGCTGTGGACAATGTTGTGGATAACACTTGGCCATGTCCAGCAATTCCTGTGCGCAAGCCGTGCATAAGCCTGTGGGCAAGACGTTGACAAGATGTGCGCAGCCTGTGGATAACTTCTGTGCATAAGGCAGTGCATAAGCCGCTGTGCAAGGCGGCGCCCGGCAGCATGGGTGGGGGTGGAAACGGCGTGTGTAAGCGGCCTGCACGCCGTTTGAGGGAATCTGGGGCGGGATCGGAAAAGCCTGTTAACAAGTCTGTGCATAACTCGAGAAAAACTCGAAAGAGGCAGGAATCGCGATGAGCGTCATGACGATCGATCACTGGACGCGGGTCTGCCGCGTCGACGACATTCCCATGCTGGGCAGCCGGGTGGTGACGCGCGAGGGCGGCAACCTGGCGCTGTTTCGCACGCAGGACGGCGCCGTGTTCGCGCTGCTCGACCGTTGCCCGCACAAGGGCGGCCCGCTCTCGCAGGGCATCGTCCATGGCGAGACCGTGACCTGTCCGCTGCATGCCTGGCAGATCGCGCTCGACACCGGCGAGGTGCGCGCGCCCGACGAGGGCTGCGCGCGGCGCTTTCCGGTACGCGTGGAAAGCGGCGACGTGTATCTCGACCTGTCATGACTGCGCCGCCCGTCACGTCCGCCATGCCTGCCACGTCCGCCACGCCGCGCGCGCTCGTCACGGAAATCGCCTCGACCTGCTGCTACTGCGGCGTGGGTTGCGGCGTGTTGATCGAGACCGACGGCACGCGCATCGTCGGCGTGCGGGGCGACCCGGATCATCCGGCGAACCGGGGCCGGTTGTGCAGCAAGGGCCTGGCGCTGGCCGATTCGACGCGCAGCGCGCAGGGTCGCCTGCTGTACCCGGAAGTGCGCCGCGCGCGCGATCTGCCGCGCGAGCGCGCCAGCTGGGACACGGCGCTCGACGAAGTGGCGGACCGCTTCGCGGCGATCGTCGCCGAGCATGGTCCGGATGCCGTCGCGTTCTACGTCTCCGGCCAGTTGCTGACCGAGGACTACTATCTTTTCAACAAGCTCGCGAAAGGCCTGATCGGCACCAACAATATCGATACGAATTCGCGGCTGTGCATGTCGACGGCGGTGGCCGCCTACAAGCTGGCGTTCGGCGCCGACGGCCCGCCCGGCTGCTACGACGATTTCGATCACGCGCGCACCGTGCTGTTCGCCGGCAGCAACGCGGCCTGGGCGCATCCGGTGCTGTTCCGCCGGCTGGAGGCGGCGCGCGCGGCGCATCCGGGCACCCGCTGGATCGTCGTCGACCCGCGCGTGACCGACACCGCCGCGATGGCCGACCTGCATCTGCGCATTCAGCCCGGCACCGACGTCGCGCTGTTCAACGGCATGCTTCATCACCTGATCTGGGAGCAGCACCTCGATCCGGCGTTCATCGCCGCGCACACGGAAGGCTTCGACGCGCTGAAGCAGCGCGTGCGCGATTACACGCCGCGCTTCGCCGCGCAGATCTGCGGCATCGCCGAACAGGACCTGATGACCGCGGCGCAGTGGTTCGGCGAGAGTCCGGCCTCGCTGTCGCTGTATTGCATGGGCCTGAACCAGTCGAGCCGCGGCACGGACAAGAACCTCGCGCTGATCAATCTGCATCTGGCCACCGGACAACTGGGGCGTCCGGGCGCGGGACCGTTCTCGCTGACCGGCCAGCCGAACGCGATGGGCGGGCGCGAGGTCGGCGGCATGGCGACGATGCTCGCCGCGCATCGCGAGATCGGCAACGCCGACGACCGGGCGGATCTGGCACGTCTCTGGGGCATCGAGCAGGTCTCCGACAAACCGGGCCTGCCGGCCGTGGCGATGTTCGACGCGATCGCCGACGGGCGGATCAAGGCGGTGTGGATCGCCTGCACGAATCCCGCGCACTCGATGCCGGACATCCGCCGCGTGCATGACGCGCTCGAAACCGCCGAATTCGTCGTGGTCCAGGACGCGTTCAGCGGCATCGACACCGCCGCCTATGCCGACGTGCTGCTGCCGGCCGCGAGCTGGGGCGAGAAGGGCGGCACGGTGACGAATTCGGAGCGGCGCATCTCGCGCGTGCGGCACGCGATCGACGCGCCCGGCGAGGCGCGCGCCGACTGGCGCATCGTGCGCGACGTGGCGCAGCGGATCGAGGCGCGGCTGGCGCGCCCATCGCCCACCGGCGCCGCGGCGCCCCTCGCCGCTACGGCGCCCCCCACCTCGCGGCTGTTCGCGCACGACGGCGTGGAAGCGATCTTCGACGAGCATCGGTTGCTGACCGAGGGGCGCGACCTGGACATCGGCGGCCTCAGCTACGCGACGCTCGACCGCGACGGTCCGCAGCAATGGCCGTTTCCGGCGAACGCCGTGACGGGACAGGCGCGCCGCTACACCGATGGCGTGTTCGCGACGCCGGACGGGCGCGCGCGGTTCCACGCGGTGGATTATCTGCCGGTGGCCGAACCCATCACCGCCCGCTTTCCGTTCCAGCTGACGACCGGCCGGGTACGCGACCAGTGGCATGGCATGAGCCGCACCGGGCGCGTGCCGGGTCTGGCGGCGCATACGCCGGAGCCGACGCTGTCGATGCATCCCGACGACGCGCTGCGCCGGGGTTTCACCGACGGCGCGCTGCTGCGCATCGCCAGCCGCCGCGGCGCGCTGGTGCTGCCGCTCGCGACTTCCGCCGACGTGTCGCCGGGCAGCGTCTTCGCGGCGATGCACTGGAACGGCCAGATGCTCAACACCGGCGGCATCAACGCGACGACCATCGGCGCGGTCGATCCGCGCGCGTTCCAGTCCGAACTCAAGCATGCCGCGGTGCGTATCGAGCACGCGGCGCTGGGCTGGACGGTCTCGGTGGCGCGGGTCGTCGCCGACCTGGACCGGCTGCTGGATCTCCAGGCGCGGTTGGCGCCGCTGCTGCGGGAATGCGGCTACGCGGCGGTCAGCGTGCATCGGGTACTCTCCGAGGCCGCGCGGGACGCGACGCAGGACGTGACCCGTTTGGCGACGCCGTATCCGGCCGCCGAGCGCGACCGCGACGACGGACCCTGGGTGCTGGCGCTGCGCGCCGCCGCCGACACGCCGCGCGACGACTGGCTCGAGCGCATCGCCGTCATGCTGGCCTTGCTGCCAGGGCCCGATGCGCTGGATTATCGCGATCCACGGCGCGGCACATTGAAACGGGCCGTCTGGGCCGGCACCGCACAACTCGACGGCTTCATCTTCGCGGGCGAGGCGGCCAGCATCGCGCTGGGCAACCGCCTGCGCGGCCGGTTGATCGACGGCACGCCCTGGCAGGGGTCGCGGCTTGCGGCGTTCGCGCCGGTGGGCGCGCAACCTGACGGACCGCGCGACCGGGTGATATGCAGTTGCCGGAATGTACGCGAGTCGGTGATTCGTCAGGCGATATCGAATGGTGCGGACGTACCGGCGCTGAAGGATACGCTGGGCTGCGGGACGGTGTGCGGGTCCTGCGTGCCGGAGCTGACGCGGCTGTGCGGTGCGCGTGCCTCGGCGCCGGCTTAGGAGAAACCCCGGGAGTTGCGCGGGCACGCCCGCGGGCGCGATCTTCGGTCATGCAGATCAGGCGAAACCGGCCGGGATCGATGATAATCGCCCGTAGCTGTCCTGAAATTCCTGGCGTCCGAGGCGCCGTTGCCCGAAGGAAACAGACTCATGACGAAGCAGAAATTTTTCACTGCCGGGGCGCGGCGTGCCGTGACCGGCTTGATCGCGGGCGCCTACCTTTCCCTCGCCGGCGCACAGGCCGGTGCCGAGACGGCCGGCGCCGAGGCCTCCACGGCCTCCGCGGCGCCGGCGGGAAAAGCCCCGCACCGGCAGTCGCCGCAGTTCGTCCTGTCGATTCCCGGCAGTGCCGACGGCGCGACGTTTGCGCCGCAACGCGAAGCCAACAGCGGCGCGTGCCACGGCGACAACGTATCGCCGCCGCTTGCGTGGCAGGGCGTGCCGGCCGGCACCCGCAGTTTCGCCATCGTGATGACGGACCCGGACGGGCGCAACGGGCTGGGCGTCGTGCATTGGGTGCATTACGGCCTGCCGGGCGACCTCATCCGGCTCGCCGAAGGCGCGGGCACCGCGGCCGACCTGCCGGGCCGGGGCGGCCGCAACAGCGGCGACACGCTGGACTACCATGGTCCCTGCCCGCCGCTGGGCGAGGTCGCGCACCACTACGTGATCCAGATCTTCGCGCTCGACCTGCTGCCCGAGGCGCTGCCGCTGGCGATGAAGCGCGAGGCGCTGTTCGCCGCGATGGAAGGGCATGTGCTGGCCGCGACCAGCGTGGTGCAGCGTTACGGGCGTTGAGGGTCTTGCGAGGTGTTGCATGCATGCCATGCGACACCTCGTATCCAGGCAAGCAAATATCGAGGGCGTGAATTTCCCGTTCATCGTCTGACGGAATGAAGCCCTGCGCGGCCTGGCGCATGAGTTCGCTGACATTGAGGCCAAGGCGTTTTGCGATGCTTATGATTTCCTGCTTCTGGATGGCCGTCACCTGCACGACGATCCGCCCGGTTGCAGCAGTCATTTTGGCGCTCCTGCGTACATGCACATGGTATGTACATTTTAGAAGGCTTTTCGCCCTGATCAGGTTTTGGACCAGGGCGGCACAGCAGGCAGCAGGCGCCGCGTATGCGTCAACCGTCCTGCCTCAACTCCCGCTTCAGTTGCCGCCCAACGCCGGATAGTCCGTATACCCCTTCGCGCCCGGCGTGTAGAACGTCTCCGGGTCCGGCGCGTTCAGCGGCGCGTGCTCGGCGAAACGCTCGGGCAGGTCCGGGTTCGCGATGAACAGCACGCCGAACGCGAACGCGTCGGCTTCGCCCGCGTCCAGCGCCGCCTGGGCGGTTTCCTGCGTGAACTTCTCGTTCGCGATATAGACGCCGCCGAAGGCCGCCTTCAGTTGCGGTCCGATGCGGTTGTCGCCCAGGCTCTCGCGCGAGGCGATGAAGGCGATCTTGCGCTTGCCGAGTTCCGTGGCGACGTACGTAAAGGTCGCGAGCGGATCGGAATCGCCCATCGTGTGCAGGTCGCCGCGCGGCGACAGATGCATGCCGACGCGCCCGGCGCCCCAGACGCCGATCACGGCATCGGTGACCTCGAGCAGCAGGCGCGCGCGGTTCTCGATCGTGCCGCCGTACTGGTCGGTGCGCTGGTTGGTGCTGTCCTGCAGGAACTGGTCGAGCAGATAGCCGTTCGCGCCATGCACCTCGACGCCGTCGAAACCGGCCTTCCTGGCGTTCTCGGCGCCCTTGCGGTACGCCTCGACGACGCCGGCGAGTTCGTCGGTCTCGAGCGCGCGCGGCGTCGTGTACGGGGTGATCGGACGCAGCAGGCTGACATGCCCCTCGGCCGCAATCGCGCTCGGCGCGACCGGCAGCTGGCCGTTCAGGAAACTCGGATCCGAGATGCGGCCGACGTGCCAGAGTTGCAGCACGATGCGGCCGCCCTGCGCGTGCACCGCATCGGTGATCTGCTTCCAGCCCGCGACCTGCTCGTCGCTCCAGATGCCCGGCGTGTCGGCATAGCCGACGCCCTGCGGCGTGACGCTGGTGGCTTCGGTCAGAATCATGCCCGCGGAGGCGCGCTGCACGTAATAGTCCTTCATCAGCGCGTTCGGCACACGCGCGCCGCCATCGGCGCGCGAACGGGTCAGCGGCGCCATGACGAGGCGGTTCGGCAGGTTCAGGTCGCCGACCTGGAGGGGATCGAAAAGCGTGGGCATCGTATAGGTCCTTGAAAGAAAGCGTTCCCCGCGGGCATTCCCCGCAGAGGGTTACTGCGAAGGTTTACCGGAAAAGGTTCATCGGGAGACGGACGGGCCCGTTTGCGACCGGGCGCCGCGCGCCAGCCGCAGGGATTGCAGGGTCGCGCACAACGCCAGCATCGCGAGCAGCGCGGCCGCGGGCGTCACCGCGCGCAGACCCAGGTGGTGGTCGATCACCGACCCTCCCACCCAGGCGCCCAGCGCGTTGCCCACGTTGAAGGCGCCGATGTTCAGCGTCGAGATCAGGTTCGGCGCCTCGTTGCCGAAGGTCATGACGTTGATCTGCAGGGCCGGTACGGCGGCGAAGGCGACGATCGCCCAGAGCAGCAGCGTGAGCTCGGCGGGCAGCCACGCGCGACTGCTCCAGAACAGCACGAGCGCGGTCAGCGCCATGCCGATGAACGCGCCGATCAGCGTGTTGCCGAGATTGCGGTCGGCGCTGCGCCCGCCGATGAAATTGCCGACCGTCAGCCCGACGCCGATCAGGAACAGCGTCCAGGTCACGCCGTGCGGCGTGATGCCGGTGATCTGTTCGAGGATGGGCGCGATGTAGGTGAAGAGCGCGAACATCGACGCGGAGAAGAGCATCGTGGTCAGCAGCGCCATCGCGACGCCCCAGTTGCGCAACGCGCGGAGTTCGGCGAGCAGGCGCGGCGGGCTCTCGTCGTGCCCGGCCGGCATGACGCGGGCGAGCCCGACGAGGGCCAGCACGCCGATCGCGGCGACCGCCCAGAACGGCGTGCGCCAGCCGGCCGCCTGACCCAGCGCGGTGCCCAGCGGCACGCCGAGCACGTTCGCGAGCGTGAGGCCGGTGAACATCAGCGCCACCGCCGACGCCTTGCGGTTCGGCGGCACGAGCCCGGCCGCGGCGACCGAGCCGATGCCGAAGAACGCGCCGTGGCAGAGCGCCGTAACGATGCGCGCGACCATCAGGAAACCGTAGTTCGCGGCGAGCGCGCACAGCGCGTTGCCGACGATGAAGATCACCATCAATACGAGCAGGGCGGTCTTGCGGCGCAGGCGCGCGGTCGCCACCGCCATGAGCGGCGCGCCGAGCGCCACGCCGAGCGCATAGCCGCTGATCAGCCAGCCGGCGGCGGGAATCGACACCGCCAGATTACGCGCGACGTCGGGCAACAGGCCCATGATGACGAATTCGGTCGTGCCGATCGCGAAGGCGCTGAGCGCGAGAACCAGTAGGGCAAGGGGCATGGGGTGCGCGGGGTAGGGTCGAAGGTCGGTGTGAAGGACGGGCGTTCGGGGGTGCAGGAGCAGCGCTAGAGGTCGGTATCGATATGCTGCTTGAATAGCGCGATCATCGCATCGTTGCGTTTGAAGAACACCCATTGTCCGATGCGCTTCGATGTCACCAGTTCGGCGCGCTGCAGCGTGGCCAGATGAACCGAGACGGTTGATTGCGACAACCCGGTGCGTTCGTCGATGAGGCCGGCGCAGACCCCGGCGTCGAGCGGCAGGTGATCCTGCATCGAAAAATACGTGGCGGGAGTTTTCAACCAATCGAGGATCTGTCGCCGCACCGGATGGCTCAATGCCTTGTGGATCGCGTCGACATCCATGCGTTGTTCCTGGAGGATGGCCGTGGATGGCCGGAAGACGAGTCTTAGGGACGCACCGGGAGACGGAGGCCGCTCGCGGACAAGGAGGCACGCATCGCCTGCCGACGCATATCGCCTCTTCTCGAATTACGTATCGTCATTCTACGATATACGCTTCGCCCTGGTACTGGCAGGGTCAAACCGAAAGGCGATCGTCAGCGAAACGTCATCGTCCTGCCTTGGCGGTCCCTTAATGTTACGAGGCCTTTCAATGAAACCGCTCCCGGTATTTCCGGGAAAAGAGGATGCATGCCGCGCGCCCCCATCATCGTCCTTCCCCGCATTCCCGTATTGTCCATACCCCCGGCCGCGCTTCTGTGCGTGACGCTGGCCGCTTGCGGCGGCGGCTCGTCGGCCGCGCTCACCGCGCAGGATGCGGTGTCGACCGCGACGCCGATCAAGCACGTCGTCGTGATCTTCGGCGAGAACATCGCCTTCGATCATTACTTCGGCACCTATCCGAACGCGACGAATCCGACCGGCGAGCCGGTGTTCACCGCGCTGGCGGGCACGCCGAGCCTGAACAACCTGACGACCGCGCTGCTCACCGCGAACCCGAACGGCACGAATGCGAGCAACGGCGCGGGCGCCGCGAATCCGTTCCGCCTGGACCGGTCGCAGGCCCTCACGGCGTCGCAGAACCACAACTACACGCCGGAGCAGAATGCGTTCGACGGCCTGAAGATGGATCTGTTTCCGCTTTATACCGGGCGCACGTCGGCGTCGGGCGGCACGGGTCCGTTCTATACGACCGGTTTGGTGATGGGCTATTACGACGGCAACACCGTTACCGCGTTGTGGAACTACGCGCAGCACTTCGCCTTGAGCGACAACTTTTTCGGCACCCAGTTCGGGCCGTCGACGCCGGGGGCGCTGAACCTGATCTCCGGGCAGACCAACGGCGCGGTGGCGGCGGTGGGGACGACCAC
>JBPBQT010000001.1:0-26428 GCA_050955065.1 Janthinobacterium lividum | reverse complement strand
CCTGCGCAACGTGCTGGAAAACCCGGCCTGGTACACCGCCTACACGCCCTATCAGCCGGAAATCTCGCAAGGCCGCCTGGAGGCGCTGCTCAATTTCCAGCAGATGATCACCGACCTGACGGGGCTGGCGGTGGCGAACGCGTCGATGCTCGACGAAGCCACCGCGGCGGCCGAGGCGATGACGCTGGTGAAGCGCGCCGGCAAGGGCGCGTCGACGGTGTTCTTCGTCGCCGACGACGTGCTGCCGCAGACCATCGAGGTGCTGCGTACCCGTGCCCGACCGATCGGCATCGAGATCGCGGTGGGCCCGGCCGATCAGGCCGCCAGCGCCGGCGCGTTCGGCGTGCTGTTGCAGTACCCGGGCGTGGGCGGCGAGGTGCGCGACGACCGCGCGCTGGTCGCCACGTTGCGCGCGGCGGGCACCCGGGTGGTGGTCGCGGCCGACCTGCTGGCGCTGACGACGCTGGCCGCGCCCGGCGAATGGGGCGCGGACGTGGCGGTGGGCAATACCCAGCGTTTCGGCGTGCCGATGGGCTTCGGCGGCCCGCACGCGGCCTACATGGCGGTGCGCGACGAACTCAAGCGCCAGCTGCCGGGCCGGCTGGTCGGCGTGACGATCGACGCGCAGGGCAAGCCCGCGCTGCGGCTCGCATTGCAGACCCGGGAGCAGCATATCCGCCGCGAGAAGGCGACGTCGAACATCTGCACCGCGCAGGCGCTGCTGGCGATCATGGCGAGCATGTACGCGGTCTACCACGGGCCGGTCGGCCTGCGGGCGATCGCCGCGCGCGTCAACCGCTTCGCCGCGATCGCCGCCGCGGGCCTGCGCGGCCTGGGCTGGACGGTCGTCAATGCGACGTTCTTCGACACGCTGACGATCCGCAGCGCCGGCGCGACGGCCGGCCTGCACGCGGCGGCCGACGCGGCGGGCTTCAATTTCCGCCGGATCGACGACACGCACCTGGGCCTGTCGTTCGATGAAACCACGACACGTGCCGACCTGGACGCGATTTTCGAACTGTTCGCGAACGCGGGTACCGCGGCGACCGCGCATGTCGATATCGGCGCACTCGACGCGACGATCCGCCAGTCGTCGGCGCCAAGCTGGCCCGAAGCGCTCACCCGCGAGAGCGCCTTCCTGACGCATCCGGTATTCAACCAGTACCACAGCGAAACCGAAATGCTGCGCTATCTGCGCCGGCTGTCGGACCGCGACCTGGCGCTCGACCGGACGATGATTCCGCTCGGCTCCTGCACGATGAAGCTGAACGCGACCGCCGAGATGCTGCCGGTGACCTGGCCGGAATTCGGCGGGATCCACCCGTTCGCACCGGCGTCGCAGACCGCCGGGTATCGCCAAATGATCGGCCAGCTCGAAGCGATGCTGGCGGCCTGCACCGGTTATGCGGCGGTGTCGTTGCAGCCGAACGCGGGTTCCCAGGGCGAATACGCGGGTCTGCTGATCATCCGCGCCTACCACGCGTCGCGCGGCGACGCGCATCGCGACGTCTGCCTGATCCCGGCGTCGGCGCACGGCACCAACCCGGCATCGGCGCAGATGGTCGGCATGAAGGTGGTGGTGGTGGCCTGCGACGCGGCCGGCAACGTCGATCTGGACGACCTGCGCGCGAAGGCCGAACAGCACGCGGCGGCGCTCGCGGCGATCATGATCACCTACCCGTCGACGCATGGCGTGTTCGAGGCGCGGGTGCGCGAGATCTGCGACGTCGTCCATGAGCATGGCGGGCAGGTTTACGTGGACGGCGCGAACATGAACGCGATGGTCGGACTGGCCGCGCCGGGCGAGTTCGGCGGCGACGTTTCGCACCTGAACCTGCACAAGACCTTCTGCATTCCGCATGGCGGCGGCGGGCCGGGCGTGGGTCCGGTGGCGGTGGGGGCGCATCTCGCGCGCTTCCTGCCGAACGCGACGTCGGCCGGTTATGAACGGGGCGCGGACGGCATCGGCGCGGTCTCGGGCGCGCCGTACGGCTCGGCGGGCATCCTGCCGATCTCGTGGATGTACATCGCGATGATGGGGGCCGAAGGCCTGCGCGCGGCCAGCGAGAACGCGATCCTCGCGGCGAACTACGTGGCGCGCCGGTTGGCCGACCACTACCCGGTGCTGTACTCGGGCCCGGGCGGACTGGTCGCGCACGAGTGCATCATCGATCTGCGCCCTATCAAGGACAGCACCGGCATTACCGTCGACGACGTCGCCAAGCGTTTGATCGACTACGGCTTCCATGCGCCGACGATGAGTTTCCCGGTGCCGGGTACGCTGATGATCGAGCCGACCGAGTCGGAGTCGAAGCACGAGCTCGACCGCTTCGTCGCGGCGATGGTGGCGATCCGCGAGGAGATCCGCGCGGTGGAACGCGGCGATGCCGACCGCGCGGACAATCCGCTCAAGCATGCGCCGCACACGGCCGCGGTGGTCACCGACGACGCGTGGGCGCACGTCTATACCCGGGAACTGGCGGCCTACCCGGTGAAATCGCTGGTGGCGGCGAAGTACTGGCCGCCGGTGGGCCGGGCGGACAACGCGTACGGCGACCGCAATCTGGTGTGTTCGTGCCCGGACATCACCGAGTACCTGTGAACGGGTTGCTTGCGGATCGGCTTGACGAAAGCCGGGCGCAGGAAAATCGATGCAATGGGTCGATGCAAGAAATTGATACGGGACCCGATGCACAGGCCCGATACGTGCGGGTTGGTTGCATGGCCCGGGTCGAACGGGCACAGGAGAATGACCGGTAATGGCAGTCAGCGTCTTTGATCTTTTCAAGATCGGTATCGGACCGTCGAGTTCGCATACCGTCGGACCGATGCGGGCGGCCCTGCTGTTCGTCGAGGCGCTGGCGCGCGCGGGGCGGCTTGAACAGGTGGCGTCGATCAAGGTCGGCCTGTACGGTTCTCTCGGCGCCACCGGGCGCGGCCATGGCACGGACCGTGGCGTGATGCTGGGCTTGATGGGCGAGGCGCCGGACACCGTCGACGCGACGTCGATCGATGCGCGTCTGCAGGACGTGATACGGATCCGTCGGTTGGCGCTGCTCGGCCGGCATGCGATCGGTTTCACGCCACGTGAACATATCGGCTTCTATCGGCAGGCACTGCCCGCGCATCCGAACGCGCTGACGCTGAGTGCCCGGGATGCGGCAGGCGCGGTCGTGCGCGAGACGACGTATCTGTCGGTGGGCGGGGGGTTCGTGGTGCCGCTCGCGGCTGGTGATGCCGGTGATGCCGGTGGTGCTGTCGATTCCGATGGTACGTCCGCGTTGCCGCTGCCCCCGCCCCCGCCGGCGGCGCCTTTCCCGTTCCGCTCCGGCGCGCAGATGCTCGACATGGCGCAGGCCTCGGGACTGTCGATCGCGCAGATGATGCGGGCGAACGAACGGGTGATGCGCGGCGACGCTCAGATCCACGAGCAACTCGCACGGATCTGGCAGGCGATGCAGGAATGCGTGACGCAAGGGTGCGCGGCGACCGCGACAGCCGTACCGACCGCCGTCGACGGCGCTCAGCCGATGACGATGCCGGGACTGACGTTGCCCGGCCCGCTGAACATGCGCCGACGGGCGCCCGGGCTCTACCGGAACCTCACCGCGCGCAGCGCCGCGGGCCTGGTCGACCCGCTGGCGAGCATCGACTGGCTCAACCTGTTCGCGATCGCCGTCAACGAGCAGAACGCGGCGGGCGGACGCGTGGTCACCGCGCCGACCAACGGCGCGGCCGGCATCATTCCGGCGGTGCTGCACTACTACACGCGCTTCGTGCCGGACGCGAACCCCGCGGGCGTCGAGACCTTTCTGCTGAGCGCGGCGGCGATCGGCCTGTTGTACAAGCTGAATGCATCGATCTCGGGCGCCGAGGTCGGTTGCCAGGGCGAAGTGGGCGTCGCCTGCTCGATGGCCGCCGCGGGCCTCACCGCGGTGATGGGCGGCACGCCGGAACAAGTTGAGTATGCCGCCGAGATCGGCATGGAGCACAATCTGGGTCTGACATGCGACCCGGTGGGCGGGCGCGTCCAGATTCCCTGCATCGAGCGCAACGCGATGGGCGCGGTCAAGGCGCTCAACGCGTCGCGCATGGCGCTGCAAAGCGACGGCGCGCACTATGTCTCGCTGGATTCGGTGATCAAGACGATGCGCGAGACCGGCGCCGACATGAAAACCAAATACAAGGAAACATCGCGCGGCGGCCTTGCGGTCAACATCACCGAGTGCTGAGATCCCGGCCGACGGACCGGGCCGTGCGCGGACGCTTTATAGCCGCTTTACAGCCGCTTCCCGGCCTCAAGTTTCCGGTGCACCGGTCGTTTACCTGACTAGCGGAGGGCAGGCATCGCGGATTCAGGCACCTGCTGGGGTTCCATCTTCTCCCGCGGGTTCGTAAAGCGCCCGCCCCCGCCCGTCTACCGCGCTACCGGCCACCCGCTACCCGGGCGCGGCCATTACCCGACAGGAGGGGCTGTGCCCTCATACGATTTCGTCCGTCTGGCGTTGCTCCCGGACCAAAGCCAGGAGACGCGCGTCGCCTATCAGCACGACGTGTGGCAATTGACCGAACGTCTGCGCCGGCGCGGCCTGACATTACACGCCGCGCCACGATCCGGCTCTCCCATGCCAAACGGAGAACCGGAGACGATCGCGCGTTTCCTGGTGGCCTTCCCGGACCTGATCGGCGCGACGTTCGCGGACGCGGCGCGTGTCTGGCTGGAAAGCACGCCGGGACGCCGGCTGGTGATCGGCATGGGCGATATCGAGGTCGAGGCGCGGACCGGGAACGATTTCCACCGCCTGTTCGCGCAGGCGCGTATCCTGGACGCCGGACATCGCCGCCTACCCCATCCCGAGGCACCGCTTCCCAAGAAGGCGCGTCACACCGTATTTTTAGAGGAATACCATGCGTGAACTCATCCGCCGCTATGCTTCGCCGACAGGCGCCGTCATGACGCTGCTGTTCGCGGCCGGCCTCAGCGTCTCACTGGGCGCCCGGGCGCAGGACGCCGGCGCCGGCGCGCGCATCATCGACCTGCACGCGATGACCGATGCCGATATCGGCCCGATCCAGCCGAATCACGGCACGCTGCGCTCGAAGACGTTGCTGAAGACGCCCAACGGCACGATCGCCGTTCAAGCGGGCGATTCGCCGAAGCACTATCACGCCGAGACCGATGAGATCCAGTACGTGATTTCGGGAACCGGCAAGTTCTGGTTGGGCGACACGATGCGCGACGTGCATCCCGGCGACGTGATCATCATCCCGAAGGGCACGAACCACGCCGGCTCGCACGCCAGCGAAGGCAATTTCAAGGTGCTGTCGATCAAGCTGCCGCCGCAGGCGGAAGACGATTTCCACCGCGTGCAGTAAGACGTCGGGCGGGCCCGTGCGGCCAGCTGGAAGCCGCCGGCAGGGGCGTCCGACCCAGGCCGTGCCCTGCGGCGGCATCAGAAGTATTTCAGCCCCAATGCGGCCCTGACCTCGTCGGTCGTGCGCGCGGCTACTTCCCGCGCCTTGTCGGTCCCTTCCCGCAGCATCTGCAGCACCTGACCGCGATCCTGCTCGAAGTGCTGGCGGCGCGCGCGAATGGGGGCGAGCAATTCCTGCAGCACCGTTTCGAGACGCGCCTTGACGAGGCTGTCCGCCAGGCCGCCGCGCACGTAGTGCGCCTTCATCTCTTCCAAAGCGGCCTTGTCGGTGTCGAAGGCGTCGAGATACAGGAAGGCGACGTTACCTTCCAGATGCCCCGGATCGGCCACGCGCAGATGCAGGGGATCGGTGTAGACGCGCTTGACCTGGCTGCGGATCTCGTCGGGCGTCGCGCCCAGGTTGATCGTGTTGCCCAGCGATTTGCTCATCTTCGCCTTGCCGTCGACGCCCGGCAGCCGGCCGATCTCGGGCACGCGCGCTTCCGCCTCCACCAGCACGGGACGCCCGGCGATGCGATTGAATCGCCGCACGATCTCGTTGGTCTGCTCGATCATCGGGATCTGGTCCTCGCCGACCGGCACCAGCTTCGCCTTGAACGCCGTGATGTCCGCCGCCTGGCTCGCCGGATAGGTCAGGAAACCCGCCGGGATGTCGCGCTCGAAATTGCGCAGCCGGATCTCTTCCTTGACGGTGGGGTTGCGCTCGAGGCGCGCGACGGTCACGAGGTTCAGGTAGTAGAACGTCAGCTCCGTCAGCTCGGCGACCTGCGACTGGATGAAGATCGTCGACTGCGCGGGATCGATGCCCACGGCCAGATAGTCCAGCGCGACCTCGATGACGTTGCGATGCACCTTCTGGACGTCGTCCATGTTGTCGGTCAGCGCCTGCGCGTCGGCGAGCATGACGAACTGCTTCGCCTTCTGCTGGTAGCTGACGCGATTGCGCAGGCTGCCGATGAAATGGCCGAGGTGCAGCGGGCCGGTGGGGCGGTCGCCGGTCAGGATCACCGGCGGTTCTGTCGTGTTGGCTGGGGAATTCATGGCGTTTTGACTGTGTAGGCCTGGCTGTGCGCGCCATGGTACCACTGAAGGT
This sequence comes from Janthinobacterium lividum, assembly GCA_050955065.1. Classification (GTDB taxonomy): domain Bacteria; phylum Pseudomonadota; class Gammaproteobacteria; order Burkholderiales; family Burkholderiaceae; genus Robbsia. The sequence goes on along the minus strand of JBPBQT010000001.1, from coordinate 19,900 downwards.
ACCACCGAAGTTGTCACCGAACTTGCCCCTGAACCTGCCGCCGAAACCGTCGCATCCGACCTCAACCCGGCAGCGGGGGCACGTCCCATTGCTGCCCGGGCCGCAGCGCCCGGTAGTTCGCCGGATCCAGCCCGCGCTGTCGCACCGCCTCGGCGAAGTCGTGCGGCGGCGCGAACTGCGCCTCGTCGGACAGCCGGAACGTACCGAAATGCACGCCCAGGGTCGCGGCGGCGCCCAGCGCCAGCGCGGACTCGACGGTCTGGTCGGGCGCCATGTGGCTCAGGTGCATGAACCAGCGCGGTTCATACGCCCCGATCGGCAGGGCGGCGAAGCGAAACGCCCCGAACCGCTTGCGGATCTCGGCGAAATGCGGCCCGCCGGTGGTGTCGCCCGAGACCATCACGGGGCCGTCCGGCGACGTGAACACGAAACCCTCCCACAGCGTGGCGTTGGCGTTCCAGGGCATGCGTTCGGACCAGTGCCGCATCGGCACCGCGGTGACGCCGACCGTGGCGTTGAGCGGCACGCTCTGCCACCAGTCCGTCTCGTGCACGTTGATGAACCCGACGCGACGCAGCGGCGCGCCATTGCCCAGGCCGCTCACGACCATCGTCTGCGGTCGGCGCGCGGCGAGGCGCGCGAGCGTCGGCATGTCGAAATGATCGTAGTGGTTGTGCGTGAGGACGATGACGTCGATCGGCGGCAGATCGTCGAAGGCGATGCCCGGGGGCGTACGCCGTTTCGGGCCGAAACGCCCCAGCGGGCCGGCATGCTCGGACCAGACCGGATCGGCGAGGATGTTCAGGCCCCGATGCTGAAGCAGGACCGTCGAATGATTGACGAAGGTAACCAGCAACTGCGCGCCGTTGTCGACCCGCGCGGGCACCACCGGGCGGGCGGCCAACGGCTGATCGCGCCACGTGTCGGCGGGCCGTTCGGTCTGCCAGCGCAGCACGTCGAAGACGCTGTTGCGCGGCGCCGGCGGAACGTTATGAAAGCGCCGGCCGTCGAAATGGTCGGAGACCGGCCCCCGGTACGGGCGCGCGGACAGACCCAGGCCGTCGAAGCCGAAGGCGCCGGTCTCGATGCCGTAGGCAGCGACGACGCCCAGCACCGCGAGACCGCCCAGTGCGCCGCCCGCGCGGCGCCAGCCGCGGCGGCTCATGACAAGGTCCCCGGATACGTGCGGTGCGCGCCGCAGTGATGGCAATGGCTTGTCATGGCGTGATCTCTCGAAACGTGAAGAAGTGAAGGACCGCGCGGGCAGCACGGCAAAACTATGGACATGAACAGCGGCTCACCCTCCATAGTGACGGTTTGCCGGAAATAGTGCCCGCGCCATACGCATGACCTTGCGCAAGCAATGCATGAAAGCCCGCGGTCAGTTCGACGTGCCGCGATGCCCGGTTGCAAGGACTGCAATTCATAAAATGAATTCGGCCGCACGTTCCGGGAGGCCACTGCTTCTGTTCCCTCGTATCGTTCTGCTTTTCCAGGAGAACATCGATGCCAGAGAAACAACGCGACGCGCTGCCGGTCATGTTCAAGGGGCTTGCCCTGACGAGTTTCTTCGCACAGTTTTCCGAACAGATCGCACTGGCGGCTGGGCCCCTGGTCGCGGTGCTGTATCTGGGCGCAGGCGCAACACAAACGGCTTGCCTGCAGTCGGCGCAAACCCTTCCTTTCCTGTTGTTTTCGATGCCGGCGGGCTTGCTCGTCGACCGGCTTTCACGCCGCAATCTGATGCTCGCGTCGGAATGCGTGCGCGCCCTCTCCTTGTTCGTCATCCTGTATCTTCTGCACATTCACCATCTCAGCCTGTCCGCTCTCGCTCTGTGCGGGTTCCTGGGTGCGATCGGCGCGGTGGTCTACAGCGTCGCCGCGCCCGCGGTCATAAACGAACTGGTCGACCGGACACAGCTGCTTGCCGCGAACCGGTGGCTCGAAATCATCCGGAGCGTTTCCTTCACGTCGGGACCGGCTCTGGGAGGGGCAATCGTCGGCTGGACAGGCGGGTCTTCCGCCTATGTCGTGTCCATGGGCCTGTCGCTGGTTGCCGCACTCTGCCTGTCGCGATTGGCGGAAAAAAAGCGGACGCTCAAGCCGCGACGGCGTGTCATGGCCGAGCTGGGCGCCGGCATGTCATACGTGGTGAGACATCCGCTCCTGTGTCCATTGCTGGCGACCGCCTGTGTTTTCAACCTGTCGTGGTTCATCCTGCAGGGCGTTTTCGTCGCGTATGCCGTCGAATCGCTCGGATTCACCCCGACCGCGATCGGCGGGTCGCTGGCCCTTTACGGATGCGGCATGGTTCTGGGCGCGTGGGGGATGAAGCGCCTGTCGCAGGCTGTTTCATTCGGCATGCTCATCGTGGCAGGTCCCGTTTCCGCGTTGGTCGCGTCGGTCTGCATGCTGGTGACGACATCGTCTCCGTCGCGCCTGCTCATCGCTGTCAGCTTCATTCTGTTCGGGGCCGGTCCCATGCTCTGGACCATCACGACCGCGGCCCTGCGACAGGCGGTGACACCCAACGACATGCTCGGTCGCGTGTCCGCCGTCGTGATGACGGCCACGGCCGGGGCGCGACCGGTCGGCGCGTTGCTCGGCGCCGCGATCGCCATGAAATTCGGCACGGACGCCTGCCTGGTGGTATCGACGCTGGGCTTTTGCGTGCAATTTTTCATTGTCATTCTGTCGCCCGCGCGCACGCTGAAAAGCCTGCCGGCCGCGGCAGCCTCCTGATGCGTCAGGAAAAGTCGACGTTCGGGACCCGCCATACCGATGGCAGGCCTGTCGGTCATGCGGCCAGGCAATGCCGCGGCACTTCAGTCCAGCCAGCCTATGCGTCCCTGTCCCGCCTCGTTGACGCCATCGACGAACGCATCGGCGCCATCCTCGACCAGCGTGAAACGCAAGGTGACCAGCGTGCCGTGCTCGACATGCACCAGCGTCGCGCCGGCCCGCTCGATGTGGCGACGCAGCATGCCCTCGAGCGCATAGGGCACGAGGCACGCGAGTTCGCGCAACCGCAGGATGGGGGTTTTGTCGGCGCCGAGCAGGGCCTGGGCGACCGCGTCGGTATAGGCGCGCACGAGGCCGCCGGCACCCAGCTTGATGCCGCCGAAGTACCGCACGACCGTGGCGAGCACGCCGTCGAGCTGCTGATGGCGCAATACGTCGAGCATCGGCCGCCCGGCGGTGCCGCCGGGCTCGCCGTCATCGACTGCGGCGGACTGACCACCGGCCAGCAGTGCCCAGCAGACATGCGCCGCGCCGGGGTGGGCGGCGCGCAACGCGGCCACGCGCTGCTGCGCGGCCGGACGATCCGCCATCGGCTCGACGCAGCCGATGAAGCGGCTCTTGCGGATCAGCAGCTCGCTGTGCGCCGGCGTCGAAAGCGTCAGCAAGCGCGGGACGGCGTCACTTGCCGCCGACGCTCTTCAGCACGGTCCATTCGCCGTTCTTGACCTGATACATCGTGATGCCGCCGTTCTTCAGGTCGCCATGCGCGTCGTACTGAAGGTCCTGCGTGGTGACGCCCGGCATCTTGATCTTCGCGAGGAAGGGCAGATACTTGCTCGGCTCGGTCGAGTCGGCGTTCTTCATCGCCGTGAACAGCGCCATCGCGCCGTCATACGCATACGGCGAATACGTTTCGACATCCGTATTGAAACGCTTCTTGTACTTCGCGACATAGTCGCCGCCACCCGGCATGTCCGCCAGCGGCAGGCCCGCCAGCGAGGCGACCGTGCCCTCGCCCGCTTCGCCGGCGATCTTCAGGAAGGTCGGCGTCTTGACCATCTCGCCGCCCACCAGCGTCGCCTTGATGCCCAGCGAATGCATCTGCTTGGTCAGCGGGCCCGCCTGCGCATCCGCGCCGCCGTAGAAGATCGCCTGCGGCGTCGACGACTTGATCTTCGTCAGGATCGCACGGAAGTCCACGGCCTTGTCGTTCGTGAACTCACGGTCGACGATCGTCGCGCCGGCGGCCTTCGCCGCTTTCTCGAACTGGTCGGCGAGGCCCTGGCCGTAGGCGGTGCGATCGTCGATGATCGCGATCTTCCTGTACTTCAGGTCGGTGACGACGAAGCGGCCGTCGACCGCGCCTTGCTGGATGTCCGAGGTCATCATCCGGAAGGTGGTCTTGAAGCCCTGCTGCGTGTACTCGGGCGCGGTCGCCATCGATACCTGCGGAATGCCGGCCTGCGCGTAGATGCGCGAGGCGGGAATCGAGGTGCCCGAATTGAAGTGCCCGAGCATGCCCTTGATGCCGCTGTCGACGAGCTTCTGCGCGACCGCCGTGGCCGTGCGCGGGTCCGCCTGGTCGTCCTGCGCATCCAGGACGATATGGACCGGCTTGCCGCCGATCACCGGCTTCGTCGCGTTGAAGTCCTCGACGGCGAGGATGACGCCGTTCGTGAAGTCCGTGCCGTAATGCGCCTGCGGACCGGTCAGCGGACTTGCCGCGCCGATGCGCACGTCGTCGGCATACGCCGCGCCCGCGGCACCCAGCGACATCGCGCCCACCAGCGCCGCGCATGCCAGACGCGCGGTGGTGCGCTCGGCCGTGTTTTTCTTGCTGCTATCCATCCTGCTCTCCTTGACCCCGCTGTCATCCGTGACGACCATGTAAAGGGACCGCCTCGTGCGGCCCCTCCCCCCCTGTCTGACGATCCGCCACCTGCCTCCCTAGCCGATCGTCATCAGATTCGCATTCCCGCCCGCGGCCGCCGTGTTCACGCTGACGGAGCGCTCGAGCAACAGTCGCTCTAGTATGTAGTCCTCGCCATCTTCGATGGCACCGACCGGCAGCCCCTGCACCGTGACGATCGGTCCGTCGCGCTCGGCGAGCCGCCGCGACAGCGTGCGCAGCGCGTCGCCATCGCCTTCGAACAGCGCGGCGTCGAACATGTCGCGTGCCAGGTCGGTTTGCGCCGTGGCGACCTGCGCGCTCAGACCGGGAATCTGCCCGAACTGCGCGGCGAACATCCTGCCGAGACCGCCGTCGAACAGCGCGCGGTTGCCGGTCGCCAGCACCGCGGCGAGTTGCGCGCGGGCGCCGACCTCGGTCGTCGGCACACATAGTACCGTGCCGCGCGCGGCAAGCGAATAGGTATTTCGCTCGCCGGTGGGGCCCGCCAGCTGCAGGCTGAGGCCGTCGAGCGGACGCACGAGATAGTCGTCGCAGCGGCTCGCGATGGCGATGTCGCCAGCCTGCCGCAGCCAGTCGCGATAGTGCCGCAGCGGTGCGCTCGTGTCCGGCAGCGCGGCGGACGTAGCGGATGGAACGGCAGCAGATGGAACGGCAGCGGATGGGACGGCAGCGGATGCCGCGCCAGTGCTCGCCGGCACGCCGCCAAGCGCCGCGGGCAGGCCCGCGGGCCGCGTCGCCAGCAGACGGTAGAGGTACAGCGCGCCGCCCGCTTTCGGGCCCGTCCCCGACAAGCCCTCGCCGCCGAACGGCTGCACGCCGACGACCGCGCCGATCACGTTGCGGTTCACATAGATGTTGCCCACATGCGCCTGCGCGACCACATGACTGATGGTTTCGTCGATGCGCGTGTGAATGCCCAGCGTCAGGCCGTAACCGGTGTCGCGGATCGACATGAGCAATGCGTCGAGCGCGGTGCGGCGATACCGCACCACATGCAGCACCGGCCCGAAGATCTCCCGTTGCAGCGAACCGAGCGCATCGATTTCGATCAGCGTCGGCGGCACGAACGTGCCGGCCGCCGCGACCGCCGCCGGCACCGCGACCTGATGCACCGCGAAACCCTTCGCGCGCATCGCCGCAACGTGCTCGTCGATAGTGCGTTTCGCATCGGCGTCGATCACCGGTCCGACGTCGGTCGACAGACGGTCGGGATTGCCCACCGTCAGCTCCTGCATCGCGCCCTTGAGCATCGTCAGGATGCGCTCCGCCGCGTCTTCCTGCAGGCACAGCACCCGCAGCGCCGAACACCGCTGGCCGGCCGAGTCGAACGACGATTGCAGCACGTCGGCGACCACTTGCTCGGCGAGCGCCGACGAATCGACGATCATCGCGTTCTGGCCACCGGTCTCGGCGATGAACGGAATCGGCTTGCCGTTCGGGTCGAGCCGCGACGCCAGCGTGCGCGCGATGAGGCGCGCGACGTCGGTCGACCCGGTGAACATCACCGCGCGGGTGCGCGCGTCGCCGACCAGCCCCGCGCCGACGGTCTCGCCGTCGCCGGGCAGCAGCTGCACCGCGCCCGCCGGCACGCCGGCCTCGCGCAGGATGCGGATGCCCTGCGCGGCGATCAGCGGCGTCTGCTCGGCCGGCTTGGCGAGCACCGTGTTGCCCGCGGCGAGCGCCGCGGCCACCTGACCGATGAAGATCGCCAGCGGGAAGTTCCACGGGCTGATGCAGACCACCGGCCCGAGCGGACGATGCGTGTCGTTGGAGAACTCGCTGCGCACCTGCGCGCCGTAGTAGCGCAGGAAATCCACCGCCTCGCGCACTTCAGCGACCGCGTTCGACAGCGATTTTCCCGCCTCGCGCACGATCAGCCCGAGCAGCGTCGGCATCTGCGCTTCGAGCAGGTCCGCGGCGCGCGCCAGACAGTCGGCGCGCTCGGCCGGCGGCGTCGACTGCCAGATCGGCGCGGCGGCGACGGAGTGCGCGAGCGCGGCGTCGACATCGGCCGGCGTCGCGTCGATCACCTGACCCACGATGTCGCGGTGGTCGGCCGGGTTGCGCACGTCGCGCACGTCGCGCGTGGTGCCGGCGGTGCCGCCGCCGTCAAGCATCGGCGCCGCCTGCCAGGACATGCCGACGCCATTGAGCAGTGCCGACGACAACGACGCCAGCCGATGCTCGTTCGACAGATCGAGCCCCATCGAGTTGGGCCGCCCGGCGCCATACAACTCGCGCGGCAGCGGGATCTTCGCGTGCGGCGCGCCCGGAGGCGAGATCCGCAACGCGTCCTCGACCGGGTCCGTGATCAGATCGGCCACGCTCAGCGACTTGTCGGCGATGCGATTCACGAACGAGGTGTTCGCGCCGTTTTCCAGCAGGCGGCGCACCAGGTAGGCGAGCAGCGTTTCGTGCGTGCCGACCGGCGCGTAGACACGGCACGGGCGGTTGAGCTTCTCGCGGTTCGTGACCTCTTCGTACAGCGGCTCGCCCATGCCATGCAGGCACTGGAACTCGTACTGGCCGGGATAGTAGTTCTGCCCGGCGAGGTGATAGATCGCCGACAGCGTATGCGCGTTGTGCGTCGCGAACTGCGGATAGACCGCGTCGGTGGCCGCCAGCAGCTTCTTCGCGCAGGCGAGGTAGGAGACGTCGGTGTAGACCTTGCGGGTGTAGACCGGATAGCCTTCCAGTCCGTCGACCTGCGCGCGCTTGATCTCGCTGTCCCAGTACGCGCCCTTGACCAGACGAATCATCAGCCGGTGCCGGCTGCGGCGCGCGAGGTCGATGATGTAGTCGAGCACGTACGGGCAGCGCTTCTGGTACGCCTGCACGACGAAGCCGATGCCGTTCCAGCCCGCCAGCGCCTCGTCGAAACACAGCGCCTCCAGCAGGTCGAGCGAGATCTCGAGCCGGTCGGCCTCCTCCGCGTCGATGTTCAGGCCGATGTCGTAGCGGCGCGCGAGCAAGGCGAGTTCGCGCACGCGGGGCAGCAGCTCGCTGGTCATCCGGTCGTATTGCGCGCGCGAATACCGCGGGTGCAGCGCCGAGAGCTTGATCGAGATGCCCGGGCCTTCGTAGATGCCGCGGCCGTTCGACGCCTTGCCGATCGCGTGGATCGCCTGTTCGTACGACTCGAAATAGCGTTGCGCGTCCTCCTCGGTGGTGGCCGCCTCGCCCAGCATGTCGTACGAATAGCGAAAGCCGCGCGTCTCGAACTTGCGGCTGTTCGCCAGCGCCTCGGAAATCGTCTCGCCGGTGACGAACTGCTCGCCCATCAGGCGCATCGCCATGTCGACGCCCTTGCGGATCAGCGGCTCGCCGCCCTTGCCGATCATGCGCGTGAGCGCGGCGGACAGGCCGGCCTCGCTGTTGGTCGCCACCAGCTTGCCGGTCAGCATCAGTCCCCAGGTGGCGGCGTTGACGAACATCGACGGCGCATTGCCGACGTGCGACTTCCAGTTGCCGCGGCTGATCTTGTCGCGGATCAGCGCGTCGCGGGTGGCGCGATCGGGAATGCGCAGCAGCGCCTCGGCCAGGCACATCAGCGCGACGCCTTCCTGGCTCGACAGCGAGAATTCGTGGATCAGGCCCTCGACGCCGCCGCCCGTCTGCTTGCTGCGCAATGCCTCGACCAGATGGGTCGCCAACGTCCTGACCTGCGCCGCCAGCGCCGTGGGCAGCCGCGCATGCCCGATCAGGAAGGGCACGCACTCGGGTTCGGGGCGCCGGTACGCGGCGGTGATCGCCGCACGCATCACCGACTGGGGTTGCACCCCTTGCGCGAATTCCATGAACGGATGATGCACGGCCTCGTCGCCGGGAAGGTCGGCGACACTTGCTTCGAACTCCGTGGCCCCGCCGAACGCATTCAGTTCCGAGGGTATCTGGCCGGCGTCGATGCGTTCGAGATAGGCGAATATCGCCTGCTTGATCAACCAGTGCGGCGTACGGTCGATCCGCTGCGCCGCCTCTTTCAGCCTTGCCCGCAAGGGCTCGTCCACCTTGACACCCAGCGTCGTGCTTGCCATGTCCCCGCTCCAGAATGGTTGCCCGCCGCCGGACGATTACTCCGAAGCGTTTGGCTCATGGCGCGAATGTACTGTAGTAAAAAAAAAGGTGCAACCGGGTATTTTTACGGTTGCACCTTGGTTTCGTCAGCGGTCTCGGGAAAGGCGGATCAGATGTCGAGCGGGTCGATTTCCACGGCCCAGCGCAGCACGCCGCCGCGTTGCTTGCGCAGTATCTGCTGCCATGCCTGCAGCGTGGCCTGCAATGCCTGGCGCGACGCGCTCTCGATCAGCAGCTGGCCGCGAAAGGTGTTGGCGATCTTGACGAGCGCCATCGGCACGGGGTCGTAGCGATGCACCCGCATGTCTTCGCCCGTCAGCAGGTCGAACGATTCGGCCGCCTTTTGCAGGAAGGCGATCGCCTGTTCGAGCGTGCGCGCCTCGGCGCGCAGCAGCGCCTGATAGACGAAAGGCGGCAGATGCGCCTGCCGGCGCTCGGCGAGCGTCGCCGCGGCGAACCCGGCGTAATCGTGCCGCAGCAGCGCGCCGTACAGCGGGTGGGACGGATGCCGCGTCTGGATCAGCACCTCGCCCGCCTGTCCGCCCCGCCCCGCGCGGCCCGCCACCTGCATGAGCTGGGCGAACAGGCGTTCGGTCGCGCGGAAGTCGTGCGAGAACAGCGCGGCGTCGGCGTTCAGGACCGCTACCAGACTGACGTTCTGGAAATCGTGGCCCTTCGCGATCATGTGCGTGCCGACCAGGATGTCGACGTCGCCCGCATGCACGTCCGCGAACAGCGCCGCGGCGCTGCCTTTCCTGCGTGTGCTGTCGGCGTCGATGCGCAGGATCCGCGCGCCCGGCACCAGCGTCGCCAGGGTCTCCTCCGCGCGCTGCGTGCCCCGGCCCATCGGCGCGATGTCGACATTGCCGCATTCCGGGCAGGCATGCGGGATGCGCTCCTGCCAGCCGCAATGATGACAGCGCAGCACGCGGTCCATCTTGTGCAGGACCAGATAGGCGCTGCAACGCGGGCACCCGCATACCCAGCCGCAGGCATCGCACGAGAGCACGGGCGCATAGCCGCGACGGTTGATGAACACCAGGCTCTGCTCGCCGCGTGTCAGGCGCTCGCGCAACGCGGCGGCGAGCGGGGCGCTGAAGCCGTCGATCGGCCCGCGGCCACGTTGTCGTTCGATTTCGGTGTCGATCAGCCGCACGGTCGGCAGGGCCGCGTCGGCCGAGGCAGGCCGGCGCGTCAGCGTCAGCCGCTGGTAGCGCCCCTGCTCGGCCTGCGACCAGGTCTCGAGCGACGGCGTTGCCGAGCCGAGCACGATCGGCAGCGCGAGCTGCTTGGCCCGCCAGACGGCGAGATCGCGCGCCGAGTACCGCAGCCCCTCCTGCTGCTTGTACGCGGCCTCGTGTTCCTCGTCGACGATGATCATCGCCAGCTTGCGAAACGACGCCAGCACCGCGAGGCGCGTGCCCAGCACGATGCGGGCGCGTCCCGTATGCGCGGCGAGCCAGTGACGCGCCCGCTCGCCTTCGGCCAGACCGCTGTGCAGCGTGACGATGGCGCCGTCGCCCAGCGCGGCGAAGCGCCGCCGGAACAGCGCGTCGAACTGCGGCGTGAGATTGATCTCGGGCACCAGCACCAGCGCCTGCGCGGCGGGGTCGCGCGCGAGCCGGTCGGCCAGCGCGTGCAGATAGACCTCGGTCTTGCCGCTGCCCGTCACGCCGAAGAGCAGAAAGGGCGTGAAGCCCTCGGCGTGCCGCAGCGCCGCGAGTGCGGTCTCCTGCTCGTCGCTCAGCCGTACCGAAGGCGCGAGTGGCGACGTCGCCGGGAGCAGGGTCGGCGCAGCGGCGGGGGATCCGCCCGCCACCGGGCACTCCTGTGGCACGACGTCGTCGCGGCGCAGTGCAGCCACGTCATTCGCAAGCGAGGACGAGTGCGAGGACACGGGCGAGGACACAGGCATTGGGACAGCCACGGACAGGGTCAAAGACGACGACGCATCACCCTCGTCGACCTCCTGCCGCCGCAGCCAGCCTGCCGCGCACCATTCATCGAGCACACCGCCCGCCCGGGCATGCAGACGCCGCGCGACGTCCATCGGCAACCTGCCGGTACACAGCGCGTCGGCCAGGCGCCGCAAGGCGGCCGCGCGCGCCGGCAGGCTGGCGAGCAGCGCCTCGCGCCGGCCGGGCAGCAGGTCATACACGGTCGTCCGGGGAAACAGCTTCGACCATCGCGCGGGATCGCGCAGCACCTGCGGCAACGCGGGCATCGCCACCTCGCCGATGCCGCGCTGGTAATACGCGGCGGCGAAGCGCACCAGCCCGAGCCACGCTTCGCTGAGCGGCGGACAGTCCGTGCAGAAAGCGTCAACCGGCTTGAGTTTTTCGGCCGGCACGTCCGACCGGTCCACCACGTCGCACACCAGTCCGACGCATTGCCGGCGTCCGAATGGCACGCTGACCAGTTGCCCCGGCACGGGCACGGCTGCCGCGTCCACCACGGCGTAACGGTAATCGAACAGCGTCTGCAGCGGATGGTCCAGCGCAACCCGGACGATTCCCTCCCGACGATGCGACGGGACGTTCATGCGCGCCCGGGGCCGACGATACCCAGGCCATATTTCGACCCTGCGCCAGGGAAACGGCGCAGCGCGCCGCCCACAGGCGCGCCACACTTAAAGTTGAACATGCGATTCATCGCTAAGGTTTGGATTCGTCAGGCCGTTTTCGATTTTTCCACAAGCGCCTGTGGATAACTCTGTGGAGAAGGCGGAAACTTATACCGGTATTGCCCTTCACACGTCATGTTCCTTGCATTCCCGGCATTTTTAGAAAAAATTGAAATCCCTTATGAATCATTGCGATAACGAATTTTTTCAGAAAATATACCGGGAAATGGCAGCTTACCGAACAGGCAAAACGCGAAAAAAATTTTTGTGTATAAGTCAAGTCTTGACATATACAAAATACGCAGCTCCAACGAAAAAACAGTGTCGGCGCGCGCTCCCGGTCAGCCTTGCGCCAGGCCCTGCCGCTGTTTCCGGCTATACGAATGCACTTCGTCGACCAGCGAAATCACATGCTCGGGCGGCGTGAACTGCGAGATGCCGTGACCGAGGTTGAATACATGACCGGCTTCCGGTCCATAGGCATCCAGCAGGCGCCGCGCTTCGGCACGGATCGTCTCCGGTGGCGCAAACAGGATCGACGGATCGAGGCTGCCCTGCAGCGCCACCTTGCCGGCGACGCGTTGGCGCGCGGCGCGCGGGTCGACGGTCCAGTCCAGGCCCACGGCATCGACGCCGCTCGCGGCGATCTGTTCCAGCCAGAGTCCCCCGCCCTTCGTGAACGCGATGACCGGCACCTTGCGGCCCTCATGCTCGCGGATCAGCCCGGCGACGATCTGCCGGATATAGGACAGCGAGAACTCCTGGTACGCGCCATCGGCCAGTGCCCCGCCCCAGGTGTCGAAGATCATCGCGGCTTGCGCGCCGGCTTCGATCTGGGCATTCAGATACGCGATCACCGAACGGGCGTTGACGTCGAGAATACGATGCATCAGGTCGGGACGCGCATACAGCATCGTCTTGACCGTGCGAAAGTCGGACGAACCCCGACCTTCGACCATGTAGCAGGCAAGCGTCCACGGGCTTCCGGAAAATCCGATCAGCGGCACGCGCTGGCGCCCCCGGCCGTCGATCAGCGCGCGCCGGATCGATGCAACGGCGCCGGTGACATACCCGAGCGTCGACTCGATGTCCGGAACCTGAAGCGCGGCCACGTCGGCCTCGGTGCGCACCGGCTTCGCGAAACTCGGCCCTTCGCCCTGGGTGAATTCCAGACCCAGTCCCATGGCATCCGGAATCGTCAGGATGTCCGAGAACAGGATGGCTGCGTCCAGCGGGTAGCGCTCGAGCGGCTGCAACGTGACTTCGGTCGCGTAGTCCGGGTTTTTCGCCAGGCCCAGGAAGCTGCCCGCGCGTGCGCGCGTCGCATTGTATTCGGGAAGATAGCGTCCCGCCTGACGCATGAGCCAGATCGGCGTGTAGTCCGTCGGCTGACGCAGCAATGCGCGCAGGAAGGTATCGTTCAGCAAGGGGGCGGGGGCCGCAGCCTGCGTATGGGCTTCAATCACGGAGAGACCCCGATTCGAAAGGAAAAAAGCATTTTACCGGAGCGCAGACCCTGACGTCGCGGGATGTTCTGGCGCGTGCGCATTTCAACATCAGGATACAGCGCCACGGCGACCCGACGGTTTTTGTCGGAAAAGCGGATATCCGCTGACGGACAACAGGGTAAAGGTGTCAGAATTTATATCGTTTCCCACTCGACCGGATCGCTCGGCCACGGCGTCGCAAGGCGCTGCGAAATGGCGTAATGCCTGCCGAATCAAGCGGCTTGGCAGTGCGACACAACTTTCAAAACTGCGTGTAAGTGCCTGATTTAAAAAGGACGTCAGGTTACAACCGGATACACTTTGTTACGCAGTACGGCTGCTGAATGGACCACAATCGTTGCAACGGTCGCAGCGAAGGATGCTTCTTTGACACGCCCTATCACCGGCGGGTCCGGTAGAGGCAGGCTTCGCGGAAATCGTGCCGTGGTCCCGGCGTTTCCAGTGGGAAACGCGACCACCGTGGCGGCTTTTCACCTTTGGTCTCCTCGCGCTAACCCCGTAGCGTGTGGTTTTGGGCGGGCGCCAAGCCCGCTTTTTTTTATTCCGCTTTTCTTGGACAGCGCTCCGCAATGCGCTGTGGATGCCTTGTCCATCGCGCGTGCGACACATGAAAAAACCCGCCAGCGGCGGGTTTTTTCATTGCTCGGCGCTGTCCGCCAGCCGATCGGCGTAACGGGAAAGTCTAGCGACGGCGACGCAGTTGCTGGATCGCCGTGAGCTGCGCGACCGCTGCGGCCAGCTCGGCCTGGGCGGCGGCGTACTGTAACGTCGAACCATTGTTGGCCAGTGTCTCCTCGGCGGATCGACGCGCTGCCTCGGCTTTCGCCTCGTCGAGATCCTTGCCGCGAATCGCGGTATCGGCCAGTACGGTGACACTCTTCGGCTGGACGTCCAGAATGCCGCCGGCGACGAAGACGAACTCTTCCTTACCGTCTTCTGCTTCGATGCGCACGGCGCCCGGACGAATCCGGGTGATCAGCGGCGTGTGTCCCGGCAGGATGCCGAGTTCCCCCGCCTCACCCGGCAGCGACACGAAGCGCGCCTGACCGGAGAAGATTTCTCCTTCCGCGCTGACGACGTCTACTTTGATGGTTGCCATAACGATTCCTGATGGTGCCGGACCGTATCCGGCCCTTCCTAGAGCTTTGGAGCCACGAGACGCCCGCGCGTCGGGCGGGGCACGACCCATCACTGGACCCTGCCCCGCCCCGCGCGCCGGCATGCGTCGATTACATCTTCGCCGCTTTCTCGAAAGCTTCTTCGATCGCGCCGACCATGTAGAACGCCTGCTCCGGCAGGTGATCGCACTCGCCGTCGACGATCATCTTGAAGCCGTGGATCGTGTCCTTCATCGAGACGAGCTTGCCCGGCGCGCCGGTGAATACCTCGGCGACGTGGAACGGCTGGGACATGAAGCGCTGGATCTTCCGCGCGCGGGCCACGGCCTGCTTGTCTTCCGGCGCGAGTTCATCCATGCCCAGAATCGCGATGATGTCGCGCAGTTCCTTGTAGCGCTGCAGCGTCTGCTGCACGCGGCGCGTCACCGAGTAATGCTCATCGCCGATCACCAGCGGATCGATCTGGCGCGACGTCGAGTCGAGCGGATCGACCGCCGGGTAGATGCCCAGCGAGGCGATGTCACGCGACAGCACGACGGTCGCATCCAGGTGACCGAAGGTGGTCGCCGGCGACGGGTCGGTGTAATCGTCGGCCGGCACGTAGACGGCCTGCACCGACGTGATCGAACCCTTCTTGGTCGAGGTGATGCGCTCCTGCAGACGGCCCATTTCCTCGGCCAGCGTCGGCTGGTAACCCACTGCCGACGGCATCCGGCCCAGCAGCGCCGAGACTTCCGTTCCGGCCAGCGTGAAGCGGTAGATGTTGTCGACGAAGAACAGCACGTCGCGGCCTTCGTCGCGGAACTGCTCGGCCATCGTCAGGCCGGTCAGCGCCACGCGCAGGCGGTTGCCCGGCGGCTCGTTCATCTGACCGTAGACCAGCGCGACCTTGTCCAGGACGTTCGAGTCCTTCATTTCGTGGTAGAAATCGTTGCCCTCGCGGGTACGCTCGCCCACGCCGGCGAACACGGAATAACCGCCGTGCGCCTTCGCGATGTTGTTGATCAATTCCATCATGTTGACGGTCTTGCCCACACCGGCGCCGCCGAACAGACCCACCTTGCCGCCCTTCACGAACGGGCAGATCAGGTCGATCACCTTGATGCCGGTCTCGAGCAGTTCGGTCGAGGGCGCGAGTTCGTCGAACGCGGGCGCCAGCTGATGGATCGAACGGGTGATTTCCTGCGAGATCGGACCGGCTTCGTCGATCGGACGACCCAGCACGTCCATGATGCGGCCCAGCGTCGCTGCGCCCACCGGCACCGTGATCGGATGGCCGGTGTTCTTGACCGTCAGGCCACGGCGCAGGCCATCGGCCGAACCGAGACAGATGGTGCGGACGATGCCGTCGCCACGCTGCTGCTGGACTTCGAGCGTCAGCTCGCTGCCTTCCAGCACGAGCGCGTCATAGATCTTCGGTATGGCGTTGCGCGGGAATTCCACGTCAACCACCGCACCGATACACTGAACGATCTTGCCGTCTGTTATCGCGGTACTCATCGATTTTCCTTTAGATGCTCTGATTCGTGCCTGGCCCCGGAACCGGAGTTCGCCGAGCGCCAACGATGTTTTCTAGGGTCAGACAGCCGCGGCGCCGCTGACGATTTCCGACAATTCCTTGGTGATCGCAGCTTGCCGGCCCTTGTTGTATACCAGCTGCAATTCCTTGATCACCGTCTTCGCGTTGTCGGAAGCGGCCTTCATCGCCACCATCCGCGCCGACTGTTCGGACGCCATGTTTTCCGTGACGCCCTGGTACACCAATGCCTCGACATAACGCGTCAGCAGGTCGTCGATGACCGTCTGCGCATCCGGCTCATAGATGTAATCCCACGGATGCGACGCACGGTGTGCTTCGCTGCGCTGCAACTGCGCTTCGGGCAGCGGCAGCAGCTGCTCCAGCACCGCTTCCTGCTTCATCGCATTGATGAAGCGCGTGTAACCCAGATACACCGCATCCAGCTCGCCCGCGGCGAACGCGTCGAGCTGCACCTTGATGACGCCGACGAGGCGGTCCAGGTGCGGCACATCGCCGAGATGGGACACCTGCGAGACGATCTTCGCATTCAGGCGGTGCAGGAAACCCGTGCCCTTGCTGCCGATCGCCGTCGCTTCGAGCGTGACGCCCTGCTGTTCCGTTTCCCGGAACTTCGCGAGCGTCAGCCGCAGAATGTTGGTGTTCATGCTCCCGCACAGACCCTTGTCGGTCGTGATCAGGATCAACCCGGCGCGCCGGGCCTGCGTCGGACGCGACATGAACGGATGGCGATATTCCGGATTGGCCTCGGACAGGTGCGCGACGATATCGCGCACGCGGTCCGCGTACGGGCGCGAAGCACGCATGCGCTCCTGGGCCTTGCGCATCTTCGATGCGGCCACCATTTCCATCGCCTTGGTGATCTTGCGCGTGTTCTGCACGCTCTTGATCTTGCCCCGCGTTTCCTTCATTCCAGCCATTGCTCAACTCCTGTCGGCTCCGGTGCGAACCGATCGGCCCGCACCGTCATGCCCTACGAGCGCCGTCTCAGTATGCGCCGGACTGTTTGAAGTCCTTGACCGCTGCATGCAGCAGCGGCTCGTCGTCCTTCGACAGTTCCTTCTTGTTCTCGATGCGTCCGATCAGATCGGCCTTCGACGCCTTCAGATTCTCGCGCAGGCCCTTTTCGAAAGGCAGCACGCGCGACACATCCAGATCGTCGAGGTAGCCGTTGTTCGCGGCGAACAGCGACACCGCCAGTTCCCAGACCTGCAACGGCTGGAATTGCGGCTGCTTCAGCAGTTCGGTCACGCGGCGACCGCGCTCGAGCTGCTTGCGCGTGGCCTCGTCGAGATCCGACGCGAACTGGGAGAACGCCGCGAGTTCGCGATACTGCGCGAGGTCGGTACGGATACCGCCGGCAAGCTTCTTGATGACCTTGGTCTGCGCCGCGCCGCCCACACGCGACACCGAGATACCGGCGTTGATCGCGGGACGCACGCCGGCGTTGAACAGGTCCGTTTCCAGGAAGATCTGGCCGTCGGTGATCGAGATCACGTTCGTCGGCACGAAGGCGGTCACGTCGCCGGCCTGCGTCTCGATGATCGGCAGCGCCGTCAGCGAACCGGTCTTGCCGGTGACGGCGCCGTTCGTGAACTTCTCCACGTACTCGGCCGATACGCGCGCCGCACGCTCCAGCAGACGCGAGTGCAGATAGAACACGTCGCCCGGATACGCTTCGCGGCCCGGCGGACGGCGCAGCAGCAGCGAGATCTGGCGATACGCCCAGGCCTGCTTGGTCAGATCGTCATAGACGATCAGCGCGTCTTCGCCGCGATCGCGGTAGTACTCGCCCATCGTGCAGCCGGCATACGGCGCCAGGTACTGCATCGCCGACGGATCGGACGCGGTCGCCACGACGACCGTCGTGTATTCCATCGCGCCGTATTGTTCGAGCTTGCGCACGATGTTCGTGACCGACGACGCCTTCTGACCGATGGCGACGTAGATGCACTTCACGCCCTTGCCCTTCTGGTTGATGATCGCGTCGATCGCCACCGCGCTCTTGCCGGTCTGGCGGTCGCCGATGATCAACTCGCGCTGACCGCGGCCGATCGGCACCATCGCGTCGATCGACTTGATGCCGGTCTGCAACGGCTGGTCGACGCCCTGACGCCAGATCACGCCCGGCGCGATCTTTTCGATCGGGTCGAACAGCTGTGCGTTGACCGGACCCTTGCCGTCGATCGGCACGCCCAGCGCGTTCACGACGCGGCCCAGCAGTTCCGGACCGATCGGCACCTGCAGCAGACGCCGCGTGCACTTGACCGTGTCGCCTTCGGAAATGCTGTCGTATTCACCCAGGATCACCGCACCGACCGAGTCGCGCTCGAGGTTCAGTGCCAGACCGAAGATGTTGCCCGGGAACTCGAGCATTTCGCCCTGTTCGACGTTCGACAGACCGTGGATACGGACGATACCGTCGCTCACCGAGATCACGGTGCCCTGATTTTGCAGATCCGCGCCCGATTCGAGACCCTGGATCCGGGCCTTGATCAGTTCGCTGATCTCAGATGGGTTGAGTTGCATTTTGCTACTCCTGATAGTCAATTCTTTACCGCGCATCCGCGCATCGGCCGTTGGCCCGAGGCTGATGCGCCGTCAGGCGCCACGCCCCGTTCGTTTCCCTTCAGGCGGTCAGCGCCGCTTGCATCTGCGCCAGACGCGCGCGCACCGACGTATCGAGCACCTCATCGCCCACCGCCACGCTGACGCCGCCGATCAACGAGGGGTCGACGACGACATGGGCCTGGAGCCGGGTGCCAAACTTCTTCTCGAGCGCGGCGACCAGTTCGGCCAGCGCGGCGCCTTCGAGCGGAAAGGCGCTTGTGATGAGCGCATCGGCCGAGCCGGCACGCGTGTTCTTCATCGTCTCGAACTGCTCGGCGATCTGCGGCAGCAGCGAAGCGCGGTGATTTTCCACCAGCATGCGCACGAAATTCCGGACCGGCTCGTCGAGCGGCGCGCGCACGGCGCTGAACAGCAGATCGACGAACTGGTCGCTGCCGACGTTCGGGTCCATTTCGAGCAAGCGCACGTCAGGATTGCTCGCGACCTGCGCCAATTCTTTCAAGGACACCGACCAGCTGCCGATCGTGTCGGTGGCGCTTCCGGCGGCCGCGGCCGTCACGGGCGCCTGGACGGACGAAGCCGTGACCGGTATGCCGGCTACCGGGCCGCCCGCGGCAAGCGCGCCTGCGGCGCCGGCCGTCGGACGGGCCGACACGGCCACGTTGAATGCGGCTTCGGCGTAAGGACGGGCGATGGTCGCAAGTTCAGCCATGATCAGAGCTCGGCCTTAAGTTGATTCAGCAGATCGACGTGCGTCTTCTGGTCGACTTCGCGACGCAGGATCTGCTCGGCGCCCTTGACTGCCAGCGCGGCCACTTCGCCACGCAGCGCTTCGCGTGCGTTGACGAGTTGCTGGTCGGCATCGGCTTTGGCCGTGGCGATGATCCGTGCGGCTTCCGCTTGCGCGTTCGCCTTGATTTCTTCCGCGGCTTGCTGCGCGCGCTTTTCCGCCTGGGCGAGGCGATCCTGTCCCTGGTCGCGCGCCTCGGCGAGCGACTTGTCGATGCGCTTCTGCGCATCGGCGAGGTCGGCTTTGCCCTTTTCGGCGGCAGCCAGACCGTCGGCGATCTTTCTTGCGCGCTCGTCGAGTGCCCTGATCAACGGTGGCCACACGAATTTCATCGCGAACCAGGCGAGGATCAGAAACACGACCATTTGCGCAAACAGGGTTGCGTTGAGATTCACTGTGTTTCCTTAACGTATGCTGTACCAAATTGGTGAACGACCAGGCTGAAAACATCGGCACCCGATGTCGATAGGACAACGGGCGCCGCTTGGTTCACCGCCCCGCCGTCCCGCCCGTAGGCGGGCTGACGGCTCGTGTGACGAGACGCGTCAGGCGCCTGCGACACCATTCAATGCCGTCAGCAGCGGGTTCGCGAAGGCGAACAGCATGGCGATACCCACACCGATCAGGAATGCCGCGTCGATCAGACCGGCCAACAGGAACATCTTCGTTTGCAGCGGGTTGATCAGCTCGGGCTGACGCGCGCATGCCTCGATGTACTTGCCGCCCATCAGGCCAATCCCGATACAGGCGCCGATCGCACCCAGGCCGATGATGATGCCGATTGCGATGGCGGTCAGACCCTGGATGTTGGCGATGAAAGCTTGCATGGTTGCTCCTATTGAAAAGTCTTGAAAACTGGATTGGGTAAAAAGTGATCAAGGCGGGCCGGTGAACCTGATCCGTGCGCCGGCCGCGCCATTCATGCCGTCATCAATCAATGCTTGTCGTGGGCCTGGCCGAGATACACCAAGGTCAACATCATGAAAATGAAGGCCTGCAACAACACGATCAGAATGTGAAAGATC